>CAZSPX010000068.1:0-12798 GCA_964608885.1 uncultured Anaerolineaceae bacterium | reverse complement strand
GTGAAAAGAGATGGGAATCTTGACTGGATTTTCGGCGCGAGCGGTTCGCGCCTGACCAAGAATTTCTCGGAGCTGGACCTGGCGGGGCAAGGCGCCACAGGGCGGATGTCAGGGTTCTATTTCACAGATGGGAACCAGCACCTTGATCATGACACCCAGCAGAATCACCTGGCACCCAACACCACCAGCGATCTGCTATTCAAGGGCGCACTTGAGGGGAAAAGCCGGTCGGTCTGGCAGGGAATGATCTATGTCGCTCCGGGAGCACAGAAGACGGATGGTTATCAGGCCAACCGGAATCTGGTTCTTAGCGATGGCTCCCGTGCGGATTCGATCCCTGGACTGGAGATCCTGGCCGATGATGTGCGCTGCACCCATGGCGCGACCGTGGGAAAGCTGGAAGCTGAGCCGCTCTTTTATCTGAAATCACGCGGCATCCCTCAGGCTGAGGCCGAAAGAATCGTTGTCGAGGGTTTTTTCGATCCGATCTTCCAGCGTATCCCTTTTGAGGGTGTCAGGGAGCGTTTTCAGCAATATATATCCGGAAAGATGGCAAGCTGATGCAAATCGGTCAAATGGGAATGGGGTTGGTGTGACTCTTTTGGGAATATTCAATCTATAATGAAGGATAAGAAAATGAGCAATCCTCGTGCAAATCGCACCTCGCCTGCAGGCGTGGTGCGGACCAAGCCTCACGGAGGGCGTGTGGGACAGTTTTCCTATATGCGGGCGCCGGGCTCTGAACATGCCTTCGAGGTCGGCGATTCGGTCGAGGTGTTTTGCGATCATGAGAAAAACAATGATCGCGTGCGCGGCTGGATCAAGGGGATCGTGGTCCAGGTCGATAACAAGATGGTGGCAGTCCAATTCCGCTCGAATGTGTTCCTGACCGATGGGTGGATGGTGCCTGACCGTATCCTGTGGTATCCCCTCACTTCCGAACATATCCGTGCAGTGGCTGGAAAAACCAGAAAAACCTCGAAGAAAGAAATCCCGGACTACTAGGCGGAAACAACCGCGTATCCGCTCGAATCGGTCAAATCAATGCATTTCGACATTCAGCAAATCCGCAGGGATTTTCCGATCCTGGATCGGGAAACCCGGCCGGGGACCCGGCTGGTGTATCTGGATTCCACGGCAACCAGTCAGAAGCCAGATTCTGTGATCGGGGCGATGGATGATTTCTACCGGCGTTCGAACGCCAATATCCATCGCGGCGTACACACGCTTGCCGAGGAAGCCACAGCGATGTACGAAGGGGCCCGCGGAAAGATCGCAGATTTCATCAACTCGCCCTCAGCTTCCCAGGTCATTTTTACGCGCAATACCACCGAATCAATCAACCTGGTGGCATACAGCTGGGCCCGCGCCCATCTGCGCCCCGGCGATCTGGTTCTTTTGACCGAGATGGAGCACCACTCCAACCTGGTTCCCTGGCAGATCCTGGCAAGCGACCGCGGGATCCAGCTCGAGTTCATTCCGGTCAGCGAGGCCGGGTTGTTGGACCTCGATATCTACAGAAAGCTTTTGGAACGCGCCCCCCGGCTGGTCTCGTTCGTGCATATGTCGAACGTCCTTGGCACCATCAACCCCGCTGCCGAGATCATCCGTCTCGCGCATGCTGCCGGCGCACTCACGCTTGTGGATGGCGCGCAATCAGTTCCCCATCTTAAGGTTGATGTGCAGGCGCTGGGCGCGGATTTTCTGGCGTTCTCTGCGCATAAAATGTGCGGTCCAACCGGGATCGGGGTGTTGTACGGCAAGGCAGCCTTGTTGGATGGCATGCCTCCCTTCATGGGTGGGGGAGATATGATCCGCGAAGTAAAATTGCGGTCTTTTCGACCCAATTCCCTGCCGCATAAATTCGAGGCCGGCACACCGGCGATCGCCGAGGCCATAGGATTTGGAGCGGCAGTGGATTATCTCTCCGGGATCGGGATGGAGGCCATTGCTGCGCATGAGCACGAGGTCGGCACGTATGCGCTAGAGCGGCTGGAGGAAATCCCAGGGGTGCGGGTCTTTGGCCCGGGAGCGGAGAAGAAGGGGGGTGTCGCAGCTTTCACTCTTGAAGGTGTACATCCTCATGATGTGGCACAGATCCTTGACCGGGATGGAATAGCAGTGCGCGCCGGTCACCATTGTGCCCAGCCGCTGCACGAGAAGTTCGGGATTCCTGCCACGAGCAGAGCCTCCTTCTATTTGTATAACACGAGGGAGGAAGTGGACCTGCTGGTGGAGGGGCTGTACAAGGTGAAGGAGATCTTCAGCTAGAGAGCGAAGTATGGAGTGACATGGACGATCTCTACAGAGAAGTCATCATTGAACATTATAAAAATCCTTCTTTTCGCGGACGACTGGATCCGCATGATATTTCGTTTGCCGATAACAACCCCCTGTGCGGGGATCACATCCAGGTCGATCTGAGGGTGGGGGAGGACGGAAAAGTATTGGAAGCGCGCTTTGACGGTCACGGATGTGCCATTTCGCAAGCCTCGGCTGACCTCCTGATGGAATCGATCATTGGCAAACCCCTGGAGGAAGTCAAGCAGATGACCAAGCAGGATATCCTTGACCTGTTGGGCATTGAGCTTGGACCGGTGCGGCTCAAGTGTGCACTGCTTTCGCTAAAGGTGCTGAAGGCCGGTGTGTATGGCCTCGGCGCGGCCAGTGATGACCTGGTGGAGTGATCTGCCGGCATGACCGGCCTCTCGAGCGCACGGGGAGGAATGATGTTCAATTACACGGCTTTGGATGAAACCAGGGTGGAATTCGTGGAGATCGCTCCGGTAGAAGATCTGCCAAACGGGGAGCGCCTGTTTGTGGAGATCGCTGACCGCCCGATCGTCATGTTTAATATCGCCGGTCAATTCTTTGCGATCGGGGATGTGTGCACACACGACGACGGGCCGCTGGGTGATGGCGACCTGGAGGGATTTAATATCGTCTGCCCGCGTCACGGCGCCGAGTTCGACGTCAGGACGGGAAAGGTGATGCAGATGCCGGCTGTGGTGGATATCCCGGCTTATCCGGTCCAGGTCCGGGATGGAATACTCTGGCTGGGCGTGCCCAGAGAATAAAAAGAGCCGGCAGGCTCTTTTTTTACATTCAATTTGGTCACCATTCCCCGGCGTAATCAACCTGGAAGGGGATCGAGATCTTCAGGATGTACTGCCGGCGAAGCTCCACAAGCTGCCGTATGTGCAGGTTGTCATGGGCAACCCAGGAGGCCAGCATATCGCCGGCTGAGACCTCAAACTGGCCCGTGTTGAAGGATGTAGACCAGTCTGCTTCTGCAAGCCCTTGCAACCATTCAAGAGAGCGAACCCGTTCAGCAGTAAGTTCGGTCCTGCTTTTCTCAAAATCCTGCTGGTTATACTTGCGCCCGCTTACCCAGCCCTGGGGATCGATCGGTCGCAGGGAGCTCCCCTTTTGGTGGTGAAGGATGAAACCCAGGCGCTCCCGGAAATCCTCTTTTTCCTCGTCCAGCAGGTGACAGGTCACCTCCAGGATCGACCAGGAATTTTCATCAGGTTTGATGCGGGCTTCCTCTGGAGTAATCCCGTCGAGAAGGGCTGTAATCGTCCGGGAACTGCAGGTTAATTCCTGGAGCAGCAATTGAAATTGCATGAGATTTTCTCCGGCCGGGAAGCGGTTTGCGGACTCGTACGGTATCAGGTAAGGCGAACAGGACGAGCAGGAGCTAGGCGCACTTTTCGAATGTGCCCACGATTCGCAAAATATCAAATCCCTCAGCCAGCGGGCATTCACCGAGGGCGCCGTGTCGAACCATGATGGAACGCGTCAGCTCGCTGTTGAAATAATACCGGTCTCGGTAAGTATCGTAGCATGCCAGTGCGTCAACCTTCTTTTGTGCATCCTCTTCGGAAACTTCCACAATGAAATGAGGAAAGAATCCGTAGGAGGACCTGACCACATCGTAGCCCAGGACGGTAATTCCCCGATAGGCTCGCAGCGCTTCCTCTGTGATCACATTGTGATCCTGGTGGATATCATGGCGCGAGTGCACAAATATCAGGTCGGGCTGGAATTCCCGCCGGAACTTCAGGAAATACTCCAGGATCTCCTGGCGGGAATCAGGAAACACGCGCGTTGTAAAGGGCCCAAAAATGACCTTTTCCAAAGGCACCCCGAGGACTGCCATGGATTGCAGGTGTTCGTCCCGGAGGTCTTTCAGATCGGGGTTTTTCTGATTGTCCGATAGGGTGACACACAGTACATCCGTCTCATTAATAATGTGATGGATCAGGGCACCGCATCCCAGCTCGATGTCATCGGGATGGGCGCCAATGAAGAGGACTTTCCTGCCAAAGAAATTCATGGGGTGGAATTCTTCAGGGAAACTTATTTGGCCGCCAGGATTCCGCCGACCACTTTGGTCATGACCAGCTTGCCGTCGCGGTCAAACCAGCGCCGGGCAACGCCCTGGATTTTCCCGACGAGCTCCTCATATTCGTCTTTGCCATTGAACATGGATGTCCATAACTTTCGGTCCTCGCTCAGCGAGGCGCGCACGTATTCGATAAATGGCTCCACGGCCGGGAAGGTCAGGTGATTCTCAAATTTATGCAGCTCGGTATGGGAGAAGATGCTCTCAATAGTGTGGAAGATCTCGCCTTTGAACCGGCTGGATCCGGGCATGGGAGGGATCGCCACGTTCGTGGCTTCCCGAATGATGTCATAAAACATCTGCTTGTTCTCCGGGAGCGGGCCGGAGACAAAGAGCCGCCCGCCGGGCTTCAGGACGCGATGCGCTTCACCAAAGGTGAATTTCAGGTCAGATGCATAATAAATGGCGAAAGCACTGGTGCACAGATCAAAAGTGTCATTCAGGAAATCAAACGGCTTGTTGAAGTCCAGAAATTGGAATTCAACATCCGCACCGAGTTGCTGGTTCTTTTCCCTGGCCTTTCCGAGAAGTTCTTCTGAAAAGTCTCCACCGATAATTTGAGCTCGGCCGTGCGTAAACTGATTGAAAAGGAAGCATAATTTGCCAGCGCCGCAGCCGATATCCAGGATCCTCATCCCGGGCTGGGGCATTAAAAGCGCATTGGTCCATTCGTCGATATTGGCCGAGCCATATTTCTCGTGAATATCGATACGGGTAAGAAGATCTTTGCTGGTTTCCTGGTAGTTTATTTCCATTTTTGCCTCTCTTCCCTGCCGGGAGCAAGCGCAATTATACAACAGGTTAAAAAGACAGGACGGCGCCCGGGCGCCGTCCTGTCTTTTTATCACCTCAGAAGACTTTGCACGCTTTCCTCGATCGCGGTACAGATCTGGGGCATGGCCGCTACGATCTGTGGGCTCAGAATCTCTCCCATCTCCATTTGTGCTGCCTCAATACCAATAATCTGGATGGGAATCCTGGCGGCCGGTAATTTCAACTTCCCCGCCATAGCGAGGGTCTCCGCCAGGCCCCATCCATGGACTGATCGAGAGACATCGGGGAATGCGGAAAGCTGTTGTGGATCCAGGCGATGGATGGTCGCAGCGGGTGATCCGCTGCAAACCGCGTCCACAAGGGTTGCCGCATCCGCATCCTTGAGCAGATCGAGGAAATCCAGGCCGGGTAATTCACTGGTTTCCACCGTGATTTCAGGACGCTTAGAGCTTCTCGGATAGGCTTGCTGCCAGCGGCGCACGGCCTCCAGGCCGGCTCCATCATCGCCGCGCATGCTTTGTCCAATACCGATTACCAGTATTTTCATTGGAGCCTTGTACCGCCTAGATCTTCTCCACCTTCAGCTTCAGGAAATGGGTGGCGCAAGAGATGCAGGGGTCATAAGACCGGACCAGATGCTCGGCGGTAAGTGTAGCCTCGGCCTCGGGCATTGAGATGATCCTGGGGGCCAGTTCCATCAGGTCTGCCTCGATGCGGGGTAGGTTTTGTGCAGTGGGCGGGGTGATGCGGGCGAATTTGACCAGTCCGTGATCATCGATGCGATACCGGTGGAACAGCAGACCGCGCGGAGCCTCGGTAGCCCCGGCGCCTTCGCCAGCCTTAAGCCTGAGCTCCAAGTGCGCAGGACCATGGGGATCATAACCATTGATCAGCTTGATCGCCTCTTCATAGTAATGGACAAGCTCAATTGCGCGTGCGATCAGCGCCTTGTAAGGATTCTTGAGCGGCAGTTCTATCCCGGTCGCGCGCAAGGCCTCCCGTGCGGCAGGATTGAGCTGCTCATAGTTGAGATTGATACGGGCCAGGGGACCGACCAGATAGGTCGATCCTTCTGTGGTGTGCCCGTGTAGAGCGTTCGAGTGCGGCACGTGCTCTTCCATGTAGGCTGTCTCAAATTCAGAAATGGAGAGTTTTCGGCCGCGCGAAGACCAGATCTCTCCATCCACGACCGCATACTCATCTGAGCGGTGAAGAGCGACGGATTCATAATCGATTTCCAGGTCAGGGTAGGGAAGCGTTGCTGCCCATGCTGCGCAGCTTTTTGCGGCCTCAAGTCCCCATTCGAGATCCGGGAGCAGAGCCTTCAGCTTTTCTGCGGCCGGCCATTGGTAAAAGCCGCCCACACAAACGCTGACCGGGTGAACCGAGCGTCCCCCGATAGCCTTCAGCAGGTCATTGCCGATCTTCTTCAGTCGCAGAGCATCCTTCACCACCTCGGGGGCTACTTCTGCCAATTCAAGAGCCGATTCCTTCCCCAGGAGATCTGGCGCCTGCAGGAGGTAGATATGAAGTGCATGGCTCTCGATATATTCTCCGCAGTACATGAGCCGGCGAAGTGAACGGACCGGGGGATCGACAGTGATCCCCAGGGCGCTCTCCAACGCCATCACGGAGCTCATCTGATACGCCACCGGACAAATACCGCAAATGCGTGCGGTGATGTCGGGGACCTCCTGCAGAAAGCGGTCGATCAGAAACCCTTCAAAAAAGCGCGGCGGCTCGTAAATATCCAGGCGCACCTGAACGGCTTTGCCATCCTGCAGGCCGATGAAAAGGCCTCCCTCTCCTTCCACACGTGCAAGGGCAGGTACTTCAATGTTTTTCATTTGGTCTCCTTCCTGGTGATCAAGGCTTCGGCAGCCCCGCGGAAGGCCGGAGCATACCCACTGATACCGCGGAAGAGGCGAACTGTATCCCCCGGAACCTTTTCTGCCTGGAGGAGGATCTCTGAAAGTGAACCCAGGTTGGCGCCGCGGAACGGGCCAAAACAGCCGTAGCAGCCTCGCCCGTTGGCGGGGCAGAGGGCTCCGCATCCAGCCTGGGTGCCGGGACCGAGGCAGGCGGTCCCTTTATCAACCATTACGCAGACTGTCCCGCGACGCTTGCATTCCAGGCAAACAGAATAGGCGGGGAGGTTTGGGCGGCGGTTGTTTAACAATGAGATCACCACCTCCAGGACCTGCGACTTGTTTACCGGACAGCCCCAAAGCTCGTAATCCACGGTTACATGCTCGCCAATGGGAGTGGCCGTCGGTAAATAGCTCAGGTACTCAGGATGTGGATATACCTGGCTGGCAAGAGCCGATGCATCCGTGAAATTCCGCAGCGATTGGATGCCGCCCGCAGTGGCGCAGGTTCCCAGGGCGATCAAGATCCTGGATTCCTGGCGGATCTCCTTGATCTTTTCAATTTCATGCTCCGTGGTTACCGAGCCTTCGACGATGGCAATGTCATACGGACCGGGACGCGTGGCCCGCGAAGCCTCCAGGAAATAAGCGATATCCAATGCCCCTGCAAGGCTCAACAGCTCATCTTCCATGTTGAGAATGGAAAGCTGGCAGCCATCGCAGGAGGAGAATTTATGAACGGCAAGAGTGGGTCTACGGGATGCCATTAGAACTCCTCCACGTTGAAGTAGGGCTGCAGGGCATCGAAACGGAAAACCGGACCATCCTTGCAGATGAAGTAGGGTCCTAGCTGGCAATGACCGCAGGAGCCCTGCCCGCATTTCATGTTGCGCTCCATGGACACATAGATGTTTTCAGGAGACACGCGGCGGGCGAGGCCTTCGAACACGACAAAACGCATCATGATCTCAGGACCACATGCCAATACTGAGCTCTTCGCGGATTCCATGCGGAAATGGTAGAACAGCATGGGGACCACGCCCACTTGCCCCTGCCAGGTCTCGTCTGCGCGGTCGACTGTCACATGCACCTGGACACCCGCCTCTTCCCATTTCTTGTACTCTGTGGGATAGAGCAGATCTGCCGGTGTCCGGGAACCATACAGGATCTGGACCTTGCCGAAGCGTTCCCGGTGATTGAGGATATAGTAGATGGCAGGGCGCAATGGTGCAAGGCCGATGCCCCCGGCCGCGATGATCACATCATTTCCCTCTATTTCCTTCATAGGCCAGGCAGATCCAAACGGGCCGCGCAGCCCGACGATATCCCCGACCTTGAGCCGGCTTACCGCGTGGGTGACATTCCCCACAAACCGGATCGTATGTCCGAGAGTGGAATGATCCTCTGAATCGGAGCTGATCGAGATGGCTGCTTCCCCAAAGCCGGGGATATAGACCATGTTGAACTGGCCCGGTTGAAAACGGTAGGCGGACTGGATTGCCGGGTCCACAAAGGTGAACCAGTAGGTGGAAATTCCCTGGGCTTCAGAAGCGATCGAAGTGATCCGTGCCCAGACAGGTTCAAGCAGATGCTCCGGATGTACCTGTACAGTAGGGGCGGGGAGGGTTGTTGTCATCGCTTGTTCTCCTCACGAAGCGCAGCAACCTCAGCAGTGATATCAATTGCCGCGGGGCACCAGGTGATGCACCGGCCGCAGCCCACACATCCGAACGTACCATATTGCTGCTTCCAGGTTCCAAGTTTATGGGTGATCCATTGGCGGTAACGCGATTGGATGTTGGGACGGGTATTGCCTCCCGCCTGGTAGGAATAGGAGGGGTTGAAGCAGGAGTCCCATACCCGAGCGCGTGTTGTCGAGACGCCATCCAGGGAGAAAGTATCCACGGCATCCCAGCAGAAGCATGTCGGGCATACCTGCGTGCAGTTGGTACAAGAAAGACAGCGCTTCGCCACCGAATGCCAGTGGGGATTTTCCAGGTTGTCCAGCATCAGTGCCGGGAGGTCGCTGGTGTCCAGTTTCCGTCCCATTGACTGGCTGGCGTGCTCAATGGCCCGGTTGGCCGCGTTCAGAAGGAATGCACTCGCAGCCTCGAAGGGCACATCTGTCATCATAGCACGGCCGAGCTCTGATCCCACCTCGAGGATGAATAAATCCTCCAGTTCTGTCAGGTTCAGGTCGAACCCCGCGCCGACGCGCGGACCCGTGCCCATGGATGTGCAGAAACAGGTTCCCGCGGGATGAAGACAGTTTACCGATAGGATAAAGGCTCTCTCCCTGCGGTCATGATAGGTCGGGTCAACAAAATCGGGTCGCAGGAAGGCAGCGTCCTGGATATGGATGGCAGCCAGCTCGCAGCCCCGTACACCGATAAATGCGTAGAAAGGCTTTTCGGGACTCGGAGAATCGATCTTCCAGGTCCCAGCCTCCTTGCGGAGCTTGAACATCTCAGTTTGAGATGGAAACAGGAATTGCTTCCAGGATTGCGCACCTGGGATCAGGTCAAAATAATGGTTGTGCCCTGATTGAACCAACCTAAAGCGCCCTGCCTCCTGTTCCGTAACAAAGCCGCGAGGCAGATCTTGCAGGGATTCGATGGGTCCATAGATCAGAGTGTCATTCTGAATCCGCGGGCCGAGCAATTCATATCTATTGGCCTTGAGGTTTGAGAGCAGGCGATCAAAGTCCGCCTTTTGGATGACGACTGTACTCCCGATCTCGGGGCGTTGATCATTTTGCATTCTTCGACTCCGGTTCCGCAAAGATATCGAGAAGCTGGAGCCGGCTGACCTGCAGGCGGCTTGCGACAATATTGGCAAGCCGGCGCATCACGAGATAGCCCAGATCGTGATCTGCATCGCAGAGCTCACGCAGCTTGCCCGCCTCCACAGACGCAGCAAGGGTATCAATGACGGCTGTTGCTCCAGCCGTCCGCTGATGGACGGTGGGGGTCACGCTTGACCATCCAAAGACCTCCCATTTTTCGGCGGTATAAAAACGGATCCTGCCGCGGGGATGCACAAGCATGTCCAGTGCCACACGCCCATCCAGCACAATGTATACGCGGTCACCATACTCGCCTTCACGGAAAATGACTTCGCCTGCTTTGTAGCGCCGCAATTCTGAAATCTGCGCGATCTTGTCCAGGTGCTGGATTTTCAGTTCCCTGAACCAGGGAATCCTCTGCAGCTCCAGCTTGATCTCATCCAATGGCTGCATTTGTCTCTCCTTTCGGTCAGATCGGTATTCTTTCGGATAATTAGTACTATTTTTCACAAATATTCACTAGTGCGTTTATTCCTTATTGAGTGGGTCGATTGTCATACAATTTCGACCCCGCAAATATGCTAAAATGCGGGACAATCAATCCAGGAGCATTCATGAAATCATTGATTCGTTCAGTGAAGGGAACCCGGGAGTTCTATCCTGAGGACATGGCCCTGCGCAACTATATTTATGAAAAAGCCAAAATCGCTTCCGAATCCTTTGGTTTTCAAGAGTGGGATGGCCCCTTTATCGAGACCATGGAGCTGTATGCTGCCAAGTCAGGAGAAGAACTGGTAAGGAGGCAATCCTTCGTTTTTGAGGATCGCGGGGGGGAGGTGGTTACCCTGCGGCCGGAGCTTACCCCCAGTCTTGCGCGGATGATCGCGGCCAAGCAGGGTTCCCTGGCTTTCCCGCTCCGCTGGTGGTCCTTTGGCCCTTTTTGGAGGTACGAACAGCCACAGAGGGGAAGGACGCGTGAGTTCTTTCAATGGAACATCGATCTCATCGGAGCAGACTCCCCCGAGGCAGATGCTGAACTGATCGCGGTGGCTGCGACTTTTTTGCGATCGGTTGGTCTGACGCCGGAGAAGGCCGCGATACTGGTAAATGATCGCCGGCTGATGGAGACCAGCTTTACTCAACTGGGTATTCTCCCGGAGCAGCGCGTGGAGGTATCCAACCTGGTGGATCGCCGCTCCAGGATGGAGCCGGAAAAATGGGATGCCTATGCCCTTGATCTTGGACTGAGCAGCGTACAACTGAGCGGGCTTAAAGATATCCTCGGGAACTTTGATCTCTGGAAAGAGCAGCCAGAGTTGGTTCGCCTGTTCAACGCCCTTGAAGCATTAGGGGTCCGTGAATACGTGAAGTTCGATCCGAATATCATGCGCGGCCTGCTTTATTACACGGGCATCGTTTTTGAAGCTTTTGACCAATCTGGTTCGCTAAAGCGGGCGATCCTGGGTGGAGGCCGTTATGATAATCTGATGGCAGATGTAGGCGGGGAGCCTCTTCCTGCAACCGGGTTTGCCATGGGCGATGTGGTGATGGGTCTCTTTCTACAGGAAAGCGGGGTCCTTCCGGCCTTCACGCCAAGCCCGGCCCCTGTGATGGTGACGGTTTTCAGCGAGTCTCTCTGGCCGGCCGCTCTCAAGCTCTCCAGCGAGTTACGGGCTAAGGGCTTGAACGTATTAACCTATCCAGAGCCTGTCAAACTGCAAAAGCAGCTCAAGTACGCAGACCGTATGGGCGTCCGGGTTGCGGTCATGCTTGGTCCCGACGAACTGGAACGTGGAGAGGTTGCCCTGAAGAGTCTCGCTACCTCCGAGCAGATTGTGGTAGATCGTTCAACAGCCATGGAAGCCATCCAAAAGCTGCTGGGCTGAGGCGCGCGCCTCAAATAGTTTTGTGATAAAATACCGCCCGTCACGCAGGCCGTAGTCCAACGGCAGTGTGCTCAAGATGGCGGATGTAGCTCAATGGCAGAGCACCTGACTGTGGCTCAGGTGGTTGTGGGTTCGAGCCCCATCATCCGCCCCTGGAAAAGACCTGGAATTTCTTGTTCCAGGTCTTTTGATTATAAATTCACGGCCATCGCCGTTCGAGCCAGGCCAATCGGCCGGGGATCGCGAGCTGCCCTACCGCCTTTGACCGGAGGGCGGAAGGTTTTTGGGCCTTTTTGTTGTAAAATACCCGCATGTCACAGACCCTGAATGTCCTGTTTCTGGCCGCTGAGGCCGACCCATTCATCAAGGTTGGCGGGCTGGGAGATGTTGCGGGGGCACTGCCGCGCGCCTTGCGAAACCTGTCCGAGGAGGTCTTAGGCGAATTCAAGCTGGACCTGCGCCTGGTACTGCCGTACCACAGCGCGATTCGTTCTGAAGGCCTCCGGCCGGTAACCGTGTATTCCGTCCCGCGGGGGGGATCGGAAGTACAGGTGGAGGTTTTTGAAGGGGTTCTGGATGGGATGCCGGTCTATTTTATTACAGGCGACCCGATCCGCTCCAGTGGCTCAGTGTATTCGCTGAAAGCCGAACTTGACTCTGAAAAATACATATTCTTTTCCCTGGCTGCCGTGGAACTGCCCCGCCAATTGGGATGGGGTGTCAACCTGCTGCATGCGAATGACTGGCATACTGCCGCGGCTGTCTACAGTAATCTTGCGAAGCGTTGGCAGGAAGGATCCAGGCGGGTGGCTTCCCTGCTTACCCTTCACAATCTGCCCTTCATGGGAGGGGATGTCTCTGAAATACTGGCATCCTATGGGCTGCCGCTTGCACAAACCGACCTTCCCGAATGGGCGCGCGTAAGGCCGCTTCCGCTTGGCTTATGGGCCGCAGACGCCATTATCCCCGTTTCCCCCTCGTATGCCGAGGAGATCCTCGGACCACAGTTCGGTTGCGGACTTCAGGATTTTCTGGCTTCGCGGCGCGAGCACATCCATGGGGTCTTGAACGGAATCG
>CAZSPX010000067.1:0-12940 GCA_964608885.1 uncultured Anaerolineaceae bacterium | reverse complement strand
CCAGGTTGATCAACCCCGGGATGGTGATGAGTTCGGAGATGCCGGCGATGCCCTGGTGGAGAACCTCATCCGCCATACGGAAGGCATCCTGCAGGCTGGATTTCTTGTCCGCCAACTGGAGCAGCCGGTCATTGGGGATGGAGATCAGGGTGTGGACATGCTCGCGCATCTTGGCGATGCCGGCCTCTGCAGAGGTCTGGCGCCGCCCGCCCTCGAAGGTGAAGGGCCGGGTCACTACGCCGATCGTCAGCGCGCCCGATTCCTTGGCCACCTGCGAGACCACCGGGGCTGCGCCCGTGCCGGTGCCGCCGCCCATGCCGGCCGTGACGAAGACCATATCCGCGCCTTTCAGCACGTTATACAGCTCGTCCGCGGTTTCCTCGGCAGCCTTTCGGCCGACCTCGGGATCGCCCCCCGCGCCCAGCCCGCGGGTGAGCTTGTCACCCAGGCGGACGCGCACGGGGGCTTTGGAGAGGCTCAGGGCCTGGGCGTCGGTGTTGGCGGAGATGAACTCCACGCCCTGGATGCCTTCCTCCATCATGCGGTTGACGGCGTTCTGGCCGCCGCCGCCCACACCGATCACTTTGATGCGGGCAAAGGATTCAACTTGCGGGTTATGTTTGCGGGTCGGGTCCATTTGGTTCCTCCTGGCAGCTACAGTGCCAATCTTAAAACAGGTTGCGGAAATTTAAAAGCCTTTTTATGCGACTCTTCGGTACTGGTTTTACAGGTCAATCCATTGGTCATTTTTGGGTATCCTCCTTTATGGCAGCAGGCGTCTGAGCCAGTTCTTTAATACTTCTAAATTCATATTGCTCTCTCCTTTTGTTCTCCGTTTCGGATTTGCAAGGTTCATGTCCTGGCCGCTGTTGGTCAGCGCCCAGTGCAGCAGGCCCACGCTCGTGGAAAAGGCGGGCGAGTTAAGTTTTTCCACCAGCCCGATCAGGTTTTCGGGCCGGGCTGTGCGTACAGGCATGCCCAGCACTTCATGCGCCACGGTCTGGATCCCGGGGAGCGATGAGGTGCCGCCCGTCAGCACCATCCCGGCGGGGAGCAGTCCGTCGTACCCGGAGCGCTTGATCTCCTGCAGGATCAGGTTGAAGATCTCCTCGGTGCGGGCTTCGATGATGTGCGCAAGGTCCTGCCGGTTGATCTGGGTGGGGTGGTCCTCGCCAAAGGGGCGGATGCTGAAATACTCCTCGGCGCCCACCTCATTGCGGACCGCATGCCCCTGCTGCTTCTTGACCTCTTCCGCCTGCGGCATGGGCAGCCGCAGCCCGTGGGCGATATCCTGGGTGATGTGGTTCCCGCCCACCGCCAGCACCATCGTGTGCCACACATCCCCATCCACGTAGATGGCCAGGTCGGTCGTCCCCCCACCGATATCGCAGACCGCCACGCCCATCTCACGCTCCTGGTCGGTGAGCACCACCTCAGCCGAGGCCAGCGGGTTGAGCACGAACTACTCGATATCCACTCCTGCCGCCCGCACGCACTGCCGCAGGTTGTCCACCGTGGCGGCTGCGGCCGTGATGATGTGGGCTTCCACCTCCAGCCGGTAGCCATGCATCCCCACCGGCATATGGATGCCTTCCTGCCCGTCCACCGCGAAACCGCGCTGGATCACATGCACGATCTCCCGGTCATGCGGGATGGCCACGGCCCGCGCCTGGTCGAGAGCGCGCGCCACATCCGCCCGGTCGATCTGCCCGTGGGGCACCGCGATGGCCCCGCGGCTGTTGACCGAGGAGACATGCGCGCCCGCCAGGCTGACCAGCGCAGAGGTCAGCTCCAGGCCCGAGGTCTGCTCGGCCTTTTCCACCGAGCGGGCGATGGCCTGTGAGGCCGCTCCCAGGTCCACGATGACACCCTTGCGGATGCCCTCCGAAGGCTCAAGGCCCACCCCCAGGATGCGGATGGTCTTGTTGTCCTCCACACGCCCGATCAGCGTGCAGATCTTTGTCGTTCCAACGTCGATGCCTGCCAGAATCTCTTCCATTACTTTTCCATCCGGTAGTACGGAGCGTCCGTGTGGACCACGCTGATGAAGGCCGGCGTGATGCCGCGCGAGTTCAGCGAATCCACCAGCGATTGATAGATTTGCAGCTTGAGGGCTGCGTCCTTGGACTCGGTCCCAAAGAATACCTGCCAGCCGCGGCTGTCGTTCCAGCCAAAGCCGTCGCTCTCATCGTAGGTCAGGGTGCTGCCCTGGGGCAGGCTGGTGGCCAGTGTGAGGGCGGTCTTGACCAGGTCGGGGGAAAGATATGCGGGCGGGCTGAGAGGGTCGTCCTGGGAGGCCTGGGCGCCGGGAGGGGTCCCCTGCGCCGCCACCGGAACCAGGCCCGGCGCCTCACCGCGCGGCCGGAAAGCCACGCCGCTCTCGTCGATCCAGGTAAAGCCGCTGCCCTGCTGCCACAGGATGACGGGCTTTCGCTCGCTGACATCCACCAACACCCGATTGGGCAGCTCCACCGTCACCTGCGCCGATTGGATCTCCGGGTAATTGATCCTCAGGCGGGTGGCGATCTCCTCGGGGCGCAGGAAGAAGACGATCTCGCCTCCGATCCCCAGGGCCGAATTGACCTCCGCCGCGCTGAGCCGCGAGAGGCCGTTGATCTGCGCCTCGGTCACCCGGAAGGTGGGCGAGGCCAGCAGGAAGTACGCCGCCGCACCCAGGGCTAGCGTCAGGATGAGAGGGATCAGCCTGGGGCCGGCCTGCACCTGCGGGAGGAGCGGCAGCCTAAGGGCGCTCTCGCGCCGCGTCGCCGCAACGGAGTGATAACGCCGCACGCTGGCTTTCCGCCTTGGCTGCGTGTTGGAGACCCCGCCGCGCTCGCGATAGGTGACAGGAGGCAGGGGACGGTAGGCCTCTTCGGCCGCGTGTTTTTGCCGTTTGCCGTGCTCTTGATGCCGCCGTCCGCGTACCGATTCCGAGCGGGATTGGGTTTTCTTCTCGGTCATTCTGCGCTCCTGAAGGTATGTTGTGTCCGGTCGCGTTCGGCCTTGCGGGCCATCCCCAGCTCGATCAGGCGGTCCACCAGCTGCGAGTAGGGCAGTCCGCTGGCCCCCCAGAGCTTCGGATACATGCTGATGCGTGTAAAACCGGGGATGGTGTTAAGTTCATTCAGGTAAACGCGCTGTGTATCCCGTTCCACGAAGAAATCCACCCGGGCCATTCCCGAGCAGTCGATCGCTTTATAGGCCTGCAGAGCCATGGAGCGGATCTGGGCGGTGACCACCTCAGGCAGCTCCGCAGGGATGACCAGCCCGGAGGTCCCGTCCACATACTTGGACTCGTAGGAATAGAACTCCCGGCTGGGAAGGACCTCACCCGGCACGGAGACCTGTACATCCTCATTGCCCAGCACGCTGATCTCGATCTCGCGTGCATTGGGGATGGCCATCTGCACCAGCACCCGGCGGTCATAAGCGGCAGCTTCCAGCAGGCCTTCCTGCAGGTCCGAGCGGCTGTTGCATTTCGTCACGCCTACCGAGGACCCCAGGTTGGCGGGCTTGGTGAAGAGCGGATAAGCACTGAGCCTCTCGGCCTGCTGGATGACAGACTCCATGTCCGTCTCGATCTCGCTGCGCAGGACTACCAGGGTGGGCACCACATGGATGTCATTGGCGATCATCACATCCTTGAAGAGGCCCTTGTCCATGCCCACCGAGGAGCCGAGCACGCCCGCCCCCACATAGGCCGCGTCCGCCATCTCGAACAGCCCTTGCAGCGTTCCGTCCTCTCCAAAGGTTCCATGCAGAACCGGGAAGTAGATATCCACCTCGCTCAGTTTCTGCAAACCGCCTTCTTCCAGCGTGTACAGCCCCGGCTCGGAAGGGTCCGGGCTGACCAGTACAGGCTTCAATCCTGCGTAGTTCCCGGCTTCGAAAGCCTCCAGCACATTTCCGCCGGTGAGCCATTTGCCTTCCGGCGTAATGCCCACCTGCAGCGCCTCGTATTTCTGCGGGTCCAGCACGGAGAGCACCGAGCGCGCGGACATGAGCGATACGGCATGTTCGCCCGATCGCCCTCCGAAAAGCACTGCCACCCGGAGCCTGTCAGCCATCATCATTCAGTCATCCCATTCACCGATCAGTTCGATCTCCAGCTCGAGCCGCACACCCGTCTTCTCTTCCACGGTTTTTTGCGCCAGCCGGATGAGGGCGCGGATATCCGCGGCCTTCGTTTGGCCGTGGTTGACAAAGAAATTCCCGTGCACCGTGCTGATCTCTGCGCTGCCGATGCGGGTACCCTTGAGGCCGGCTGCTTCGATCAACCGCCCTGCATGGTCGCCTTCCGGGTTCTTGAACATGGAGCCCATGCTCGCGCCGGGCGGCTGGGTCTCCTTGCGGCGGGCGCTGAATTGCAGGATTTTAGCAGACACTGCTTCTTTTGTCGCGGTCTGCAGGGCGAAACGTGCTGCAAGGACCACAGCCTTCTCTTCCATGCGCTTCAACCTGCTGGTGCGGTAGCCGTAGCCCATCTTCTCCGCCGGCCAGGTCTGGCGTCCGTTCTGCGTCAGCACCTCCGCGCAGACCAGGTTGTGCGCCACATCGCCGCCAAAGGCCCCGGCATTTCCATACACCGCGCCGCCCACCGTGCCCGGGACCGTTGCCGCCCACTCCAGGCCTGAGAGCCCGCGCACGGCCGCGCGCTGGGCAAGCTGGCCGAAGCTGGCGCCCGATTCAGCCCACACCTGCGGCGCCCCCGCATCATCGAAGCGCAGCGCCTTGGCCTTGTTGAGCACCACCACTTCCCTCACGCCCCGGTCGCTGACCAGGATGTTCGAGCCGCCGCCCAGCAGGAAGAAGGGCAGTTCCCTCTCCCACAGGGTTTTTACAACCCGCTCCAGCTCGTCCAGCGATCTGACCGTCACCAGCAGGTCCGCCGCCCCGCCGATGCGCGCCGAAGTATGAGGCGCAAGCGGCACGTTCTCACGCACAGCTTCGCCCAACAGGCGGCGCAGGTCTTCGGGGGATGGACGCTTCACGGTCACAGCAGGGTCTCCGCTTACTTCCTCTCCAGGCTCTCGATCAGCCGGATGATAAGCTCCATTTTCTTCTGCTCATCCAGGCTCAATACCCGGCGGCGCTTGATGGGCCGTCGCAGCCGGTTGGCGCGGTCATTATCCGCATGGACCAGCACCATCTTGAGCGGCGGCAGTCCCATCGTGCTCGCCTCGTACCTGCGTTTCTTGGTCGTCTCTTCCGACATGACAGCCTCCTCTATACTCCGGCCAGGACGTTGGCGCTCACCTGGTCGGCATCCCCGGCCGATAACACCAGCAGCACATCGCCGGCTTGAAGGTGTTCGAGCAGATATCGGGTCGTTTCTTCCAGCGTTCCACTGTAACGCGCCGAGCTGTGGGCCATGGCGCTTACCACCTCGGCAGAAGAAAAGCTCTGTTTGGGCTCTCGCGAGGGGTACACCTCGGTGACCAGCACCTGGTCCGCGTCCCCGAAGGCGCGCGTGAACTCGTAGAACAGGGCCTGGGTGCGGGAATAGGTATGCGGCTGCCAGACGGCCCAGATGCGCCTCCCGGGAAAGCGGGCGCGCGCAGCTGCCAGGGTGGCGCGGATCTCGGTGGGATGGTGGGCGTAGTCGTCGATCACCTGGATGCCGTGCTTCTCCCCCAGCACCTGGAAGCGCCGCCCCGCCCCGCGGAATTCGCCCAGCGCTGCAGCCGCGTTCCTCAGCGACAGCCCCATGACCGCCATGACCGAGAGGGCCGCCAGCGCGTTGCGGACGTTGTGCTCTCCCGGCACCTGCAGTTCCACATGGACCGGCGCGTCCTCGGTCCGCGCAAGGTTCGTGAGGGCGTTGAAGCTGAACCCGCCACGCTCGTTGGGTCCGGCGTTCTGCGCCTGCATCCAGTGCGGGCTGTTGATGGTCATCTCGCCCTGCAGGCTGTATGCCACCACATTGCGGCCGTTCTTGCGGGCAGTGGCAAGCATGTGCGCCGAGCCTTCATCCTCCGCGCTCGCCACCAGCGTCCCATCGCCGGGCAGCAGCTCCACAAACTGCTCGAAGGCCTTCATCATATCCTGGAGTCTTGGGTAGGTATCGGGGTGGTCATGCTCCACGTTGGTGATGACCTCGATGCGCGGCTTCAAGCCCAGGAACATGCGGTCATATTCATCCGCTTCGATCACAAAGGTGTTGCCCTTGCCGGCCCGGGCGTTCACACCGTAATTGTTCAGCGTCCCCCCCACGATGAAGGACGGGTCGCGTCCCAACACCGAGAGCGCCCAGGCGAGCATGGCCGTGGTGGTGGTCTTGCCGTGCGTCCCGGCCACTGCGATGCCCAGCTTGTCGGCCATCAGCTTTCCGAGGAAATCAGCCCGCTTGAAGACAGGGATTCCCCGCTGGCGGGCTGCCTGCACCTCCACGTTGTCATCCGGCACGGCGGAGGATTTCACCACCCAGTCCGCCCCGCTGATGTTCTCGGCGGCATGGCCGTTGTATACTTTCACACCTGTGGTTTGCAGGTCGCGCGCGAAGGGGCTCATCACCTGGTCCGAACCAGTGACCTCATAGCCGCTCTCCTGGAGGAGGCGGGCGATCGCGGAGAGTCCGCTGCCACCGATGCCGATCAGATGAACGTGTGTCATGTTCCGCTTCCGCCTAGATGAAAACGATGATGACGAAGATGAACGCCAGCGCCACTGCGAAGTAAATACCCGGGATCCCCAGCCAGCGCGGCGGCAGGTACACCACCAGCCGGTTGAGCGCATCCTGCGCTTCCTGGGTGAGCGGCGCGGAGATGAACTGGGGATACGGGTACCCGGCGTTGTGCATGAAGTACAGGATCGAGCCGATGATCAGGAAGCCGTTGAAGAACCCCAGGACAAAGCCCAGCAGCGAATCCTGCAGGCGCTCGCGGTTGAATTTATCGCCGGCGACGAAGCGCTGCAGGGTGGGTGTCTGGTATCCGAAAAAGGCCAGGACCAGCACCAGGGACGTGCGGATCCAGAAGATGTTCTTGACGTTGCCGGCCTGCGGATTCTCGAGGAACACGCGGAAGAACGGCACGTAGCTCTCCAGCAGGGTAATGATGAACAGGGCGATGATGACGCTGAAAGTGACCAGGATTTCCTTGGCCCAGCCGCGCATGGTGCCAATGATGCCGAACAGGATCACGAGGAACCAGAAGAAGAAGAATATGCTAACCATTGCTGCTCCTCGGCTCAGCCAACCGCGCCAGCTCGGCGGCAATAGCCCCGGCAGCTCCGGGCTGCTGCAGGGCGCGCATGGCTGTGCGCATGGCCTCGAGCTTGGCGGGGTTTCTCAAGAGATCGGTGATCAACGGGTAAAGCTCCTGCTGTAAGAACCGGTCTTCAAGGATCAGCGCCGCGCGGTGACGCGCCAGCACCACTGCATTGATCCTCTGGTAGCGCCAGGCGTAAGGATAGGGCACAAGGATGGCCGGCAGCCCGAAATACGGATATTCGCCCAGCACTGAGGCGCCCGCCCGGGAGATCACCAGGTCGGCGCTTGCCAGGGCCGCCCCCATCTCGTGCAGGTAGGGCATCGGATGGTAACGGCCGGAAAGGGCGCCCGGCAGGCGTGAGGCGGCGGCCTCCACCTCGGGCTGGTCCAACGTCCCGCACAGATGCACCACCTGCGCCATCTCCAGGAGGTCCGGGAGCTTTTCGAGCACGGCCCGGTTGATGGAGCGCGCTCCACGGCTGCCCCCCGTCACCAGCACCACCGGCAGGTCGGAGGTCAGGCCCAGCACCTTCCGGCCGTCCTCCCGGTTCCAATCCGCCATCTCGCTGCGCACCGGGTAACCGGTAACCACGATCTTTCCCATATTCCGGTAGTAATTGCGCGAATCATTGGCTGTCACTGCGATGCGGTCCGCAAAGGGGGCCGCGGCCTTGATCGCAAAACCAGGCTCGATATCCGGCACATACAGCAGCATGGGGACGGAGCGCCCCGCCAGCGCCATCGGAAAGGCCAGGTAGCCTCCCGTCAGCAGCAGGGCCTGCGGCTGGAAGTCCTTCAGGATGCGGCGCGAGGCCAGCAGTCCGCGGCTCAGCTTCGCCAGGTTTCCGGGCAGCGCGCGCCATCCCACGCCGTGGACACCCGCGGCCGGGATGCTCTGGAATGGGATACCCGCACGTTTCACGAGTTCCGCTTCCATTCCGCCTTCACCGCCCACCCACAGCGCCTCAACGCCGGGATGACTGGCTGCGAGCGCGTTGTGAACGGCGAGAGCGGGATAGACCCCGCCTCCCGTCCCCCCCGCGCAGATCAGATACCGCACTGAAAGACCTCCGTTCCTCTTCCTCAGGGATGCTCTCGCCGTGCTGGCGGGAGATGTTCATCAGGATGCCGATCGCCATTAAGGAGGCGATCAGGTTGGAGCCGCCCGAGCTGACAAAGGGCAGGGCATTCCCGGCAAATGGCAGCAGCCCCACCATCACGGACATGTTGATCAGCGCCTCCATCCCGAGCCAGATCACCAATCCCGAAGCCAGGATGGTGCCAAGCATATCCGGCGCCCGCCGTGCGATTACCAGCCCGCGCCAGACCAGCACCGTATACAGGCCCACCAGGATGGCGGAGCCCACCGTCCCCAGTTCCTCGGCGATGACCGCGAAAATGCTGTCGGTGGGAGGGAAGGGCAGGCCGGTCAGCTTGGAGGTGGACTTGCCGATGCCCACCCCGAACCAGCCGCCGTTGACAATGGCCTCGAAGGAGCGGCGTACATGGTAGGAGGCCTGGGTCGGGTCTTTGATCCCCGCCAGGAAGGAATTGACCCGCTCGTGACCGGTGGGGCTGACCTGCACAACCAGCCACGCGGCAGCCACGGCGATCAACAACAGCACGCCGATCTGTTTCAGGTCCCCGCCTGAAAGGAAGAACAGCAGCCCGCCCAGCAGCATCACCGTGACGGCCGCGCTCAGGTCCGGCTGCTGGTAGATCAGGCCGCCCAGCACTCCGAGGATCACGCCCAGCGGGATCAGGCCAAGCTGCACATCGTGCAGCATGTCGCGCTTGGAATACAGCCACACCGCCAGGTAAATGATCGCGATCAGCTTGGCGAACTCGGAGGGCTGCACCGAGCCATCGAAAAGGGCCCGCTTGGCTCCCAGGCGGATCTCGTTGGCGAACAGCACCACGATCAGCAGGACAATGATCACCGCCATCAAGGCAACGATGTACTTGCGCCAGTGGTGGTAATCGAAGAAGGCCGTTCCCACCGCCAGGACCACCCCGATCGCAAGCATGACCAGCTGGCGGTTGAACGTATAGCTGGGAGAGCCGTTGACGATCAGCGAGAAGTCCCACGAGGCCGAGAAGAGCATCACCAGCCCGAAGATCACCAGGGCGATGATCGTCACCAGCAGGGGCAGGTCGAAGCCGCGCCCCGGCTTGTCATTTCCCCGCCTGGAGGCGGTGAACGGCGTCAGTTCTTTTATTAAAGCGCCAATACCCATTCTGTAAACCTTTCTCCTCGTTCAGCGAAGTCCTTGAAGGCATCAAAGCTCGTGCCTCCGGGGGAGAGCAGCACCACATCGCCTGGTTCCGCCAGTTCCGCAGCCGTGCGGACGGCTTCTTCCAGGCCTTCGCAGCGCGTGACGGAAGGCAGGCCTTCGACCCCCGCGGCGCGCAGCGCCTTTTCGATCTTTTCCGCCGCCTCCCCGAAGAGCACCACGTGCTTCACCCGCTCCCGGACCAGCTCCGCCAGCGGCCCCCAGGGAAGGTCCTTATCGCGCCCGCCCAGCAGCAGTACGATTGGCTCGCTGAAGGAGCGGATATCGGCCATGCTGCGCTCGGGCGCGGTGGCGATCGAGTCGTTGTACCAGCGTACGCCCTCACGCTCGCGCACCAATTCCATGCGATGCGGCGCGCCTTTGAAATTCTCCACCGCTTCCAGCATCGGGTTCAGCTTCAGCCCCGAGGCCAGGCCGATGGTGAAGGCCGCCAGGACATTGCTCACATTGTGCTCGCCGCGCAATTGGATCTTCTCCCTCAGCATGAGCGGGACATAGGCATTTCCATCCCGGACACTCAGCAGCCCGTCTTCCAGGTAGGCGCCGCTCAGCCCATCTTCCAGCGGGTGCAGGCTGAAGGCATACAGCTTCCCTTTCACGCTTTCCCGCAGCCCCCAAGCTCCGGGGTCGTCGCGGCCCAGGATGGCTGTATCCTTCCCGGTTTGGAAGTCCAGGATGCGCTGCTTGGCAGCCGTATACGCTTCCATGCTCCCATGACGGTCAAGGTGGTTGGGCGTGACGTTCAAAACGGCGGCAATGTCCGGCGAGTGATCCATCTGCTCCAGTTGGAAGGACGAGATCTCAAGGATCGCCAGGTCGGAGGGCTGCATCTCATCCACGTAATTGATGAGCGGATCACCGATGTTCCCGCCCGTGTAAGCGGTGCCGCTTCCCGACTCATCCATGTGCAGCCGGGCCATTTCCCCCACCAGCGTGGTGGTGGTGGTCTTCCCGGCCGAACCAGTGATCCCGATGGTCTTGCAGGGGACGGCTTCCATGAAGATGCGGGTATCGTTGGAGATCTCGATGCCGCGCCTGGTGGCTTCCTTCACGATGGGCAGGGTGGTGGGCACACCGCCTGAAAGGCACAGTACATCGCAGCCTTCCAGCAGCTCCAGCGGATGCCCGCCGGGAGCCCACTCCACCGGCAGCCCCGCCAGGGCGAGCTTCCCGGCGGCGAGCTGATCGTCGCTGCGCAGGTCCGAGAGGGTGACGGCGGCCCCGTGACGCGCCAGCCAGCGCGCCAGGGCCAGTCCCTGCCGGGCGGCTCCCAGGATCACCACGCGTTTCCCGTTCCAGTCGCGCGTTTTCATACCGAAGCCAGTCCAATGCCGATCATGGCCGCCAGCAGCCCGATCAGCCAGAAGCGCTGCACGATCTGCGTCTCGCTCCAGCCCAGCAGCTCGAAGTGCAGGTGCAGGGGGGCCATCTTAAACAGGCGCTTGCCTTTGGTCAGTTTGAAGTACGCGATCTGCAGCGTCACACTGACGGCCTCGCTGAGCGGGACAATCGCGATGACCAGCAGCAAAAGCCACTGGCCAGTCATCAGCGCGACCACCGCCAGGGTGGCGCCCAGCGCCAGGGATCCGGTATCGCCCATGAACAGCTCGGCAGGGTGGACGTTGAACCACAGGAACCCGAAGACCGCGCCCACCAGTGTGAAGCAGAAACGGGCCACGTAGACCTGGTCCTGCATCAGCGCGATCCCGCCGTAGGCCGCGAAGGCGGTGGCTGAGATCAAACCTGCCAGCCCGTCCAGCCCGTCTGTGAAATTGACCGCATTGGACTCGGCCACGATCATGAATGCCGCCAGTGGGATATAGACCCAGCCCAGCTTGAGATCGAAGTTCAGCCCCGGCACATAGATGGATGGCACTTCCAGGAGGTATTTCAGCACCCAGGCTGTCCCGAGCGCCAGGAGCACCTGTCCGGCGAATTTGGCGCGCGCGCTCATGCCCTGCCCCACGCGCTTGCCGCGGATGCCCTCCCAGTCATCGAGGGCTCCCAGCATCGCAAACCCCACCATGACGATCAAGGGCACCAGGATCGAGCGCCCGATCGTATTGGCGGTGATGCCGATCAGCGCCACCGCGTTCAGCAGCCCGGTGAGCAGCAGAACCGGCAGGATGAACATGATCCCGCCCATGGTGGGCGTGCCCATCTTCACCGCGTGGTGGCCCGGTTCCTCCACCCGGATCTGCTTGCCGATCCTGAAATGGCGCAGGATGCGCAGCAGGGGTCCGCCCCAGATGACGGTCATCATGAAGGACAGTCCGGCCAGGCTGAGCGCCAGCGCGATCTGGTTCATGAGCGCATCTCCAGCGCCGAGGTGATGCGATCCATGTGCAGGCCGTGCGATCCCTTCACCAGCACGGCATCAGCCGGGGAGAGGTTCTTCTTCAACCACTCGATGGCAGGCCCGGCCTCATCGAATTCAATCACCTGGTTGGCCTTCATGCCCGCCCGGCGGGCGGCCTCGGCGATCAGGTGCCCGCGCTCCCCCAGTGTGAGCAGCACGGCCGCCACCTGTGCGGCGCGCAGGCCTACCATCTCATGCCCCTGCTGCTCGTAGGGGCCCAGCTCGAGCATATCTCCCAGCACAGCCAGCTTGCGCCCATCCAGCTCGCTGAGCAGGTTGAGCGCCGCCAGCATCGACTCCGGGGAGGCATTATAGGTATCATCGAGGATCAGCGCGCCGGTGCTGCTGCGTACAGCCACCAGCCGGAGCTGGCTGTTCCCCTGCCGCAGCCCGTCGAAGATCTCCTGCCAGGTAAGCCCTTCCATCAGACCCACCGCTGCGGCGCGCAGCGCCGTGTGCACCGAATGGCGGCCGATCATCGGCACGCGCACATACAGCGTCTCATTGCGGTAGTGCAGGCGGAAGCGGATGCCCTCCAGCCCCAGCCCCTCCACCCCGTCCGCCCACAGGTGGGCTTCGGGGGAGAGCCCGTAGAAGAAGACGCGGGCCCGGGTTTTTTCCTCCATCTTGCGGACCCAGGGGTCATCAAAATTGAGGATCGCGATCCCCTCGGGCGCTGGCGGGAGGGCCTCCACCAGCTCGGTTTTTCCCGCGAAGATATTCTCCTGCGAACCAGCCCGCTCGGCGTGAACAGTGCCGATGTTGCTGACCACGCCGATCTGGGGCAGGGCGATATCACACAGGAAGGCGATCTCGCCCGGCACATAGAAGCCCATCTCCAGAACAGCCCGCTCATGGCCGGTGCTCAACCGCAGGATGGTGAGAGGCAGGCCGATCTCGTTGTTCAGGTTCCCCGGACTTTTCAGGGTGCGGTAGCGCTGGCTGAGCACCTGGGTGACGACTTCCTTGGTCGTGGACTTTCCCACGCTCCCGGTGATGCCCACTACACGCAGGTCGAGCCTGCGCCGCCAGAAGCGCGCGATCCGCTGGAGGGCCGAGACCGTGTTGTCCACCCGC
>CAZSPX010000066.1:1382-13186 GCA_964608885.1 uncultured Anaerolineaceae bacterium | reverse complement strand
GTAATTGTTCATTGAAGCTCCTTGCACAAAAGAAGTGGATGAAAATGGGGAGATGTCTGCAGTCCTACGGCTGTTCGGTCAGCAGCAGGTCGAGGCATCCATGATCATTGAAATGCTTTCGGAAGCGTTCCACGAATTCGTGGCGGGTATAGCCATGGCTCTTGGGGCCGCGCTGCTCCAGGCAGTACACCGCCGCCAGGGAGCCGATCTCGCCGCACAGGACCCAGTCCCAGCCGTGTGAATACCCCACCAAAAAACCGCCGCGGAACGCGTCGCCCACGCCGGTCGGGTCGATGATCTCGCGCTCGGGCACGGTCGGGATGAAATACTGCTCGCCGTCAGTGAAGAGGTCGGCTCCCTCCTTGCCGCGCGTGACGACCAGCACCTGCACGTGCTTCAGGATCTGATCCCGTTCCCAGCCGGTCTTTTTGGAGATCAAGCCGTACTCGTAGTCATTGCAGAAAAGGAAATGTGCGCCTTCCAGGTCGCGGGCCAGTTCTTTCCCGTCCAATCGCAGCACCTGCTGGCTGGGGTCATAGAGATACTTGACCCCCAGCTCGCGGCATTCCGCTGTGAATTTGGTCATCGCCCCCGGCTCGTTCGGGGAGACCACCACCAGGTCGGGCTTGGTCTGCAGGTCTTTCAAGGACTGCGTCGCCGCCTTTCCCATTGCACCAGGATAGAAGGAGGCGATCTGGGCATTGGCCTGGTCGGTGGTTGCAAAGAAGGAGGCCGTGAACAGCCCCGGGATGGTCTGCATCAGGTGGGTGTCCACGCCCTTTGATTCCAGCCAGGTCCGGTATTCGGCAAAATCCTCGCCCACGGTCGCCATCACCCGCGGCCGCTCGCCCAGCAGCGCCATGCTGTAGGCGATGTTCGGCGCAATCCCCCCGCGCTGTTTGGACATGGAATCCACGAGAAACGAGAGGCTGATGGAGGCCAGCCTTTCCGGCAGGATCTGGTCTTTAAAGAGACCCGGGAAGGTCATGAGGTAATCGTAAGCAACGGAACCGGTGAGCAGTATGTCCATGGGTTTCCAATTCGCAGAAAAATGCGCACTCTCGCGAGTGCGCCAGAAATTGCGAACGTGAGTTTATCATGCACCCTTGGTATTGTCTAGAAAAACGGGCCACTGATTTGATGGAGTCTAGCCCCCGCTGCCGCCGGTTTCCTCCACTTCCATCAGCGACCGCAGCGTGACCTCGAAGGGCGCCTGCACGATTCCCTTCTCCGTGACAATGGCCGTGATCAGCCGGTTGGGAGTAACATCAAAAGCAGGGTTGCGCGCCCCGGCTCCCTCTGGCGTGACCGCTTCCCCTTTGACCTGGATGCCCAGCACCTCCGCGGGATCGCGCTCCTCGATCGGGATGGATCCGCCGTCTGCCAGCGAGAGATCGATCGTTGAGGTCGGGACGACCGCATAGGCCGGGATCTCATTGTCCCGCGCCGCTAGCGCCAGCATATAAGTGCCGATCTTATTGGCCACGTCCCCATTGGCAGCCACGCGGTCCGCGCCAAAAAACACCTTCTGTGCCTGGCCGATCTTCATAAAATATCCCGCCATGCTGTCCGTGATGATGTCATAGGGGATGCCGTATTGATCAAGTTCCCAGGCGGTAAGCCGCGCCCCTTGCAGCCGTGGGCGGGTCTCGTCCACCAGCACATGCACCTTTTTTCCCTGCTCGTGCGCCATGCGGATCACCCCCAGCGCCGTGCCCCAATCCACGGCTGCCAGCGCGCCTGTATTGCAGTGATGGATCACGGTATCACCATCCGAGATCAACGCTGACCCATGTTCTGCCATGCGCTTGTTGATCTCCACATCTTCCTCCGCAATCCGCTGCGCCTCCCGCAGGACGATCTGCCTCACCTCATCCGCAGAGCCTTTTTTCTGTGAGGCCGCACGCAGAACCCGGTCGAGTCCCCAGCTCAGGTTGACCGCCGTGGGCCGGGCCAGGCGCAGATCAGCGGCAGCGGACCGCAGGTCATGGAGCAGCTCCTCTGCTGTGACAGCCTGGGAGCTGAGCGCCTCCAGGGCCAGGCCGAAAGCCGCCGCCGCCCCGATGGCCGGAGCCCCGCGTATGGTCATGTTTTGAATGGCCCTGCCAACTTCCTGGTGCGTCGAAAAAGCGACCACTTCCAGGCGCCCCGGCAGCAGGCGCTGGTCGATCATCTTGACCCGGTTATCTTCCCAGTAAACGGTCCGCATATCGCCTCGCAGTCGATTGTCCTGCTCTGATTTTACCTCCCTGAGAAAGCCCTTATTTTTCCTGCTGTCAGGGAGGGTTGACACCCCCCTGCTTTCCCATTATAAAAACCGGATGAAATCCGCCCGTCGCATCCTCAACGTCCTGCTCCTGGGCGCTCTGACGGCCTGCTCCAGTTTGCCCACCATCCCCCCCGGATGGACGCGCACCCCTTCCGCCTCCCCACCTCCCAGCGCCACACCCATCCCCTCGATCACGCCCACCGCCGTCCCGGTGATACGCGTCGAAAACGGGGATCGCGCCCTCTTCAACGGGGATTTTGAGCTGGCCCTGGCACTCTTCCAGTCGGCCTACCAGGATTCCTCCGATCCCAAGGTCCGCTCCGCCGCGAAATGGGGCGAGGTGCGCGCCCGGTTCGAGGATGCCCGCTATGCCGAGACGCTCACCGCGGCGCAGAATTTTGCCGATGAATTCCCAGACTCGGCCTTCGTCCCTGAGGCCTATTTCCTTCAGGGGATGGCGTACAAGGAGGCCGGGGATTATCTCCAGGCGGCCGCGGCCTGGCAAACCTTTCTTCAGCTTCGACCGGGTGTGATCGATGCCTACACGCAGGAGCTCCGCGGGGATGCCTTCAGCAAGGCGGGAAGTTTCGCGGAGGCCATCACCGCCTACGAGGCCGCCATCCAGGCGCCTCAGCTCGGGGATGCCACCCTTCTCGACCTCAAGGTCGGGCAGGCCCAGGCCGGCTTGGGTGATTTCGAGGCTGCCATTGCCAGGTATGATGGCATCTTCGCGCGTACCACCAACGATTTCCTCAAGGCCCAGGTCGCCTATCTGACCGGCCAGGCCTACCAGTCCCTCGGCAAGACCGAGGAGGCGCTCGGCAAGTACCGCCTGGCTGTGGAGGAGTACCCGCTCTCCTATTATGCCTATCTCAGCCTGGTGGAGCTCGTGGACGCCCAGGTGCAGGTCAGCGACCTGGACCGGGGGATTGTGGATTACTATGCCGCCCAGTATGACGTTGCCCTGGCTGCCCTCGATCGCTTCTTGAAGGACACTCCCATCAACGATGGCACGGCGCATTATTATCGCGCCCTCACCCTTCGTGAGCTGGGCCGCTACCCGGAAGCCATCGAGGAGTTCGGTGTCTTCATCGCCAATTATTCGACGCACTCAAAATGGAGCGAGGCCTGGGATGACAAGGCCTACCTGCAGTGGGCGTACATGGACCAGTACCAGGAGGCGGCCCGGACCCTTACGGACTTTGTCGCCCTCTTCCCTGCCTCTTCCAGCTCAATCGACTTTCTGATGAGCGCAGCCCGCATCCTGGAGCGGTCCGGCTCACTGGACCAGGCCGCCGAGACCTGGCAGCGGGTGCTCGATTCTTATCCCAACAGCCAGGAGGCCTCCACGGCGGTCTTCGAGAGCGGGATCGTCCGCTACCGCCAGGGGAAATTTGCGGAAGCCCTTACTGCCTTCGACCAGAGCCTGAACGCCGCGCTGGATGCCGAGGATCGGGCCCGCGCATTCCTGTGGATCGGCAAGACGCAGCAGCAGCTCGGCAGCATCGAGGAGATGCAGAAGGCCTGGCAGCAGGGCCAGGGCATTGACCCGGGCGGCTATTACAGCGAGCGGGCGCGGGACCTGATGACCAACCCGAATCCCTTCGCCCCTCCCGCCACCACAAACTTCAACTACGACCTGCCATCCGAACGCCTCGCCGCGGATACATGGCTGCGGCTCACGCTTAAGCTGCCCGCCGATACCGACCTGAGCGGCCTGGGCCCCCTTGCGCAGGACTCGCGTGCCGTTCGCGGGGCTGAGCTCTGGGCTCTCGGTCTCTTCGACGATGCCCGCCTTGAGTTTGAAGCCCTGCGCGAGGCCGTCAGCACGGATGCGGTCCAGAGCTACCGTCTTGGCAATTACCTGCTCGACCTCGGGCTGTATCGTTCGGCGATCTTCGCCCTGCGTCAGACCCTCACCCTGGTGGGACTGGACGAGCACAGCGAATCGATGATGGCCCCACCGTACTTCCGGCATGCCCGCTACGGGCTTTATTATCGCGACCTGATCCTCCCGGATGCACAGGCCGAGGGGTTGGACCCTCTCTTTGTCTTCAGCATCGTGCGGCAGGAAAGCTTTTTCGAGGGATTTGTCCGCTCCACCGCCGGGGCGCGGGGTCTGATGCAGATCATCCCCAGCACCGGGGCCAGCATTGCCGGCTCGTTGGGTTGGCCCTTCGGATACGAGGATGATGACCTCTACCGCCCGGATGTAAGCATCCGCTTCGGTACCCATTACCTCGCCTCCAACCTCAGCCTGATGGGCGGCGACCCCTTCAGTGCGCTGGCAGCCTATAATGCCGGTCCGGGGAACGCCGCGGCCTGGAAGGCGATCGCGGGCGGCGACCCCGACCTGTTCCTGGAAGTGGTGCGCTTCGAAGAGACGCGTCTCTACATCCGCAACATCTACGAGATCTTTGTCATCTACCGCAGGCTGTACGGAACTACATGATTGATCCCACCCCGTGGGATGGCATTATGGAAGAGGCGCCAGGGTGTAAGTCCCCTCCAGACGGTCTGAGCGGGCTGCGCAAATATCCTCTTCGGAGGCAAACAGGCTCAGCACCCTTCCATCAAATTCCCAATCATAGGTGCCGTATCCATAGCCGCTCGCGCTGCACGACGCAGTGTTGATGAGCAGTTGCGCGCCGGCAACCATGTACGAGCCAGATTCCCGGCCAGCAACATCGCTGAACACGTTCAGATCGCCGTGATGGAAATATATCCCCACCACGGGTTGAGATTCCTCCCCTGCAGTTTGGCCATAGAAACCATCCGGGAAGGCATTTTCTCCGGTAACAGGCATTTTGTAGTCAGCCGGCTCAAATGCCTGGCTGACACGCTGCTGGATGAAACCGCAGGAGAGAGAAACGATCGAGCATACCCCGATGAGAACCATGGAAAAAGCTCTCTTCATAGCATTCTCCTTGCCATTTGCGCCCGTTGCAGAGGGGTCCCCGATTCCGCAGAATGATCCCGCTCCAGCGGGCTTCGAGCGGAGACTTTCACAGAACCCTGATTTCCCCCAATCGGGACTGTAAATAGATCTTAGCACCAAACCGGCGCTGATTCAACAATCAAAGAGGAATTTAACCGACCCTCACGAAGGTAGGGTGATCATCAATAAACCTATCCGCCTTGTTCCAGGCAAGCAGGTTCCCCGGAACAAGGCGGAGAAATTCTTATTTGGTGCTGCTGTTATTTTCCTGCGGCTCTTAGAACCTCCGGCAGCAGGACCGCAGCTTCCTCCACCTGGGGGGTGGAGCAGGAGAACGCAAAGCGAATGTGGCCTTCCCCTGCCGCGCCGAACGCCGATCCCGGCGAGGAGCCGATCCCGGCCGCGTCGATCAGGTAGTTGGTCATCGACCAGTCATCGGTCTTCCCCAGGTATCCGGGCCACTCCGGTGAGATGCGCGCCCAGATGTAGAACGCTCCCGCCGGGCAGAAGGCCTTCACGTATGGGGATTCCTCCAGGGCTGCGAACAGCACATCCCTGCGCTTCTGATATTCCTCCGCCATCCGGCGCGGCGCATCCTGCGGACCGTTGAGAGCCGCGGCTGCACCGTGCTGCGTGACCGAGTTCACCCCGTTGATGGTGCAGCGTACCAGTTTCTTGATACGCTCCAGAAGCGTCTCATCCTGCAGCGCCAGGTAACCCAGCCGCAGCCCGCTCATCGCATAGGTCTTTGACATGGAGAAGACACTGACCGTGCGCTTATGTGCCGCGGGCAGGGAGCCCAGGCTGATGTGCCTGCGGCCGTCGAAGATCACGTGCTCGTAGGCCTCGTCGCTGATCAGCACCAGGTCATGTTTCTCCGCCAGGTCGGCGATGGCCTGCAGCGTCTCCAGCGAGGAGACCGCCCCGGTTGGGTTATGCGGCGTGTTCACAAAGATCGCCTTCGTCCGCGAGGTGATGGCCGATCGCATCGCTGCCACATCATACTGGTAGCCGCTCTCCGGCATCAGATGTACCGGCACAGGGCGGCCGCCCGCCAGGCGGATGTTCTCTCCCACCTCTGTCCACATCGGATCCGGGATGATCACTTCGTCGCCGGGCTCCAGCAGGGCAAAGAAGAGGATATACAGGCCGTGCATGGCCCCATTGGTGACCACCACATGGTCCGCATCCGGGATCTGCAAGCCGTTCTGCTCGCTGATCTTCCGCAGGATGGCCTGCCGCAGGATCGGGATACCTGTGGAGGCGGTGTAATGCGTCTGGCCCTCGCGCAGCGCCTTTTCCATGGCCTCGCGCACGTGCACGGGGATGTCGAAGGATGGGTCGCCTGATTCCAGCCGCAGCACCTTGCGGCCCTGGGCCTGCTGCTCCAGCAGGCGGTCGCGCACGACCACGATGGCGCCCATCGAGACCTGGTCCACGATATGTGTCATTCTGCCCTCCGTTGGCTGATAAAGGGGAACTAAATTGCCGGGATTATACCCCCCGCCCGCAGAAGCACAAGGGTTTCGAAAAGAAAACCGGCCGCTGAAGCGGCCGGTGGGTTTCAGTCTATGTAGGCCAGCAGGCGTCGCTGGACCATTTCGGCATCCATGTCCATCACAGCGATGATCTTGTCGCGTCCGGCGGCCCCGGCCACGATATCAATCCGCGATTTTGGCACGCCCAGGACCTCGGACATGAATTTGACCAGTTCCCGGTTGGCCTGGTCATCCACAGGCGCCGCGGCAATGTGCACCTTGACGGTGCCGTCGCTCTGCAGCTCCATGATCTGATTGCGGCTGGCACGCGGGGTCACGCGCACCGCAAAGGCTGCGCCTTTTCTGCCGTCATGAAAACGATGGTTGCGGTCGGTCATATTCACCTCACTGGGTCAAGACTCCGATGATCACGCGCGAGAGGAATTCGATCAGCACGATCAGGATCAGGGGACTGAAATCGATCATCCCCGTGGAGGGCAGGATGCGCCGGATGGGGTTCAGGAGCGGGTCCACCAGGCGGTCCAGCGCCATGCGGACCGGATGGTAGGGAGAAAGGATGTAGGAAAGCAGCACGGAGGCGATCACCACCCAGATCAACAGCGTCGACAGTAACTTTACCATCAAAGCGATCTCAGACATCATCTCTCCTTCTCGTATCTTCGCGGCCCGGTGATGGCGGTCCCCACCCGTACCAGTGTCGCCCCTTCCTCCACGGCGACCTCGTAATCCAGGCTGGTCCCCATCGAAAGCTCCCGGGCCTCCAGGCCTTCGAGATGTTCTTCCAGCCAGTCCCGCAAACGTCTTGCCCGCTGGAAGTACAGGCGGGAGGCCTCGGCTTCCGGTCCCTGCGGCGGCATGACCATCAGGCCGCCCACCGCCAGGTTGGGGAGCGCCAGGATGGCGGATACAGGGGCCAGGAGCTCCTCCCGGCGATTTTCATCTTCGGCAAGCCATCCGGATTTGCTCTGCTCTCCACCCACGTTGAACTCCAACAGGACAGGCAGCCTGCGTCCCAGCTCTCGCGAAAAACGATCCAGCCGTTCCGCCAGCTTCAGGCTGTCCAGCGAATGTACCAGGTTAAAGTTCGCGGCCACCAGGGCGGCTTTTCGGCTCTGGACATGACCGATCATATGCCATTCTACCCCAGATCGAGAGCCCAATGATTGCAGCTTCCCTACAGCCTCTTCAGGGTAATTTTCCCCCAGGATCTGCGCGCCCGCCTCGATCGCGGCCCTCACGATCTCCACGCTCTGCGATTTGGTGACCACCACCAGCTTTACGCTCTGCGGATCACGCCCTGCGGAGCGCGCCGCCGAATCGATCCGTTCTCTCACTTGCAGGTAGCGATCACGGATCGCTTCAGCCGGCTCTGACATGCTTATATTTTACTCCCGGTATCCCGGCCCTCAGGCGAGCGTCAAGGGAGCGTCAAGCGAGCGCCATCAGCGCTCCAAACCGGCCTGTGCGGCCCTTTTCGGCGCGGTGCGAGAACCAGTCATCCAGGCTGCAGGCCGTGCAGACCCCTGCCATTTCGATCTGCTCCACCCCTGCGTCCTGCAGTTGCAGCCGGTTGGCCGTCCACAGGTCAAGGTGGGTCCGCCCCTCATGGGTCTCGATAAGCTGCTCGGACTGCTTGCCGAAGGTGATCATGACCTGCTCGATCACATCCGGCCCGATCTCGTAATGGTCCGGCCCGATGGAGGGACCGATCCCTGCCAGGATATCCGCCGGGCGGCTTCCGTAGCGTTTCTGCATGGCTTCCACAGCGGCGCGCGCGGCCCCGCGTACGGTTCCAAGCCAGCCCGCGTGCGCGATGCCGATGACGCCTTTCACAGGGTCATGGAACAACACCGGGACGCAGTCCGCGAAGCGCATGTAGAGCGTCACTTCTGGTCGGTCCGTGAGGATGATATCGGCCTGGGTCAGGTCGGTATCCGGGTTGATGGGCGCCTCGGCGCAGACCGCCTCTGCGCTGTGGACCTGCCACACGTCAAAGATGGAGGCCAGTGATCGGCCGAAGGCCTCAAAGCTTCGCTGGCGGTTTTCGCGCACGCGCAGCTTCTCATCCCCTACGGTGCCTCCCACGTTCAGCGATTCCCACGGTGCCGGGCTGACACCACCCCGCCGCGAGATCACCCCATGCAGGACCTCACCCGGGAAGCTCTCGAACGTCAGGTAGCGGATCCCGTTCTTTTCGGTAAATGGCATCCGCTATTCTCCGGCTTCGAGTACAGCGGCTTTCTTCAGGAAGAACTGCCGTGTCTCGTTCATCGATTCCTCGATATAAGGGAAGGCAAACCAGGCGGTCGCGATGCCGAACAGCGCACCCGTCAGCACCCGCAGGAACGGAGTGCTCTCACGATAGGGCAGCAAGGTTGAAAGCCAGCTCCAGTTGAACTGGCTGAATAGCTGCGAAAAACCATCCAACCCGATGGGGCCCAGGCCGATCAGCAGCCACAGGGCCCAGTGCAGCGGAGGGATGCGGCGGCCGGTGAGGCCGAAGATAAGTCCGAAAAGCAGGATCCCGCCGTAGATGGCGACGTCCCTCTCGCATAATGCGACCTTATATCCCAGTGTTTCGTTGCCTTTGAATGCGCGCGCCTGCACACGGGCCATATCGGTGGGATTCTCCGCCCCCACGATATGGGTGGCCTGCTCAAAAGTCTGGACACCCCGGACATGCGCTTCGGCCAGCGGATAGTATGGCTGTTCTCCGAACAGGAAGAAGGAACGAAAACCGAATTGATGGCATAGCGGACTGTACACCGTGTAGAGGGCCCGGGCCGGCTGCTCCAATCCGGCCTTCATAAGGACCGGCGCCAGGAAGGGCAGTCCCACGTACACGAAAACGAACAGGTTAAGCAGGGCCAGGAAATGCCGCGAGATCCAGAAGGAAACGCGGTCACTGCCGGTCATCTGGCTCCCGCGCTTCACCCGGCGAGAGAAATCCTCTCCCCCTACCTTTTCAAGCTGGCCGCGCCGGTCGCTGGCCGCGCCGAGCGTCATTTCCAGCGACTGCCTGGAAATGGGGGCCTTGAGCCGGTAAGGTCCCACCTCCACCACCGGGATCTCGACCAGGAATGCCTTCATTAGCACCGGATCGGATTCGATGTTGATCTCCGCCAGACGGTGGGGAAACCTTTCCTGCAGGGCCAGCAGCTGCGCCCTGGTTTCATCGCAAAGCTTGCAGTCCGGACGCGTATACAGGGTTACATTAAGCAATCTATTCTCCCGGCAATCTTGCCGCTAGATCCCGAAATCGAACCAGAAGAACTGCGCGCGCTGCGCGATCAGCTCAAAGATGCCGCTGAACAGCATGATGCCCACGATCACCAGGATCACTCCCATCGCCACTTCCACGGCGCGCATCACTTTCCCATAACGCCGCAGGATGGTGGAGACCCATCCGATCCCCAGCGCGGCCACCAGGAAGGGGATGGCCAATCCTGCCGAGTAGGCCGAGAGCAGCGATGCCCCGAGCGAGACCGACCCGCCGTTCACGGCCAGCGTCAGGATGGCGCCCAGCACCGGACCCACGCACGGCGACCATCCGGCTGAGAAGAAGACGCCCATCAGCGCAGAGGAGAGGTATCCCCATCTGCGGTCGGGCGCCGTGGTCACACGCGTGTCATATGCAAGGAACGGGATGTGGAACACCCCGATCATGTGCAGACCGAAGATGATGACCACGATCCCGCCGATCTTGGCCAGCCAGTAGCGCAGGTCATACAGGAAGTGTCCGGCCACGGCAGCCGCCACTCCCAGCAGCACGAAGACCACGCTGAATCCCAGCACGAAAGCCATGCCGTGACTGAAGGTGATCCAGCGGTTGGAGGCCGTGGACTCCCCGCCTGCCGCTCGCCCGCCCAGGTACCCCACATAGGCCGGTACCAGGGAGAATACGCACGGTGACAGGAAGGAAGCCAGGCCGGCAAGGAAGGCAAGCCCGAGGGTGATCTGGGATATTTCCATGTGATCTTTGGAGGCCTTGTGATGAAAGCAGGTTTTGAAGAAGCTCAGATCGAATAGATCTGGTCGGTCACATCCACGGAGGTGCTGAAGCCGCCGCCCACGTTGGGCCACTCCAGCCGGGCCTCACTCTGGTCCAGGCTGATCGCCGGGGCGGTCCAACGGAAGATCCACTTGGCATCCTCCGGCAGCACGTTCACGCAGCCGTGCGAGCGGCGCACCCCGAAATCATTATGCCAGAAGACCCCATGGACCGCTGCGCCCGCATTGGTATTGAAGAACACCGGCCAGGGGACGCCCATCGTGTCATAGCCGCTGTCCGAGCCGGTATTGGCCGCCATGTGGATGGAAATGATCTTCCAGGCCACCGCCTGCGTGCCGACCGGGGTCGAGTATTTTTCGCCATACCCGCTGGAGATGCGGCAATAATAGACCTCAGAGTCTCCCTCGAAGCAGGAAAGGGTCTGCCGCTCTGCGGTCGCGTCGATCACGATGCGCTTCGTGGCCGGGTCCACCTCCGGATGGATGGGGGACACATCCTCCTCCGTCAGCGGGCGGAAGGCTGCCGCCTCGGCCAGGAACATATCGCCATATCCGTAGCCATGGCCGGGGGCCTCGTTGAACCGGTAAACCTGGACGCCGTTGGGATCCGTGCCAACCTGGTCCATCCACACCACCTGCCCGTAATACAGTCGGATGGGCTGGGCGGTCTGCAGGGAATATTTCACGGCCGGCGAAGCTGCCGCGGTCTGGAGCTGCAGGTCCACGTAGGGTACCGTTACCTCGGCCCAGAATCCCTGCTTGCCGTCCGGGACAGCCGGGATGGGCTGGTTCGGCAGGTTCCTGACGGGCTGGAGATGGGACTCGTAGATGTATCCTTCAGGCGTTTCTACCCAACGCTTGCTGGTCCCAAAGCTCTCGGTTCCCACCACGGTCCGGTTCCAGGTGATGACTTCATCCTGTCCGGCGCTGCGCACCGTGCTGGCCAGGTTGCTGGGCTGGGTCTTGATCTCGGTGGAATAAAAGTTGGGCGTCACTGCCACTCGCCCCAGTTTCTCTCCCTGGGGAAACTGCGGCAGAGGGCGGACGACATTGGGCCGCTTTGTGAACGGGTTGAGGGCCAGCGCGC
>CAZSPX010000066.1:0-1282 GCA_964608885.1 uncultured Anaerolineaceae bacterium | reverse complement strand
CGCAGCGAGCGCATGCAGTCCACGCTGACCTTGTGTCCCACCTCGGATTCGCAGAAGATGACCTGCGCGCCCGCCTGTTCGAGCAGTTCCGCGGAATGCCGCGCCCGCTCAATGGGAACCAGGGGGTCCTGTACGCCGTGCGCCATGAACACACGCTTGCCCGTAAGGGGCCGCCGGGCGATCAGCTCCTCCGCGCCGCGCGGGACAAAACCTGCCAGGATTCCAAGCCTCGAGATCCTCCCGGGATGCATCATGCCCAGCACGCTTGCCATGGCCGCCCCCTGGCTGAACCCCACGACATTGAAAGTGCTCGCATCCAGCCCTGTGGAGGCGGCATAATCATCCACCAGTTTCACCAGGTCCCGTATGGACGGTTCGAACTGCTCAAGGCCCGGGCTGCCTGAGTCCCCATTTGCGTTGGGCCTCCATGAATACCCTCCGGGCTCGGTGACATAGGGGGCCCGCGGCGCAATGACCCATTCTTCCGGCGGCAGGTCGCGCGCAAAGACCCACATCGAATTCTCGTCCCCGGTCCAACCGTGCAGCATCAACAACACCCGGGAGGGCTGCTTCGCCGCGGGCCTCACCCGCAGGGTCCATCCGGCAAATTCGACCAGCTCCGTGTCATTTAGGACGGGCATGTCTCAGGATCCAATCCACACCCAGGAAGACCAGGACGATCAGCAGCACCGCCGACAGCCCGGACATCATGCAGAAAAAGGCAAAGGAACCTGCTCCGTTGCCATAGATCAACCAGATCAGTCCCACCCCCACGACCAGCAATAAAAAGATAGCGCCCGCTGTCATGCGGACGTTGGTTTGTCTGGCATACTTGCGAAGATCCCTTTTCACTTTCGTCCTCCAAAGACCCGCCCCAGTCGGGCCGGCCATGATGATGCTTTTTTCAGGTCCGGTAGCACGGCCTCCAGCGCCTCTTCACCAAGCAGCGCCATCTCGTGCGGGTCAATGACCTGCAGCAGGTCGATATCCTTCACCTGCGGGCGCACAACGACCTCCGGGGCTTCGGCCATCAGGCGGTATTGTGCCAGCGCCCGGGAGCTTACTTCCATGGCCCGCATGTAGATATCCATCGCCTGCGCGAAATTCGTCCGGTTGATCCGCTCCGCGATCGGCTTCGGCAGCAGGCTGGGCATGGGCATCTTCCACCTTTTGGCGGGTTCACCCAGCGGACGGGTAAGTATAACAGCCACCACCGGGATCCCCGGGGCAAGTTTGCGGGCCACTGAAACGGGCACAGGATTGGTCACGCCTCCGTCCACTA
>CAZSPX010000065.1:7079-13213 GCA_964608885.1 uncultured Anaerolineaceae bacterium | reverse complement strand
TTACTTGGTTTTCTTTCCAAATCGCTTAAGGAAGCTCGGGCCGCGGCCCAGCTTGCTGGAGGGCCGGTTCATCTGCCAGGCGTACCAGCCAAGTCCCGCGCCGCCCACCAGCAGCAGCCCGCCGATCACGCCCAGCACCACAGATGTGGCGCTGCCCTGGTCGGAGGGTTCGCCGCCTGATTGCACCGTCTCGGCATTGGACTGTGCGCCGAAGCCAATGAAATAGCGACCGCCCGCCTTCACCTCCAGTTTGGAGGATAACTCCATGGTGGGATTGTAGTTTTCGGGCAGGCCCACGCTCAGGTTGTAATCGCCCTCCGGCACATCCGAGAAGCACATCCCCTGGTAGGCTTCCGGGTCGGGATTGATGACGGTCACCTGCGAGGCGGAGTAGGCGCCGTTGTTCTCGGTCACGCTGATGGCGCCCCCGGCGACGGCCGGCTCGGTCTCCTGGCGCAGAGCGTCGCCGTTCTCATCGTTGAACAGCATCACGCAGATCTCGGTGGTGCCGGTGAGCGGAGTGGGGGTCACGGTGGGAGGCAGCGGCGTGGGGGAGGGGCCGGGCGTGGGGCTGGCAGCAGGTCCCACCAGGCCGATGAGCAGGGGCTGGCCTTCGATCAAGTTCGTGCAGTCAGGGTTGATGTTCTTGTTCAGCTCGCGCAGCTGCTGGTCGCTGATGTTGTTGAGCAGCGCCACGCGGATGCAGGTATCGCCCGGCTGGACGATGTAGAGGATGCGTCCGTCCGCGCCCGCGGTGGGGGTGGCATACTGCACCTGCGCGACGGGCGCGGCATTGGCGGGCAGCCACAACCCCAGCAGGAGCAGGGAAGCAAGGGTCAGCAGAATGATCAAACGCCTGGGATTCATCGCCGCGATTATATCATTTGCGGCCGGGGCTTATTTCAAGCCGTGGACCTCGAAGACCTCGATGGCCCGCGCCCGTCCCTTGACCACCAGCGGGGTAACGGGAACGGCTTCCACCTGGTCCTGGATGCGCTCATAAGCCTCGCGGCTGATGAGGATCTGGCCGCGCGCGGCATTCTCCTGGATGCGCCAGGCGGTGTTGACCCCGTCACTGATGGCGGTGTACTCGAGGCGTTTCTCGTTGCCGATCCAGCCGAGCAGGGCCTCCCCAAAATGGATGCCCATCCCGAAGGACAGGCGGCTGGACTCGGGCAGCTCACGGTGCAGCTTCTCCACCGCGTCGCGCAGGGCCAGGGCCGCCCTCACGGCGCGCAGAGTGTGGTCCGGCTGCGGGAGGGGGGCGTTGAACCAGGCCATCACCGCGTCGCCCAGGAACTTGTCCACGGTGCCCTCCTCATTGAGGATGGCCTCGGCTGCCGCAGCCAGGTACCGATTGAGCACCTCCACCACCTCCCCAGGGGTCTGGCCTTCGGAGTAGGTGGAGAAGCCGCGGATATCCGCGAACAGGATGGTGATCTCTGCCAGGTCTCCGCCCATCTCCAAGCGGTTGGGGTCGATCCGGTCGAGCACGGCGGGCGAGACCATGCGCTCCAGCAGACGGCGCTGGGCTTCCAGCCGGCGGCGTTCTGTCAGGTCGTCCATCACAATGGTGGCGCCGCGCGTGCGTCCCTCGGCATCCTTGAGGGGGGAAAGGTTGAGCCGCCAGGTCACCGTCTCACGCCCGGGCAGGACCGGGCTGATCTCCAGCCCCACAATGGGCTGGTCGGTGGCATGGACCTCGGCCAGGGCGGTTTCGATCTCGCCGGCCAGGGCGGGCAGGGCCTCGCCCAGCATGCGCCCGATCAGTTCCGGGGCCGAAGTCCCAAGCATGGCCGCGGCGGCGCGGTTGCACAGTGTGATCCGGTTCTGGATGTCGGCGGTCACCACCCCGCTGGCAATGGAGGCGAAGATGTCATCCGTCAGCCCCTTCAGCTCAGTGACCTCGGTGAGGGAGCGGCGCAGGGAAGAGAACAGGCGGGCGTTCTCGAGGGCCACCGCGGCCTGATCCGCAAAGGCGCTCAACAGGTCGCGCTCGGTTTCGGCAAAGATGCCGCTGCGCACGCGGTTGTCGGCATAGATGACCCCAATGACATCGTCCCTGACCTTGAGCGGCACGCACAGGATCGAGCGCAGGTTGAAGGCGACGATGCTTTCCTTTGACATCAACCGGCTGTCGTCCTGGGCATTGGTGGTGAGCAGCGGCTCGCCCGACCCGATGACGCTCTGAACGACCGTGCTGCTGATGGTCAGCTCGGAGGCCGGGATGGTCACCTGGTCCCAGTTGCGGGCCATGCGCAGGACCATCTCGCCGTTCTCGTCCCGCAGCATGAGGAAGCCGCGCTCGGCGTTCGTGAGCCGGACGATGTTGTCCATCACACTACGCAGCACCGCGTCCAGCTCAAGGGAGGAGTTCACCAATTGGCCGGTGGTGGCGAGGGCGGCCAGGTTATTGTGCTCGGTCTCGAGGTCTTTGAATCGCCCCCCCAGCAGCGTGAGGTCCTTCTCCAGCCCGGCCAATTGCTCGACCACCTCGCGTTCAGGCCGAAGGTTGCCCAGCCCCAGCTGCTTGCGGAGCGAGGCGAGGCGGCTCCGCAGCGCGAGCACCTGGTCATGGAGGGGGTCGGGCGGAGTCGGAGCTTTATGCATGCGGTCAGCCGGTGCGGTCGAAGCGCCGGTCGAAGCGGTCCCAGGCCTCGAGCAGGCGGGCCCGGAGGGCACGGCCGACCAGCTTCCATGCGGCGCGGCGGGCGAGCACGGGATTTCCCGGGGTGGAAGTGTAAAGCGAGGCCTGGTGCTCGTGGAGCAGCGTGTCTATGAGAGGACCTGCATCAGGCAGCATTTCCCGCAGGACCGCCGCACGCTCCAGAGGCGTAATGTGCATGGGCTGGGGCTTGCCGAGCGAGGTCAGGCTGTAATTGACGGAATGGAAGGAGCGCTCGATGGAGCCCAGGTGCGTCCAGCGTTCCCAGCGCCGCACCCAGCGGGGAATGGGGGAGCCGCTGCGGGTGTAGCTGTTGGAGATCCAGGAGGGCAGTCGTTCCACGAGGCCGAAGCGCTGGTTGGCAGCAATGAACACGCCCACCAGGAGCAGCCCGAGGCCGGCCAGCAGCCCGGCGTTGGGGCCGCCTCCCTGCTCAGGCGGGAGCTGGGTCACGCCCTCGTCGTTGATGCGGGATTGGCGGTCCAGCGGGTCCACGCCGTTGAGCAGGCCTCCATCCGCGCCGGTGCCTCCGACAGGCGTGGGTGTCTCAATAGGACGGTTGGGGCGCACCAGGGGGTCCTGGTTGCCGGTGGGCTCGAACTCCACCCAGCCGATATTGGGGAAATACACCTCGGGCCAGGCATGGGCATCCTGCCGGAGGACGGTATAGACGCCGGTGACAGGATTCTGCTCTCCCTGGGCGAACCCCACTGCCATGCGGGCGGGGATGCCAATGGAGCGCAGCATCAGGACCTCGGCGGAAGCGTAATACATGCAGAAGCCCTTTTTGTAATCGTTGAGCACCCACAATACCGGGTCCACGCCCTTGGGGGCAGCCGACATATTGGTGGTGTACTGGATGGTATCGCGCAGGTAGGCCGTGATGGCCTGCGCCTTCTCATAAGGAGTCTCGCTGCCCTGCGTGACCTGGAGAGCCAGGGGCGCAAAGGAGTTCAGGATCGGGTCGGGCAGGCCCCTGTACAGATAGCTGTTCTTGACCCAGGCCGGGTACTCGGTGCCTGCGGCTTGCAGGTCCTCAATGGTGGGATCGGTGATCCAGGCACGCACCTGGTACTTGTCGCCACCCGAGAGAGGCGGCTCGGCCTGCCAGGAGGAGATATCCTCGCCGCGGCCCGGGGTGATGGAGGAAAAGAGGAGCCCGGGGCGGTTCACCCAGAAGGGGTTGGAGGGGGTGTACAGCAATCCCTGGCGGGCCAGGTCGAGGGTAAAGGTAAAGCGGGCCTCTTCGCGGGCGGACTCGCTCAGAGGCATGGGGATCTCATCGGCCTGCGGGTCGAACTGATGCGAGACCGAATCCGAGCTGTACCACTTCCCGTTGCGGTAGGTGTCATAGACGCGGCCGCGCCAGTAATAGCGGGGCGGGGCGTCATTAAGCTGGGTGTTGACAGTCACGCGGAAGACGGGGGAATCGCCCACGGCGGCGTTGGTGCCCAGCGCCAGGTTGTCGGTGTAGAAATCGCCCTGACCGCCGGTGGCATACGGGGAATCGAGGGCTGTGACGGCGTTGTTCAGCCGCTCGCGGATGGGGCGCGCGATACGCTCCCAACCCTGGGCGGCCTCTTTCAGGCTGGAGATGGAGGTGGGCAGCGACCAGGCCACGAAGACCGTGACCGCCGCAACGACCATCAGGCTGCGCGCCAGGTTCTGCGTCGATTCGGTGGTGACGAAAACCCGCTTCTCCTCCCAGGACAGGCGGTTCTCACGCAGGTAGACGCGTCCCACATAGACCAGCGCCAGGAAGATGTAGATCCCCAGGCTCCAGATGCGCACAGGCACGACACCGTCGTAAAGCTGGACGATCAGCGTGGCGACGCCCGCGGGCACCAGCACGCCGAGGGTGTTGTTGTTGCGGGCCAGGGCGTACCCGGCGGTCAGCGCGATGATCCAGAAGCCCAGGGAGACCAGGGCTACGAAGAAGAGCGGGTCTTCCACGGGCTTGCGGGTAAAGAACTGCCCGGCGGAGAAAAGCAGCCGGCCTCCCACGATGGCCAGCCGCTCCGCGTAGGGGGCTTCTGCATCCACGGCGGGGAGCATCTGCCAGGGAAGGATCACCAGAGAATACAGCCAGGCCAGCCAGCGGACGGTGCGGGTCCTGAAGCGGCTGTATCCCAGCGCCAGCCCCAGGACGACTCCGAAGGCGGCGAGGGTCTGGGTAAAATACAGGTAAGAGGTCCAGTCTGTGATGACCAGCCGGGAGGCGGCCACCTGCACCATCAGGAAGACCAGAATGGCTGAAGGCCAGTCCCATTGCCGGCGGGTCGCATCAGGTGACTTTTCCATGCGTCCGAGTGTACAATGAACCCTGAATGTAGTCAATTGCACTCCGAATTCAAGCAGGCAGGCTGGCAGCTCATTAAATGAAATCAGGCATTCCATAACGAGGAGGATGGCATGGAAAGTCTCTATCAGGCCGGGGTCCAACTGATCCTGTGGCTGCAAAACCTCGGTGCCTGGCTGGAAGGCCCCATGCGCTTTTTCACTTTTCTTGGCACGGAGGATTTCTTCCTGCTGGTGCTGCCGGTGCTGTTTTGGAGCGTGGATACCCGGCTGGGGATCAGGGTGGGGTATGTGCTTCTGATCAGCGCGAGCCTCAACCACATCTTCAAGACGATCCTGGCGGGTCCGCGCCCTTACTGGGTGAGCCGGGATGTGAACGCCCTGGCGCTGGAGCCCTCCTTCGGCGCACCCTCCGGGCATGCCCAGAACGCGGTCAGCCTGTGGGGCAGCATGGCGGCCTATCTGCGCAGGGGCTGGGCCTGGGCGGCGGCGCTGGCGGTCATCTTTTTGGTGGGTGTCTCGCGTCTCTACCTGGCAGTCCATTTTCCGCATGACGTGGTGCTGGGCTGGCTGCTTGGTGCGCTCATCCTGTGGCTGGTCTTCCGCCTGTGGGACCCGGCCGCGGGCTGGCTCAAGACGCTGGGCTTTGGCTGGCAGGTGATGCTGGCTTTCCTGGTCTCGCTGGCGATGGTCCTGGCCGCAGCCCTGGTGGTTGCGGCGCGCAGCGGCTATCTCCTGCCGGAAGCCTGGGCTGCCAATCTCCTCTCGGCCGGCGCGGATACGCCGGAGCCCCTGGCCTTAAGCGGTATCCTGACCAATGCGGGACTGTTCTTTGGCCTGAGCGTGGGATTGGCCTGGATGGAGTCCCGGGGCGGGTTCCAGGCTTCGGGACCGCTTCCCAAGCGGGTGCTGTGTTACCTGCTGGGGCTGGCCGGCGTGATGGTGTTCTGGTACGGGCTGGGGGCGGTCCTGCCGCGCGGGGAGGCGCTGCTTCCCTACATCCTTCGCTACCTGCGCTACACCCTGGTGGGCGCCTGGGTGAGCGGAGGCGCACCCTGGCTGTTCAAGCGCCTCAAACTGGTGGGGGACTACTAGGGGTGGAACCGCTCTGATATAATCGGCCATATCTTGTGCCAGAAGGGCGGCACTCGCGCCAGCAAGCGGCACTCGC
>CAZSPX010000065.1:0-6979 GCA_964608885.1 uncultured Anaerolineaceae bacterium | reverse complement strand
GCGGCACTCGCGCCAGCAAGCGGCACTCGCAGGCATGGGGGAGGACCGGGAAGGCAGGCTTTAGAGTTGGTGGCAGGAAATCTAGTCAGTTCTGAGATCAAGGATGACACTCGAACGCGGCACTCTGCTCCATAAACGCTATCGCATTGTGGAGATCCTCGGGCAGGGGGGCATGGGATCGGTCTATCGCGCCGTGGATGAAAACCTGGGCGTGGATGTGGCCGTCAAGGAGAACCTCTTCACCACGGATGAATACGCGCGCCAGTTCCGCCTGGAAGCGGTCATCCTGGCGAACCTGCGGCATCCCAACCTGCCGCGCGTCTCCGATCACTTTGTGGTGGGGGAGCAGGGCCAGTACCTGGTCATGGACTTCATCGAGGGGGAGGATCTGCGCCAGCGCATGGAACGCGCCGGCAATATCAGCGAGGACGAGGCCGTGCAGATCGGCGCGGCCATCTGCGACGCGTTGATGTACCTGCACACCCGCAAGCCGTCCATCCTGCACCGCGACCTGAAACCCGGAAACGTCAAGATCTCCCCCGACGGCCATATCTTCCTGGTGGATTTCGGCCTGGCCAAGGTGGTGCACGGCGGGCAGATCACAACGACCGGGGCGCGCGCCATGACCCCGGGCTACTCGCCTCCCGAGCAGTACGGGACGGCGCGCACCGACCTGCGCACGGACATTTACTCGCTGGGCGCCACGCTGTATGCTGCTCTGACGGGCATCATCCCTGAAGATGGGCTGGCCCGCGCCATGGATAACGCCGACCTGACGCCGCTGCGCCGGCGCAACAGCCGCATCTCGCGGCGGCTCGCCACCGTGATCGAGAAAGCCATGGCGGTGGATCCGGCCGACCGCTACCAGACCGCGGAGGATTTCAAAAAGGCCCTGCTGGGGTCGAAGTCCAACACGGAGCGCCTGACCGGGCGTTACACCGTCGCGCCGCCGCCGCCCGAGCCCGAGGCAGCTGCCAGTCAGGGCAACCAGGTGGAGACCGATTCCGAGCAGGTGAAAGCCTTCCGCAAGCCGCCTCCGCCCGTGCGCACTCCGCCCATCACGGAGGAGCAAAAGCCCTTCATCCCTCCGGGCAAGCGGCTGGTCGAGCGCAACAAGCGGCGGGTGCGCGGCTGGACCCTGTTCCTGCTGCTGGTCGCGGCGGGGCTTCTCTCAGTCCTGTATCTCAATCCGGCACTGATCCCGGCGGAGGCGCGCGGCATGATCCCCTTCCTGCCGGTCACCGCAACCTCCACGCCCAGCCCCACGCTGGCGCCGACCTCAACGCAGACTCCCGTGCCCACCGCCACGGTCACCGCCACCGCCATCCGGCCCACGGCGACGCGCACACCAACGGCCGCGCCGACCCGGGTGCAGACCGAGGCGGTCCTGCCGGGCAGCGTGACACAGATGCCCTCCGAGACCCCGGCAGCGAGCCCCACTCCCAGCCCCACACCCCAGGGCGGCGGCTTCGGGCAGGTGGCCTTCGCCTCCGACCGTTCCGGCTTGCCGCAGATCTATCTGAGCAGCCCCGGCAGCCAGGACGCACAGGCCATTACGGATATTGCAGCGGGCGCCTGCCAGCCCTCGTGGTCGCCGGACGGCCAACGACTGGTGTTTGTCTCCCCCTGCACCGGCCCGAATAATATCAACCAGAACCCGCCGCGCGGCACCAGCCTGTTCCTCATCAACCCGGATGGGACCGGGCTCACCCCGCTGACGAACACGCCGGGCGGAGACTTTGAGCCGGCCTGGTCGCCGGACGGCACCCGCATTGCCTTCACCTCCTTCCGCGACGGGAGCATGCAGATCTACAGCCTCAACCTCGCCGACCAGAGCGTGACGCGGCTGACGAGCCTGGGCAGCGGGGTGGAAGCCCGGCAGGCCGCCTGGTCTCCGGGAGGGGATGAGATCGTGTTCACCGTCAGGCGGGTGAACATTTATCAGGTTTGGGCGATGAGCGCCGTGGGCGGGAACGCCCGGCAGATCATTCGCAGCGGGCAGGATTACTGGGATTATTTCCCGGTCTTCTCCAGAGATGGCAGTGTGGTGATGTTCTCGGAGCAGCGGGCCGGGACGAACACCCCGGCCTGGCAGATGAGCATCCCCTTTGACCCGGCGAACGGCACCCTCTCCACGCGCCTGAACATGGGCCGGCTGCCGGTGGAGCACGCCGCCATATCCCCGGATGGCTTCTGGATCGCGTTCCAGGGAATGGAAGACGCCGGGAACCTGGACCTTTTCTACCTGACCGTGACCGGCGCAGAGCGCGCCCGGCTGACCTCGGACCCGGGGCAGGACTTCGACCCGGCCTGGCGTCCGCTGGGGGGCCCTCCGTAGCTTACCCCCGCCCCGAATTGATACCAAACGGATATGCAGCTTTTTCGCAGGTAAAGTAAAATACAAGGGCCGGGAACCCTGCCGGTGGGATTCGCCTGCGAAAACAGTGAAAGCCCCCTATATCAAGGAAGGCTCGTCAGGCCTCCTGGAACGGCGCCAATACTAAAGGAGCAATCGCTGCGCCCAGCGTTCATCTAATGGCTTCGAAAATTTCTCTGGATATCGGTACACTGCTGCATCGACGCTATCGCATCGTCGAGAATCTGGCCCAGGGTGGGATGGGCTCAGTGTACAGTGCCATGGATGAGACCCTTGGGATCCTGGTGGCGGTCAAGGAGAACCTCTTCACCACGGAGGAGGCCGCCCGCCAGTTCAGGCTGGAAGCCACCATCCTGGCGAATATGCGCCATCCCAACCTGCCGCGCGTGACCGACCACTTCAATGTGGAGGGACAGGGGCAGTACCTGGTGATGGATTACATCGAAGGGGAGGACTTGCGCGAGCGCATGGAGCGGCTCGGCGCCATCCCCGAGGACGATGTCATCATGATCGGGGCGGCCATCTGCGACGCCCTGACCTATCTCCACTCGCGCACACCCTCCATCCTGCACCGCGACATCAAGCCGGGCAATGTCAAGATCGCGCCCAACGGTCACATCGTCCTGCTGGATTTCGGCCTGGCAAAGGTCGTCCAGGGGGACCAGGCCACGACCGTGGGGGCGCGCGCCATGACGCCGGGCTATTCGCCTCCCGAGCAATACGGGACAGCCCGCACCGACCCGCGCTCAGACATCTACTCGCTGGGCGCCACGCTGTATGCCGCCGCCTCGGGGGTCATCCCGGAGGACGGGCTGGCGCGCGCCATGGAGAATGCCGAGCTGGAGCCGCTGCGCAAGCGCAGCCCCGGCACCTCGCGCAAGTTCGCACTGGTCATCGAGAAGGCCATGGCGGTGGATCCGCTGGACCGCTTCCAGAGCGCCGAAGACTTCAAACGGGCGCTGCTGGCCTCCAAATCCAAGACCCAGCAGCCGGTGGGCAGCTACATGATCGCGCCCCCGCCGCCGCAGCCCAGGCCGGGGGCTGGCGAACTGCCCCTGGACGAGGTGCTGAAAGGCAATGGGAAACCGGCCGGACTAATGGAAGCCTCTCAGAAGGAAGTGCCATTCCTGACGCCGCGCAAGCGCCAGAGCCTGCGGGCCAGCCGCATCCGGCGCACCGTGATCTTCAGCCTGGTGGCGGTCCTCTTCGCGGCCTTTATCATTACGGAGCTTCTCTCCCCGGGCTCCACAGCTTCGGGTTTGCAGAGGCTGCTGGGCGGCAATTTCACCACGCAGGACCTGCCCACGCCCCGGGCCACGGCCACCGGCGCCCAGGTGACCTCGGATGCGGCCATCACGATCCTCCCGACCGCGACGCAGGGAGAAGCGCCGCCTCCGGCGACCGTTCAGCCCACTGCCATCGGCATCCCCACGCCCCCGGGCTCTGAGACTATGAAGATCGCCTTTGCCTCCATGCGTTCCGGCATTCCCCAGATCTATATAGCCGGCCTGAATGGAGACCTGAACCAGATTACCGGGATGAAGGAAGGTGCCTGCCAGCCAGCCTGGTCTCCGGACGGGAAGCAGCTGGCCTTTATCTCTCCCTGCAAGCTCCGCCAGGATGTCTATCGCGGCTCGGCGCTGTACCTGATCAACGCGGACGGGACCGGACTCCAACCGCTGAACTCCGTCCCGGGCGGCGATTTCGAACCGGACTGGTCGCCCGACGGCCGGTACATCGCCTTCACCTCCGTGCGCACCGGCCACATGCAGATCTATTCCTATGACCTTAAATCGGGAATCACGCAAAGGTTGATCCGCACACCACTGGGAAAGGACGCGCGCCAGCCCGCCTGGTCGCCGGATGGCAGGACCATCGCCTTCTCGGAGCGCCGCAGCGGTAACGTCTTTGAGCTGTGGGTGATGACCAACCTGGGGCGCGACCAGACCGTGATCGTGCGCGGCGGAGACCAGGTCTCGGATTCCCGCCCCGAGTGGTCGTCTGATGGAAAGCTGCTGCTGTTCCACCGCTCGCCCGCCAACAAGTTCGGCTTCCCCCGCCTGATGATGCTGCCCATGGAAGGCGTGACCCCGGACGGGGAGGTGGTCGCCTTGAACATGAACCTGCTCTCGGTCAACAACGTGGACTACTCGCCGGACGGTTTCTGGCTGGCCTTCGAGTACAGCGGCGATAAGGGCTCGGACGTCTACTATTCCACGGTCACGGGCGCGAACAAGACCGAGCTGGCCCCCGACCCGGCGGAGGATTTTGACCCCGCCTGGCAGCCGCTCCCATCCCCGGCGCCGTAGGCAGCTCCGCCCGGCCTGACCAGGGGGAATGACAAGCGCATCCGCAACGGTTTTCTAACGCTCTTCTTATTGACGCTCATTTTTGGGCATGTTATGATTGTTCCCATCTCGTTAGCACTCTCGGTTCGAGAGTGCTAATAGTGATACGACCATGAACGAACTCAACGAACGCCAGAAGACCCTGCTCCTGCTGGTCATCCGCGACTATATCGAAACGGCCCAACCGGTCGGTTCGAAGCACCTCGTCGAGCGGTACCGGCTGGACATGTCTTCCGCCACGGTGCGGAACGAGATGTCCGCGCTTACGGAAATGGGTTACCTGCGCCAGCCGCACACTTCCGCCGGCCGTGTGCCCACCGAAGACGGGTACCGGGTCTTCGTGGGGCAAATGGTCAACCAGGCGGAGCTTCCACAATCGATCCAGCAGACCATCACCCATCAGTTCCACCAATCCCGCCCGGATATCGACCAGTGGATGACCCTGGCGGCCTCGGTGCTGGCGCACCAGTCGCAGGGGGTCTCGGTGGTCACGGCTCCGCACCCGGAGCAGGCGCGCTTCAAGCATGTCGAGCTGATCTCCACGCAGGGCCGGCAGGTACTGATGGTGCTGGTCATGAGCGGCGGAGAGGTCAGCCAGCAGATCCTGACACTGGCCGAGCCGGTCTCGCAGGAGCGCTTGAGCCAGTGCGCGGCCCGGATGAATCCCGCCCTGGGCGGGCGCACCCTGGATGAATTGACCGCCCTGCCGGCGCGCCCCGATGCGTTGGAGCAGGACATCCTGACCCTCATCATCGCGGACATGCGCCGCACCGGCGAGCTGGGCTCCGGGCAGATCTACACGGACGGGCAGACCAATCTGCTGGCCGAACCGGAGTTCGCCGAATCGGACGATGCACGCCGGGCGCTCCGGCTCTTCGAGGAACGTTCCACGCTGCAGGGCCTGCTGGCGCGTGCCTCCATCAACAGCTCGGTGGGGGGACTGCAGGTGCTGATCGGCGGCGAGGGCGAATGGGAGGAGCTGCACAAATGCTCCATGGTGCTGGCGCGTTACGGAGTCCCCGGTATGGCGACCGGTACACTGGGTGTGCTGGGGCCCATGCGTATGTCCTATGCCCGCACCATCCCGACGGTGCGTTTTGTGGCGGGACTGCTGAGCGATCTCGTCAATGACACGATCGCGGGCGGCGAGTAAGAACCGGCGCCCGGCAATATCCCTTTTCGGAAAGAGACCATGACGGACAAGAAACATCCATCCACACCCGCGGAAGCGGAAGAGAATACGGTTGAAGGGACCGCGGCGGCGCAAGCGGAAGCCGCACAGCCTGAGCTTGAATCACTGAAGAAGGAACTGGAGACTGCGCAGGCCAGGGCCGCCGAGAACCTGGACGGCTGGCAGCGGTCGCAGGCGGAATTCGTCAATTACCGCAACCGCATGCAGCGCGACCAGGAGACGGCCCGCGTCACCATGAAAGCGGATATCCTGCGCAGGGTGCTGCCAGTCCTGGACGACATGGAACGCGCCCTTTCCAACCGCCCGGCCGGAGATGCCTGGGCCGAGGGCCTGGAGCTGATCGCCCGCAAGTTCCAGAACATCCTGGAGGCTGAAGGGCTTGTGCGCATCCCGGCGGAAGGCCAGCCTTTTGACCCGAATTTCCATGAAGCCGTATCACACGAGCCCAGCGACGACGTGGAGAGCGGCTATGTGATCGGCGTGATCCAGAACGGCTACATGCTGGGTGAGCGCGTCATCCGCCCGGCCATGGTCCGGGTGGCCCAATAATCACAGGGGCGAGCAAAAAAGGATAGAGGAGAAATCATGGCAAAGATCATCGGCATCGACCTGGGCACCACCAATTCGGTCGCGGCGGTCATGAGCGGCGGCGAGCCCACGGTCATCCCCTCCGCAGAGGGGGAGCGGCTGGTCCCCTCGGTGGTGGCGGTCAACAAGAATCACGAACGGCTGGTGGGACGGGTGGCGCGCAACCAGGCCATCACCAACCCTCAGAACACGGTATTTTCCATCAAGCGCTTCATGGGCCGCAAGGCCGACGACCCCGAGGTCGAGCGCACGCGCAAGCGCGTCCCCTATACGGTCTCGGCTGCGTCCAACGGGGATGTACGCGTCAGATTGGATGAGCGCGAATACAGCGCTCCCGAGATCTCGGCCATGATCCTGGCCAAGATCAAGACCGACGCCGAAGCCTACCTGGGCGAACCGGTCACGCAGGCGGTCATCACCGTCCCGGCCTACTTCAACGATGCCCAGCGCAATGCCACCAAGGACGCCGGCAAG
>CAZSPX010000064.1:0-13660 GCA_964608885.1 uncultured Anaerolineaceae bacterium | reverse complement strand
TGGGAACAGATCTTCTACGGGGAGTTTGACGGGCGGAGACGTAAGCGGGTGCTGGTGAAGATCATCGGGGAGTGAGGCCAGTGGCCGGGTTGACTGGTCAGTTCCGCGGTGTTGCATGAGCCTGGTTTTGCCCTTCCGGAATATCGGGTTTCCTATAAATAAGAGCAGGGACCACGAAGGTGGTCCCTGTTCTTATACTACCAGGTACTTATTTTGATCTTATTGCTGCAGGACGAAAGTATGACCATCCAGGCTTGCTTTCCGGTCCGGGCAGTCGTCCACGCCCACCGCGTTGAAGGACAGGTTGCTGCCATCGAAATCCCACTCGTAGGTTCCGGCCGGGCATTGGCCGACGATTCCTTGATCCGTCCAGAGATGACCCTCAAGACTGTAGGTGCTGGAAGCACTTATGGTTCCGGTCCCCAGGGTGAAGTATTCCCATGTCATGTCCGGATTGAAAATGTAGCCGCGCAGCTTGTCCTTGGCATCCGTAAAGGTTCCTGTCGGGAAAGCAGCGCTTGCAGAGGACGTGCCTATGGTGAACTCACGGATCATGCCCAGCGTGAAGTGCGGATGCCCTTCGGCTTTGGGGCTCGGGATGTTGCAGATGGCGACATAATGTCCCGGCTGCAGGTTCAATTCCGCGTAGGCCATGGCTCCCGGCTCAAGGCCGTTCATCCCGCCCACGGGGGTGAAAGGAGGCGGGCCGCCCGCGGCCCCGGAGAGAAACTGTGTCACATCATTGAGTGTCTTGCCATCCGCCAGTTTCAGGATGTTGAACTCATGCGCTTCGGGGCCATCGTTACTCACCATCACGGAAAGCGGGCCAGCCCCCAGGGTTTCCGGCATCTCGAACAGGAAGTCCTTCAGGTTCACGGAGAGGTCTGAGGCCGGCTCTACTCCGTGTCCGCTTGCATCCTGAACAGTGAGGGCTTTCACCATTCCCTTGGTGTGGTGGGCTACATGGTCGCTGGGGGAGGGGATCAGGCACAGGATCGCATAATTGCCGGGTTCGAGGTTGATGACTGCCTGGGCGGTCATGCCGGGGGCAACCGCTCCCACACCACCCACCTGCTTGGTCATCGCCAGCGCGGGGCCTTCGGCCTGTTCCAGCGCCGCCTGGAACTGTTCGATCGTCACGCCGTCGTTCAGGCGCAGGAACTGGACATGGTGGACCTCGGTGCCTTTGTTCGTCAGGATGACGCGCGTCCATCCGGACCGGACGCTGACAGGCGCGATATAGGAGTAGTCCTGCGCAGTGACCGAGATCTCGGGGAGATACTTCGCGTTCAGGACATACGCCTCGGCATTCGCCTCGCTGCGGCCTTTGCAGGCGTCGTCCCCGGTGGGCTTGAAGGTCAGTGTGTTGTTCTCGTAGGTCCACTGATAGGCCACGGCTTCTTTACAGTTTGGATCGGTCTCATTGGGGTCCACCGCGGTAATGAGGTTCCCCTCCACCGTGTAATTCCCGATCAGGACCGGATCGATCTTGCTGGCGGAGGTATAGAACTCGAAGGTGCCGTCCGGGTTGTACTGTACCGCCTCACCCTTGCCTTCGAACCTGCCGGTGGGAAAGGGGACTGCAGGCTGGTCAGGCATGGAGGTCGCGGCAGGGGCTTCAGTGGGTGCAGCCGCCTTCGTGGGCGGTTTTGTGGCCGGTGCTGGAGCCGGGCTGCACGCTGCCAGCACCAGCATCAGGACAAACACTGAACCGATAAGACGTTTGGACAACATTTCTTCTCTCCTCGGACCGTTGAATTTTGCGCGATTGCGCTTCGGTCCTGTGACCCAACTGTAGCAAATCCGATTGTGCCTTCTATGCCATTTTCTGCCAATTTATGCCAATTCAGGGATAGTATGCTATCCTCAAATTAGGAAATTCCTATGCAATCATCGATTACGAACGGAATCTTGGAGAAATTCACGACATTTGGGGACTTTCTTCGATTTCTCCGTCGCCATGCGGGAATCACCCAGACCGAACTGGCCATTCAGGTGGGCTACAGCAGTGGTCAGATCAGCCGTTTGGAACAAAACCTGCGCCTGCCGGATATCCCCACGCTGCAAGCGCGTTTCGTGCCGGCGCTGGGACTGGAGCAAGAGCCAAAGGCGCTGGCACACCTGCTGGAATTGGCGGCAAACGTGCGCCGGGAGGACGCGCCGGGGCCGGGATCATCTCCATATAAGGGTCTGAATTTTTTTGATGAGACTGATGCAGATCTGTTCGTCGGGCGCGAGGCTCTGACTGCCCGGCTGACCGAGCGGGTTCTGGCTACCGCGAAAGGTGCCTTGTCCTCACCCGTCCGGTTCCTCGCCGTCGTGGGAGCTTCAGGAAGCGGCAAATCCTCCCTCGTGCGAGCCGGGTTGGTTCCTTCCCTGCGCTGGAACGCGGCCTCAGCTGATTGGGATATCCGGGTGCTGACTCCGACTGCCCATCCCCTGGAGAGCCTGGCGTTGGGCCTCGTGCAGGAGGGCAGCTCCCTGGCGGATTCGGCCGCGTTGATAGATGACCTCCGGCGCGACGTTCGCAGCCTGCATCTGCTCGCGCGGCAGCGGGTCGAGTCGGACGCCGTCTCACGCCTGCTGATCATCCTTGACCAGTTTGAGGAGACCTTCTCCCTCTGTCATTCCGAGGAGGAGCGAGCGGCATTGATCGGCAGCCTGATGCACGCGGCCTCCGAGCCGGGCGGTCCGGTCCTCGTTGTTATCACTCTGCGCGCGGATTTTTATGCTCACTGCGCCAGCTATCCTGCGCTGCGCGAAGCCCTGGCCCGCCAGCAGGAATACATCGGCGCGATGAGCAGCGAAGAATTGCGCCGCGCGATTGAAGAGCCCGCCCGCCGCGGCCGTTGGGAGCTTGAGCCTGGCCTGGTGGATCTCCTGCTCCATGATGTGGGTCATGAACCCGGCGCGCTGCCCTTGCTCTCGCATGCCTTGCTGGAAACCTGGGATCGCCGGCGCGGCCGCCGGTTAACCCTCAGCGGTTACGCCTCCTCGGGCGGAGTGCGCGGCGCTATTGCTGAGACAGCCGAGTCGGTGTTCATGGACCAGTTCTCGCCGGAGGAGCGCGCCATCGCCCGCCGCATCTTCTTGCGCCTGACCGAACTGGGAGACGAGACCGGTACTGGAGATACCCGCCGGCGCGCCACGTTCAAGGAATTGATCCTTAGCCCCGGGGAATCGGCCTCCACGCAGAACGTCCTTAAGACCTTGTCAGATGCCCGCCTCATCATCACCGGTGAGAACTCGGTCGAGGTGGCGCACGAGGCGTTGATCCGGGAATGGCCCACCCTGCGCGGCTGGTTGGAGGAGAACCGCGAGGGCTTGCGCTTGCACCGGCACCTGACCGAGGCTGCGCAGGAATGGGAAAAGATGGGCCGCGAGGAGGATCTTCTCTATCGCGGCGCGCGGCTGGCCCAGGTGGGGGAATGGGCGCTATCCCACGTGGACGAATTGAACGCGCTTGAACGCGAGTACCTTGAAAACTCCCGGAACTTTGCTGAACATGAGGCCCGTGAGCGGGAGGCCTCACGACAGCGCGAGCTGGATGCAGCGGAAAAGCTGATCGAGATCGAGCATCGCCGGGCCGAAGAGCAGGTACTTTCCAGCCTGCAGTTGCGGCGCCGTTCCCGTTTGATGACGGGTGCGTTCCTCCTGTCTGTCCTATTGCTCGTTGCGGCCCTCTGGCTCGGCTGGCAAGCTCGCCAGGCGGGCCGCCTGGCGGCTTCCCGTGAGCTGGCCGCGGCTGCTCTCAGTAATCTGAATGTGGATCCGGAACGTAGTATTCTCCTGGCATTACAGGCTGCGGATACCTCCTATACGCTTGAAGCGGAGGAAGCCCTGCACCAGGCGGTGCTCACCTCGCGCGTCCGCAAGATCATCCCTGCGCACGAACCCGGTGCGGCTGTTCAGGTCACTTACAGCCCGGATGGCAGCCTGCTTGCAACTGCCAGTGAAGATGAAACGGTGCGCGTCTGGGAAGCTGCCAGCGGGAAGCTTGTATCCACCCTAAGCGGACACGCCGCGGCCTTCAGCCCGGACGGCCACATGCTTGCTACGGTCCTATCGGACGGGACCGTCAAGTTATGGGGTGCGCGTGAAGGTACGGAGCAGCCCCTTCCCGGCCCGATCGATGCAGGCGTAAGCCTGGAGTTCAGTCCGGATGGCTCTCGTCTGGCAACGGTCACGCGCGGCGACCTGCCGCGCATTTGGGATCTGCGCAGCGCGCGGGAAGTTGCTCAATTCCCCGGCCATACCGATTATGTATCCGGTGTTTTTTTCAGCCCCGACGGCTCGCGCCTCCTCACCGCCAGCGACGATGGCACGGCTCGTGTGTGGGATGCGACCACAGGTACGGAATTGCTCAGGTTGGGTGACAATCCCACCTGGGTCTGGACGGCGGCTTTCAGCCCGGATGGTCAACGCATCGCCACAGCCAGCGGCAGCGAGGTGAAAGTATGGGACTCTTCCACCGGCACCGAGTTGTTAAAACTGAACAGCTCCGCGGGCGATGTACGCGCCCTTGCCTTCAGCCCGGATACCACGAGGTTGGCGGCTGGCGGCCTGGACCACAACATCCGGGTTTGGGATGCGGGATCGGGGAGCTTGCTCCTCACCCTGTATGGTCACAGCTCGGCGGTGACCGGCCTGGCGTTTCATCCCGGGGGGACCTGGCTTGCAAGTGCCAGTATGGATGGAACGGTCCGGATCTGGGAACTTTCCGCGATCGGCGAAGCCTTTGCCTACTGGTCCGCAGACGGCTTGCAGGGACCGGCGGCTTTCAGCCAGGATGGAAAGCGCATGGCCCTGGTTGAGGGGGGCAGGCTGATGGTCCGGGAGACTTCAGGTGCAGGACAGGCGCATGCAGCAGGTGGGGAACTTGCTGCCCCTCGTTCGCTGGCTTTCCGTCCTGATGGGAAGCAGATCGCGGTGGGAAGCGGGGATGGCAAGGTGAAGCTCTTGGATTCCGTGACCGGAAAAATGCTTACCAACCTGCCTGCCCATACTGCCGCAGTCACCGCCGTGATCTACGACGCGCAGGGAACCCACCTGTTCACTGTAAGCCAGGACTACAAGATCAAACTATGGGATATCGCCTCTCTGGATGATCTGGGGCTGGTCTATTCGTTGGAGGTCGAGAGCGGCGTCGACTCTGCCGCCCTCAGCGCGGATGGTCTCCGGTTGGCTGCCGGCCTGCAAAACGGGGTTGTCTTGATCTATGACACATCCTCCCGCAAGCGGCTGTTGTCCTTCCAGGCGCATGCCTCTGATATTCTTTCGGTGGCTTTCGATGCCCGATCTCGACGACTTGTAAGCGCCGGAGAAGATGGGACCGTCCGAGTCTGGGATGCATTCACCGGGCAGCCGCTCCTGGAGCTGCAGGGACATGCCAACGCCGTCACCGCGGTTGCTTTCAGTCCGGACGGCACTCGCATTGCGACGGCCGGCCGCGATGACACGGTCCGTCTCTGGGAGGCAGCCACCGGCCAGGAATTATTGAGACTTCCGGAGGATGGTGCGACCCTGACAGGCCTCGCTTTCAATGCTGAAGGAACGCGGCTTGCTGCGAGCAGCACACAGGGAGTGCGGATCTATCTTCTAAAGATCGAAGAATTGGTCGCTCTGGCACGGACGCGCGCCACGCGTCTCCTTACCGAAGCGGAATGCCGGAAATACCTCCACCGCGTCACCGCAGGCTGCGCCCCTGTTGTCCCTACGCCCGCACCTACCTCCCTGCCCCATGCTCCGAATGGGCGCATCTGCCAGATCACCAACCTGGGCGGGCTGCACGATGATTACTTCAATGCTGCGGTCTTTAAGGGCTTGCAGAGTGCTGCCCGGCGATACGGCTGGACAGCCAGCGCGCTGGAGTCTATATCGACCCCCGATTTTCAGAAGAATATGAACGCCTTCAAGGGAGCGGACTGCAGGCTCATCGTTTCCCTTTATAACCTGAGAGATGTGATATCCGGCGCGGCGCAGGCAGACCCGGGGCAAAAGTTTTTGGCCATGGATTTTACGTTCGATCCGCCGCCAGGGAACGTCTGGATGCAGACCTTTGCGACCGACCAGGCAGCATTTCTGGCTGGTTATGCCGCGGCTGCGGTCACGCGCACCGGCAAGGTGGGCATGTTTGGCGGCGTGGATATCCCTCAGGTCACGGATTTTATGGACGGTTTCAGCCTCGGTGTGGAGTATTTCAACCTGAAGAATCAGGCGCAGGTGGAAGTACTCGGTTGGGATCCGAAGAAACATGAGGGCCTGTTCCTGGGCGGCTTCTGCTGTTCCACCGAGGGGCGCCAGTTGACCAAACAGCTCCTCTTTCAGGGCGCGGATGTCATTCTGCCCGTGGCGGGACAGAGCGTGGGCTGGGGCGCAGGGGCGGAAGTTCAGGACCATGGCGCAGCCTGGCTCATCGGAGTGGACACGGATTGGGTCGAGACCTTCCCGGGATTCTCAAACGTGTTGTTGACCAGCATCGAAAAACGGTTTGATATCAGCGTTGAGCAGGTCTCCGCGGCAGTGATGGAGGGTACCTTTGCCGGCGGGGTTCATGTCGGCACGCTGGCAACAGGTGAAGTAAGCCTGGCCCCCTTTCACGACAATGAAAGATTGATCTCCGATCAGGTGCGGGCTGATCTGGAACAGATCACCCGCGACATCGTCGCCGGGAGGATCCGAACCCATCCCTGATTTTCGAGGTTCTCCGGGGGCTCGAAACGTGGTAGTCTGACGCTCATGACGGATAACTTCTGAGCCGCACAGGAGTTCCCACGCGGCGGCTGGATAAATGTCCAAATGCCATATAAAATGGAGGGGGAAACCCACGTATGCCCAGGAAAACACGCACTTCCTCGTTCGGTGTATCCAAGCGTGAGGCGCACGACGCCTCCGAGTTCTACGCGCGCAACCTGTATAGATCCGCTGATATCAGGGCGGAGGAGCCTGCGGAGGGTTCCCCTGCACAGCCCGAGACCTGGGCGGACCGCATTTACAACCAGTCCTCGGAATCCATGCCCATCCCGGATTCCAGCGTTGCGCTGGCCTTCACCTCCCCGCCCTATAACGTGGGCAAGGATTACGATGAGAACATGACGCTTGAGCAATACCTGGGCCTGATCCGGGCGGTGGGGGCGGAAGTGTACCGGGTTCTCAAGCCGGGCGGTCGCTATGTCATCAACGTCGCCAACCTGGGGCGTAAGCCTTATATTCCCTTGCATGCGCACTTCTACCAGGTCCATATGGAGATCGGATTTCTGCCCATGGGAGAGATCATCTGGCAGAAGGGCAGGGGAGCCAGCGGCAGTTACGCATGGGGAAGCTGGCGCAGCGCCCGCTCGCCGCGCCTGCGCGACCTGCACGAGTACCTGCTGGTCTTTAGCAAGCAGACCTTTTCCAGGCCCGAAAAAGGGGAGTCCGACATTTCTGCGGATGAGTTCATGGAATCGACCCTGTCGGTCTGGCAGGTGCAGCCCGAGTCGGCCCGCAAGGTTGGACACCCCGCGCCCTTCCCCGTGGATCTGGCGCGGCGCGTCATCCGGCTCTATTCTTTCGTGGGGGATGTGGTCCTGGACCCCTTCATGGGCTCGGGGACCACGTGCGTAGCTGCCTGCCAGACCGGTCGTCATTACCTGGGATTCGATATCTCGGCGGAATATTGCAGACTGGCCGAGGCGAGGCTTGCCAGGGAGGCCGCTGAACCTCCGCAGGATGGCAAGCCTGCCCCCGGACGTACAAAACGCTCGAAACACCCTGGATAGCCGGCTGTTTCGCTCATGCCGGCATGGAGCCGGGGGTCTCTTGTTATAATGTCTCCGTGTCGTTTCCTCTCCTGTCCGTATCCGTTGTAAGCCATGGCAGCGCGGGGCAGGTCAGTACCCTGCTTGACAGCCTTGCAGCGCACGAGGACCGCTCCCGGATTCAGTTGATTCTCACCGCCAACCTGGGTGATGACCTGCCGGATGTGGACCCTGCGCCGTGGGCTTCGCTGACCATCCTGCGGAACGAGCGCCCGCGCGGGTTCGCTTCCAACCACAACGCGGCCTTCCTCCATGCACAGCATGAATTCCTGTGCCTCCTCAATCCCGATGTGATCTTCTTGGAACCGGTCTTCGAAAAATTGACCGGTCGAATACGCGCCGGTGAGGCTGATATCATTGCCCCGCTGGCTGTGAATGAGCAGGGGGAGGTGCAGGACTCCTTCCGTTCGCTTCCCACGCCCGGGGAGCTGATCCGCCGCCGGACGATCGGGAGCAGAGCGCCTGCCGCCTTCCGCGGCGCGGATCTGATCTCTCCAGACTGGCTGGCAGGATTTTTCCTGCTCCTGCCCTCCCGCCTGTATGCGGACCTGGGAGGCATGGACGAGCGTTACCGCCTGTACCTGGAGGATGTGGACTTCTGCACCCGCGCCCGCCTGAAGGGCTGCGCCATCCGGCTGGACCCGACCGTGCGTTTCCAGCATGATGGCCGGCGCGCCAGCCGTGACGATCCACGTTTCCTTATCTGGCATTTGTCCAGCGCGGCGCGTTTTTTCACCTCACCGGTTTATCGCCAGGCGCGCAAACGGAGCCAGCCTTGATCCTGCCTTTGTTCATCCCTCTATTCTGGTCGGCAGCGGGGATGCTGGCCGTGGTGCCGGTAGCCATCCGTATCGCCCAGCACTTCAAACTGGTGGATGTCCCTTACAGCGCACCCCATAAGACCCATGACCGTCCAGTCCCGCGCGCGGGGGGCATGGCGCTTGCCCTCATTGTGGGCCTGGTGAGCATCCTTGGCGGGGCCGCCGTCTCCCCCCAGGTGCGCGCCATCCTGGCCGCCGCGGTGGTGATCTTCATCTTCGGCCTGCTCGACGATGCGGTTGGCCTCTCGGCGCCGTGGAAGTTCCTCGGGCAGATCATTGCCTCGGGGCTGCTGGTCTGGCAGGGGGTCTATATCCAGTTCCTGCGCCAGCCTCTCCTGGACCTGCCGCTGACCTTCCTGTGGGTCATCGGCATTACGAATGCCTTTAACTTTGTGGACAGCATGGATGGCCTGGCAGTGGGCCTGGCCGGCATTGCTTCCGCTTTCTTCCTACTTGTGACCCTGGATGCAGGGCAGGGGAGCCTGGCTTTCCTCAGCGCCGTGCTGCTGGGGGCCTGCATCGGCATGGGGTACTACAACCTCCTCCCGGCTCGCTCCTTCCTCGGGGACTCGGGCGCTCAGTTGTTGGGATTCCTCCTGGCAGGGATCGGCATTGCCTATACACCACCCGGATTGCCCCAGCCTTCCTCCTGGTTTGTTCCCATCCTGCTGTTATCCGTCCCGATCTTTGACATGGTGTTGGTGGTGCTTTCCCGACTGCGCCGCCAGGTGTCGCTTGTGCAGGGCAATCAGGACCATACGTATCACCGGCTGGTGAATGCCGGGATGCAGCCCTCGCATGCGGTTGCCAGCATGCATATGGCGGGCATCTTAGCTGGGTGCCTGGCTTTCATGGCGTTGCCGCTGGACCCGTTATGGGCCAACATGGTTTTTTTGGTCGCGCTTCTCGGTGGAGGGGTTCTCCTTCTCTGGATTCGGAAATGGATTCCCGGAACCTTCGGCCTTGCTGTCCTCAGTAAGGAACCGGTTTTATACTGGCGCTGTAACATCTGCGGCCGCAACCACTGGACGCCGCGTGCAGAACTTACCCGCGAAGCCCAGACTTGTGCGTGCGGATCCACAGTGCGGCTGCGTTCCATCATCCATTTGCTCTCACAGGAGCTCTTCGGTCAAAGCCTGACATTGTCAGATTTTCCAGTCCGTCCAGATCTAAAGGGGATTGGATTGAGCGATGGAATCTATCCGGATCTTTTGAGCAAAAAACTGGGTTACACCAACACCTTCTACGACCGTGAGCCGCGTCTCGATATTACTCTTCCACCAGATCCGGCTCTGGCTGGAACCTTGGATTTCCTGATCTCCACCGAGGTATTTGAGCACGTAGCGCCACCTGTTTCACGGGCCTTTGAAGGTGCGATTGCCTTAATGAAACCGGGCGGCCTGTTGATATTGACGGTCCCCTTCAATCCGGACGGCGTGACTATAGAGCATTTCCCGGATCTGTATAAATATGAACTTGCGAAGCGCGGCGAGACAAATATCTTGAAGAACACGACCCGGACGGGTGAAGAACAGATCTTTGAGAATCTGGTATTCCATGGTGGGCCGGGTTCCACGCTGGAGATGCGGATCTTCTCGCTTCAGGGATTGTTGGATGAATTGGAGCAGGCAGGCTTCGTATCGATACGCGTAGCTTCAGAGTCGACACCGGAGTTCGGAATCTTCTGGGATGCGCCGTGGTCGCTTCCGATTATTGCACGCAAACCCTGAGATCCTTTTTGGGATTGAGACATTCATAAGATGATCCATTGGCCTCGAACGCGAACCGTGCTCTTCGGATATTCCTTGCTTGCGGCTCTGGGGCTGATATTTCTTTCCACGCGTTTTTACTTTGGCGGTCCCAGACGACTTATGCTTGCGGCGGGGATCCTTGCTCTCGCGGGGGCGTTTACTTTTCTGGCGAATCGAATTGTGCGCGATCCTTCCTATGCAGTTCGGTTAAAGGATTTCCTGGGCGGGACCGAGACCAGGCGGCGGCGCGAATCCTGTCTGTTGCTGGTGTTGCTGTTGGGCGCAGCGTTCGCCGCGGCTTTGCCCGGGTATCGCCTCACCTGGGTCTCGGGATATTACTGGCAGGCCTTGCAGCCGGTTTTCCTCGCCGTTGTGCTGCTCGCCGCGGGCGCGTTGATCGCTCACGGGATTCTCTTTGCCGGGGAGGGTGGGGGAGGGCCATGGCGCTTGGAGCCTTATCTTCAGCCCGCCGCCCTTGTCCTGGCGGGTTTCCTCGCTCTCTGGCTGGTGATGCGTCTCACGGGTTTGGGATTGGAGCGCCGCGAGGATTACTGGTATGGTGCAGGCGTTCCTGCCCTCCCGCTCCAGGTCCTTGGTGCGCTCGCCCTCGGATGGCTGGCGGCCCGTTGGCGCGGCGCCCGTACGGGGCGGGGGCTGGATGTGCTGCTCTTCTTCCTCGCCTGGGCAGTGACCGGGTTCTTGTGGGCGCGCGAGCCGCTGCGCGCCAGTTTCTTCATGCCGGGGCCGTTCCGACCCACGGGCGATTTCTACCCGTTTTCCGACGGCCTCCTGTTTGACGTGGGCGGCCAGTTCGCCCTCATTGGCCAGGGCGTGATGAACGGGCTGGTCTTTGATCGTGTGCTCTACATGGCCTTCAGCGCTTATTTGCATGCGCTGGCCGGCCAGGGTTTTGTGACGGTCATGGCCGTGCAGGCCGCAGTGTACGCGGTGTTGGCGGGCATCCTGTATCTCCTGGGCCGGGAGTTGGGCGGGGTGGGGCTGGGAGTCTCGCTGGCGGTCCTGACCGCCCTGCGCGGCGTGAATTCGATCGCGGCCGCCTCCTGGATCGACCTGGCCAACCCAAAGATGACCCTCACGGATTTTCCCACCGCCATCGGGGCGGCGCTCTTTACCTTGTTCATGGTCCGCTGGCTCAAAGAGCCGGCCGCGCGGCGCGGCGCGGCGGTCCTTGCCGGGGGCATCCTGGGGCTGACCCTCATGCTGCGCGTCCATGTCCTCCTGCTCCTCCTTCCTGCTCTCCTGCTGGCATGGGCGGTAACGCGTTTCAACTGGAGGCGCTGGCTTCCCGGGTTTCTGCTTCTGGTCGTGGGGATGCTGGCTGCCACCACACCCTGGGATCTGCGAAACCAGTCCAAAGGAGCGCCCGCTTTTGATCTATATTTTCATAGTTTGCGTGTAGTATTACAAGCGCGCTACGGTTGGCCCCCGGCTATGACGCCTGTTCCCGAGTCGCGCTCTACCGGCGGTCTTGCCCTGGCAGCGCCGGAGACCGGACTCCCCCCCTGCGAAGACCTCCTGTGCAAGGTGACCAACCATCTTCTCCACAATGCCGTGACTTCGGTCCTTTATCTCCCGGCTTCACCCGTCCTCGACGACCTGCGAACCACTGTAAAGACTGCCCTCCCGTTCTGGTCGCAGGGCTGGCAGGGGGAGGGCGTGAGGCCGGTTTCCCTGGGGATGGTGCTCCTGAATCTTGTCCTGATCGCCCTGGGGCTGGGCCTCGCATGGAGACGCGGCCGCTGGGTGGCTCTCACGCCGCTGTTCATCCTGCTGACTTACCTGCTTTCCAATGCACTGGCGCAGACCTCCGGAGGCCGTTATCTCGTCCCCGTGGACTGGGTTGTGGGCTTGTATTACTTGTGGGGTGTGCTGGCCCTCCTGGGCGCGGAGAGCAGCGGGCAGGCCATCATTGAGACTGGGCCTGAAGAGGTGATCCCCTCTCCGCCCGGAAAACCGGTCCGCCGTTTCACTGACCGCGGGGGCATTGCCTGGTCTCTCCTCCTGGTCTTGTTGGTCGGTACAAGCGTGCCATTGAGCGAGAAACTGTTCCCCCTCAGATATGCTGGACAGCCGGAGCTCACAGCGGTCCTGGCGCGTTTCGATTCAACCCCCGGGCTGGAGAAAAGCGGCCTGGATCTCGCCGCGCTGCAGGGATTCCTCGAGCAGCCCGGTGCGGGCGTATGGACCGGGCGCATGCTCTACCCGCGCTTCTATGCCATTGGCAAGGGCGAGACCGCTTTGGATGTCCCCTATAATATCCAGCCATACCCGCGCATGGCATTCACATTGATCGGCCCGGCCGGGCAGACCGGTGTGGTCCTCCCGGGGAAGGTGCAGGGGCGCTTCGCGAGCGGTGCGGATGTCCTGGTGGTGGGCTGCTATACTCCTCTCCGCGGCGGGGTGCAGACCGGGACCATTGACGCGCTGGTTGTGATGCTGCCGGGTCAGGCGGTATCTGTGCGCGGGCCTCTCTCTGACCTGGAATGTCCCCTGCGCGCGCCGGTCTGTACAGACCATGAGACCTGTTATTAGTGGTATTCAAGCATTGCCGGGAGGCAGGAAGAGATGATGGGATGAGCAGAGGGTTTCTGGCGCAGCTTTTGGGCTTGGGAGCGCTTGTGCTTTCCGTGATGGCCTGCTCGGGGCGCATCGAATCGGCGGCGGGCACTGCCCTCGCGCCTGTGCAGGCGACCTGGGAGAGCAAGGTCCAAACCCGGGTGGCCTCCGGCATCCAGACCTCGCAGGTGGAGATCCCGCAGACCGCGCTGGCCGCGGGAAAGACGCAGGCCGCGAACCTCGCCACCAAAGCGCCGGGCTACCTCACCCCCGAGCGCCCCGGGACCGGATACCAGATCCACGCCCAGGATATCGTTCTATACAATGTGGACCGCTCGATCAAGGTGCGGGAGGCGGCTTACCGCTTCTCGACCCTGCCCGCCTATTTGATCCAATGGAACCAGGGAAGGTATCCCTCGATCACAAGCGAGGAGAGCCGCCTCGAGCCCGGCTGGACCATCGTCATCTTCTTCGGGAGCTCCGGGCGCTGGGATCTTGTCCCTTCCAGCCCAGAGGCATGGAACAGTATTCCCGGTTGTGGCGGGATCCAGGGCTCCTCCGCGGACGGCATCACGTGCGGGGAAGTAACCCTGGATTTTGTAAGCGATCAGGGCTGGCCAAAGCCCTCCTGCCTGCCCTACACGTTCAAGGGCGAGTATTCGGTGAAGTCGCGTTATCAGGGGCCAATTCTTTACCGTGAGGGTGTGCCATT
>CAZSPX010000063.1:0-13859 GCA_964608885.1 uncultured Anaerolineaceae bacterium | reverse complement strand
CAAATTCGTGATGAAGAAGGAGGGGCTGGACTTCAAAGAGGCCCTTCAGAAGCTGGCCGACCGGGCCGGCGTCCGGCTCGAATCCATCAAGCAGGAAAGCCCCGGGCAAAAAGAAGCCTACTCGCGCCTGCGCACACTCCTGGAGGAGGCGCTGCTTTATTATCGCGGGCAGCTCCTCAATAACCCGGAGGTGCTGGATTACCTGCATCGAAAGCGCGGCCTGAAGGATGGCACGCTCGAGACCTTCGGCCTGGGCTATGCACCCCGCGGCTGGGATGCGGCGCTCAAGCATTTCACCTCCCGGGGCTATGCACAGGCCGAGATGCTCGAAGCCGGGCTGCTTACCGAGCGCCCTTCCAGTGATGAAGGCGGGCAGCGCGTCTATGACCGCTTTCGCCACCGCATCATGATCCCGATCCGCGATGAGCAGGGCCGCATGGCAGGTTTTGGCGCCCGCATCGTGGACCCCGAGGATATTCCCAAGTTCCTGAACTCCCCGGAGACGCCCGTCTTCAGCAAGGGCCGGCTGCTCTATGGTCTGGACCGGGCGCGCAAGCCTATCCGCGCTGCCGGGCAGGCCGTGATCGTGGAGGGCTACCTGGATGTGATCGCCCTGCACCAGGCGGGCTATGAGAACGTGGTCTCGCCGATGGGCACGGCCATCACGGAAGACCAGCTGCGCCTGCTCAAGCGCTTCACCCGCAAGGTTGTCCTGGCGCTCGACCCGGATGCCGCCGGACAGAAGGCGGTCCTGCGCGGGCTGGAAGCCGCCCGCAGCGCCATGGATCGCGAGGGCGAGCTCGGTTTCGATGCGCGCGGTCTGCTTAACAGCGAGGCTCGTTTGCAGGCGGACCTGCGCGTGGCCACGATGCCGGATAACCTCGACCCCGATGAGATTGTGGCCCGCGACCCGGACGAGTGGAAGCGCCTCATCGAGACCTCCAAGCCCATCGTTGAGCACGTGCTGGATATGCTGCTCACGGGCCGCGATATCAATGATCCCAAGGTCAAGAACGATGTGGCGCGACAGGTTCTGCCTCTCATCGCAGACCTGCCCGAAGCCGTGGAGCGCGACACCTACCGCCAGATGCTGGCCCGCCGCCTGCGCGTGGATGAGCGTGCCTTCGCCAGCGCCTCGCTGCCCCCGCGGGTCCCACGGCGCAGGTCCCGCCCGGTGGGTGAGGCGGAGCCCCGGGAAGCCTCCGGCGTTTTTCTCGCCCGCCCCGGGCAGCGTCTGGAGTTGAACGTCCTGGGCATCCTGTTCCGCCGGCCCGAACTGGGTTATGAGCTGGACCGCCGGCTCCAGCAGGCTTTGCTCAACGCGCTGTCTCCTGAGGATTTCGAGTATACTGACCACCAGATGCTCTTCCGGTTGATCCGCCAGTCGCTGGAACAGGTGGAAAGCGAGCATCATGCCTGGGTCGTGGCGCGGCTGCCGGAGGCCTTACTGGGGTTGGCAGCCGACCTCCTGAAACGCACCGAAAAACTTGACCTTTTGGACGAGCGCCTGTTGGAGGAGCTTTTCCGGGATATCGTCAAGCTCCGCCAGCTGGCCGTGGAAGAGAACATCAATCAATTGCGCTTTATCATGGAAGAGGCCCAGCAGGAGGGCGACTTGCGCGTAACAAACTACCAGCAGCTTGCCATGCAGCATAGCCGGCTGCGTCACAGCCTGGACCGCGCTCTGCACCGCCCCGCTGTCCGTAAGTAACAGGGTATAGATCCGCCTGCCCATGTGTTCTTATCCGTAGAGGTGGTGATGCCTGTAAAGAAGAAGACCAAACCCATATCCAAGCCCAAACCCGCCGCCCGGACCGGGAGGAAAAAGTCTGCCGCGCCTGCTGCGCCTCTCGAAGAAGAGACCATCGAGGTCAGCGTGGATGAGCTGGAGGCCGGTTTTGAGCTCGTTGTGGATGATCTTGTCGAGCCTGATGAGAACAGCCTCGCCGCCCAGGATGAGGAGCTGGTGGATGATGACCCGCTCGCGCTGCCTCGTATCCCCGAGCTGGCCGCCGAGCTGGCCGAGGACCCGGTGCGGCTGTACCTGCGCGAGATCGGTCAGGTCAAGCTGTTGGATTCCGACAGTGAATTCCGGCTGGCCACCCGCATCGAGGCCAAACGCCTGATGCAGACCTTCATGCAGCGCCCGCACCGCCACGGCTCGGAGACGATCGAGGATGCCAACCATGCGGTCATCGGCGAGCTGGTCACCTCCTGGGAGCGTCTGGATGAGGACGCTGTCCGCCTGAAGAACCCCCTTCCCGATCTTAGCCTGATCATCAGTGAAGCCCAGCTTCTGCATCAAAAGTGGGAGATCGACAGCCCTTCCTATCTGCGGGCTTACCTGGATAACGACCGCTGGGGGACCGATCCGCGCTGGGACAGCATGGTGCGCAAGGCCTACAGCGTGTTCATCAGCCTCTATCTGCTGCCTGAGGAGTACGCTGCTTGGCTGTTCAAGCACGTCACACGGAAACGGGCCCTTCCCAACCAGCGTACCCTCTATCGCAACCTGCCCGACCGCAAGGAGCTGGCCGCCGAGCTGAAGGCGATGGAGCTGCGCGCCGAGGAAGCCAACCACGCCATCATCCGCGCCAACCTGCGCCTGGTGGTGAGCGTTGCCAAGCGCTACCTTGGGCGCGGCATCTCCTTCCTTGACCTGATCCAGGAGGGCAACATGGGCCTGCTGCGCGCCGTCCACAAGTTTGACCCGCGCCGCGGCTTTAAATTCAGCACCTATGCCACCTGGTGGATCCGCCAATCCATCAACCGTTCGATTGCCGAGCAGGCCCGCACCATTCGCATTCCCGTGCACCTGTTCGAGTCCATCACGCGTATCCTGCGCGCCCAGCGGCATCTTACCCAGGAGTTCGGGCGTGAGCCCTCCAATGAAGAGCTTGCGCTGGAGATCGGTTATCTGCCGGCCGCCGAGGTGCAGGCCATTCTCAAGGCCCAGGCCGCCGGCACGCCCATCCCTCCTGCGGTGCAGCATCATTGGGAATATGCCACCCAGAAGGTGGGGCGTATACTGCGCTCGGCCGAGGAGCCGGTTTCGCTGGAAGGCCCGGTGGGGGATGAGGACTCCAGTTCCCTGGGGGACTTCATCGAGGATGAGGATGCCCTCGAGCCGATGGATGCTGCCGCCCGCGAGATGCTTCGCGAGCAGGTCCGCAATGCGCTGACTGCCCTCTCGGACCGCGAGCGCCATGTGCTCGAACTCCGCTTTGGACTGGGGGAGGATGGCAAGGATCACACGCTTGAGGAGGTCAGCCAGTTCTTTAACGTGACCCGTGAGCGCATCCGCCAGATCGAGGCCAAGGCATTGCGCAAACTGCGCCATCCCACCCGCAGCCGCCAGCTTCGGGACTATCTCTCGTAAGTAAAAACGATCAGATCGTTCCGTCCCAGGGGTTCTGTCTGACGCGCCTGGCGCGCGACGCACCCTCGGGACGTTTCGCGCGCGCCTAAAGCAATCAGCCATCGTTTATCCACTATGACCAATATCGTAAAGTTTTGTGAAATGTGACACATTGTGTGGTCTTCAAAAGTCTCTTATGATATACTTTGCCGAACGCGTACGTGGCACTTTTCACGGATAAAAGAGGCTTCCCATGCTGATTGAGTACGCAGCTATTGCCGTTCTCATCGTTCTTTCCACTGTTATTGCACTGATCGCCATCGGCTTGGGGAATTTATTCGGACCCCGGAAGAAATCTGCCGCAAAATCCATGCCCTACGAATCAGGCATGAATCCCTACGGCGAAGGGACGCGCCGGGTTCCGGTGCGTTTCTACCTGGTGGCGGTGCTTTTCATTCTTTTTGATATCGAAGTGGTGTTTTTCCTCCCTTGGGCCGTGGTTTTCCGCCAGTTGGGGCTCTTTGGCCTGGTCGAAATGGCCGTCTTTATCGTTATTCTCCTGGTTGGTTACTTTTATGCGTGGAAGAAAGGAGCCCTTGAATGGGAGTAGAACAGAAACTCGGCAACATGGGCATCGTCACCACGACGCTTGAGAGTGTGGTCAACTGGTCGCGGACGAACGCCATGTGGCCGATGCTTTTCGGCCTGGCCTGCTGTGCCATCGAGATGATGTCGGCCCAGGCCTCGGATTATGATATGAGCCGCTTCGGCATGGAACTGATGCGCGCCAGCCCCCGTCAGTCGGACCTGATGATCGTGGCCGGGCGCGTTTCGCGCAAGATGGCTCCGGTGCTGCGGCGCCTGTATGACCAGATGCCCGAGCCAAAATGGGTCATTGCCATGGGCGACTGCGCCTCCTGCGGCGGCGTGTTCAACAATTATGCCATCCTCCAGGGGGTGGACGAGGTTGTGCCCGTGGATGTGTATGTGGCCGGCTGCCCGCCGCGCCCCGAAGCCCTCATCCACGGTGTGATGACTGTTTATCAAAAGGTCCAGGCCCAAAAACTGAAGGATGCTGCCGCCAAGGGATGATCGGCTGGCGGCTGAAAGAAGGACGCAGCCCCTCCCTCTTATTCACAGGCTGCGCCAACCCCGCTTGGATGGGAAAACTGAATGGATACAAAAACCGAAAAGATCGTCCAGGCCCTGCAGGAACAATTCAGCGCGACCTTTGAGGAATTCCGCGGCGAGGTCCAGGTCCACTTGCAGCCGGACCGGATCATCCCGGCCCTCACCCTGCTGCGCGACCAGTACGGCTTTGAGCTGCTCTCTGCACAGACCGCCGTGGATTATTGGCCGCAGGTCTCGCCGCGCTTCCATGTGATCTACCAGCTCACCTCCATTGCCAACCGGGTTTGGCTGCAGTTGCGCGTGCCGGTGGATGGCGACCATCCCGTGCTGCCCACTGCCACCGGCCTCTACGATACCGCCAACTGGCGCGAGCGCGAGCTGATGGATATGTTCGGGATCGAGTTCGAGGGCCATCCCGACCCGCGCCGCATCCTGATGCCCGAGGGTACCGAGGGCCATCCCCTGCGCCGCGATTTCCCGCTGGGGTATGAGGAGCCGCAGTTCTCCTTTAATGTTGAGGAAATAGACCTGCGCAAGCCCTACGCCAAAGAGTAATCGGCCGGTCTCCCCTCCGGCCCCGAAGGATATGTCATGACCGAATTGCAGGAAGTCTCCGTCGATCAATTCCGGCACCTGGTTTCCGAGCGCGCCCTCCGGGGCGAGACGATGCTGCTGAACATGGGTCCTCAGCATCCCTCCACTCACGGCGTCCTGCGCCTGCTGCTCGAGCTGGATGGCGAGACGGTGGTCAATTGCATTCCCGATATCGGCTACCTCCACACCGGCATCGAGAAGAACATGGAAGCCAAGACCTATGCCAAGGCCGAGGTGATGACCGATCGCCTGGATTACATGAATCCGATGGGCAACAACCTGGCCTTCTGCATGGCGGTGGAGAAGCTGGTGGACCTGGATGTGCCGGTGCGGGCGCAGGCCCTGCGCGTGATCCTGGCCGAGCTGACCCGCATTGCCTCCCATCTCGTCTGGCTGGGCACCTCCGGTCTGGATGTGGGCGCCATGTCCATGTTCCTGTATTGCTTCCGCGAGCGCGAAGACATCTTGGATATCTTCGAGCTGGTCTCGGGCCAGCGCATGATGACCACTTTCTTCCGCCCGGGCGGCCTCTGGCGGGATGTGCCGGTGGAGTTCGAAGCGGCGGTGCGCGCCTTTATCAAGATGTTCCCCAAACGCGTGGACGAATACGAGGCGCTGCTCACCCGCAACCCCCTGTTCCTGGACCGCCTGCTGCAGATCGGCAAGCTGGATGCCGCCACGGCCCTCTCCCACGGCGTGACCGGCCCCATGCTGCGCGCTAGCGGCGTGAACTGGGACCTGCGCAAATCCCGCCCCTATATGGGCTACGAGCAGTACGAGTTTGATGTGCCGGTCAACCCGACCGGCGACACCTACGCCCGCTACCTGGTGCGTGTGCAGGAGATGCGCGAGTCGCTCAAGATCGTGCAGCAGGCGCTGGACAGGCTTCCGCTGGGACCCGTGCGCTCCGATAATCGCAAGTATGTCCCGCCGCCGCGCTCGGAGCTGGGTGTGAGCATGGAGGCGCTCATCCACCACTTCAAGCTGTGGACCGAGGGGTTCCCCGCCCCGGATGCCTCCGTGTACAGCGCGGTCGAATCGCCGCGCGGCGAGCTGGGTGTCCTGCTGGCCGGTGATGGCGGCCCCAAGCCGCGCCGTGTCCATATGCGTACACCCTCCTTTGACAACCTGACCGTGATCTCCAAGATCGTCAGGGGCCATCTGGTGGCCGACCTGGTGGCGATCCTCGCCTCCACCGATATTGTGCTCGGAGATATTGACCGATGAGTCTGGCGCAGAAATATCCCAGGGAAGTTGAACGCATCCTCCTGAAATACCCGCCCGAGCACAAGCGCTCGGCGGTCATGCCGCTGCTCTACCTGGCGCAGCGCGAGGAAGGCTACGTCACAAAAGAGGCCATGCGCGAGATCGCCGGCCTGCTGGACATCACCGAGACGGATGTCGCCGCGTTGATCGGCTTCTACACCCTCTTCCATGATGAAAAAGCGGGCAAGTACCGTATGCAGGTGTGTACCGACCTGCCCTGCGCCCTGCGCGGGGCCGACCAGTTCATGGAGGCCCTGTGCGCAAACCTGGGCATCAAAGTCGGTGATACCACCTCCGACGGGCTGGTCACGCTCGAAGCGGTTACCTGCCTGGCGGCCTGTGACAAGGCCCCCATGTTCCAGATCCAGGGGCCGTCGGGCATCGGCTACCACGAGGATATGACGGTGGATAAGACCCTCGAGCTGATCCAGGCGCTGAAAGCCGCCGGCCGGGAGGTGAAGTGATGGCCCATATCCTCCTCCGCCAACGTGAGATCCCGGATATCCACAAGCTCGAGACCTACCGCAAGAACGGCGGGTTCGAGGCCTTCCAGAAGGCCGTCACGCAGATGAAGCCCAATGAAGTGACCGACGTGGTCAAGAACTCCGGCCTGCGCGGCCGCGGCGGCGCAGGGTTTCCCACCGGCATGAAATGGTCCTTCATTGACGGCAAGGTCTGGCCGCATTATGTGGTCGCCAACGCGGATGAATCCGAGCCTGGCACCTTCAAGGACCGCGAGATCATGGAGGGCAACCCCTTCCAGTTCCTGGAGGGCGTGGCGATCGGCTCTTATGCCATCGGCGCGCAGGCGGCCTATGTGTACTTGCGCGGCGAGTTCTGGGATCTTGCGGCTTTTCTGGATGACCGCCTCGCGGAGATGGAAGAGGCCGGCCTGCTCGGTGAGAAGCTGTTTGGCACGGACTATTCTCTGAAGATCTATACCCACCTCGGCGCCGGGGCTTACATCTGCGGCGAGGAGACCGCCCTGCTGGAATCGCTGGAGGGCAAACGCGGCCAGCCGCGCGTTCGCCCGCCTTTCCCGCCCTCGGTCGGGTTGTTTGGAAAGCCGACCGTCGTGAACAACGTCGAGACCTTTGCCAATGTGCCGCTGATCCTGTCCAACGGCGCGGACTGGTACAAGGGCATGGGCACGCCCGACAGCGCCGGCGTCAAGATCTTCTCCCTTTCGGGGCGCGTCCGCAAGCCGGGCAATTATGAGCTGCCCTTCGGTACCACCTTCCGCCAGTTGATCTATGAGCACGGGGGAGGCATCCTGGAAGGCCGTCCGGTGAAGGCCATTATGGCCGCGGGCGCTTCCTCCTCCCTGATCGCGGTGGATGACAAGGCCCTCGACACCCCCATGGATTATGCCAGCGTCCGCACCCTGGGCGCCGACCTGGGCTCGGCTTCGGTGATCGTGATCGATGACACCGTATCCATGGACTGGCTTCTCAACAAGACCATTCACTTCTTCCGTCACGAATCCTGTGGGAAATGCACCCCTTGCCGCGAAGGCACCTACTGGATGCAGCAGCTTTCCGACCGCATCAGCTCGCCGGAGGGCACGGCGGAAGATGTGCAGACCCTTTTGGATGTGGCCAAACAGATCCAGGGCAAGTGCCTGTGCGCGCTGGGAGAATTCTCCACCATGGCCGTGGTGACGGGGATCGAGCGCTTCCCCCAGGACTTCAAAAAAGCGGTAACGGAGCCCGCATGACGAAAACGGTCAACCTCACGATCGATGAAACCCGGGTAACGGTCCCCGAAGGCACGCTGGTGGTGGATGCGGCCAAGCAGGCCGGCATTGACATCCCGGTCTTTTGCTACCATCCCAAGATGGAGCCGGTGGGCATGTGCCGCATGTGCCTGGTGGAGGTGGGCCGGCCGGTGATCGACCGGGCCTCCGGCCAGGTGGTCCTGGAGGACGGCCAGCCCAAGATCCAGTTCCTGCCCAAGCTGGAGACCGCCTGCACCAACACCGTATCGGAAGGAATGGTCGTCCGCACCCAGCGGACCTCCGAAAAGGCGCGCGAAGGCCAGCACGACATCCTGGAATTCCTGCTGACCTCCCACCCGCTCGATTGCCCCATCTGTGACAAGGGCGGGGAATGCCCCCTGCAGAACCTGACCATGGCCCACGGGCCGGGCAAGAGCCGCTTCCCCCTGGATGAAAAATATCATCTGGCCAAGCACTATCCCCTGGGCGAGCTGATCGTCCTGGACCGCGAACGCTGCATCCAGTGCGGTCGCTGCATCCGTTTTCAGGATGAGATCGTGGGCGAGGCCGTGCTGGGCTTTGAGGACCGCGGCCGGGGCACGCAGATCATTTCCACCTCCGAGCCCGGGTTTGATTCGATCTTTTCGGGGAACACCACCGATATCTGCCCGGTGGGCGCGCTGACTACCACCGATTTCCGTTTCGGTGCGCGCCCCTGGGAGCTGCTGGCAACGCCCTCCATCTGCTCGCAGTGCCCGGTGGGATGCAATACCACCATCAACTCCCGGCGCGAGGCCATGTCCGGCGGCGAGATCGTCATCAAGCGCATGATGCCCCGCCAGAACGAGGAAGTCAACGAGATCTGGATATGTGACAAGGGCCGGCTGGCCTATCACTATACCGGGGTGAAGGAACGCCTGGCCGCCCCGCTCCTGCGCGGCAGGGATGGGCTGGAGGCCTCTTCCTGGGATGCCGCCCTCGATAAAGCCTCGGCCCTGCTCTCGCAGGCCCCGCAGGAAACGGTCTTCCTGGCTTCGGGACGCCTCTCCAACGAAGACCTCTATAACATGAAGTCGCTGGCCGCCGGGCTGGGCGCAAAAACGATCCTCTATTCAGACATGGCCGGTGGGGAGGTCACCACGCAGGTGGGAATGCACCATGGGACGAACCTCGGCGCTCTTGGCAAGGGGGATGCCATCCTGGTCGTGGCTTCGGACCTCCACGAAGAGGCTCCCATCTGGTACCTGCGTGTCAAGCAGGCCGCCGATCGGGGTGCGACGCTGGTGGTGGCCAATTCCCGCCTTACCAGGCTCGACCGCCATGCCCGCTTTGTCATCCGTTACGTCAATGGCGATGAGAGCAAGGCCATTTCCGACCTGCAGGGCGAGAGCGCCATCGCAAAGGAGCTCTCTGCGGCCGGGAACTTGGTGATTTTCTTCGGAAGCGATGGCCTTGGACTTCAAGGGACCGGGGAGCTCGCCGCAGCCTGCGGGAGCCTTCTGCAGAAGGCCCACGCCGGAAAAGCGAACAGCGGCGTGATCGCCGTGTGGCCCCGTGCCAACGATGAGGGCGCCTGGGAACTGGGGTTCCGCCCCGTGCCCGACCTGGCCTCTGCGCTCAAGGACAAGACCGTTTATATTGCCGGGGCTGACCCGGCCGGTGATGATCCCGCCCTGGCCGGGGCCCTTAAGTCTGCGAAAGCAGTCATCGTTCAAGAGATCCTGCGAACCGCCACGGCGGATCTTGCAGAGGTCGTTTTGCCCGCCCAGGCCTATACCGAGCGGGAGGGGACATACACCTCGGGGGAGCGTCGTGTGCAGCGCTTCTATCGCGCCGTGCCGCCCCTCGGCTCCAGCCGTGAGGACTTTGCCATCCTCGGTGAGGTGGGCAAGCGGCTCGGGCAGGATCTGGAATACCGCACCGCCCGGCTCGTCTTTGACCGGCTGGCCGCGAACACACCGAAGTTTGCCGGGCTCACCTATGAGTGGCTCGCGCAGGTCAAGCCGCAGTGGCCCATGGTTGGGCGCAGCGATATGTACTATGGCGGCACCACCTATGAGAACAGGCACGGGCTCGGTGTCCATCTTGGCTCGAATGCCAGCGGTGGGGAGCAGGTAAATGTCCCTGCTGTACAGGCCGCTCCCGCCCTCCGGCCCTCTGAGAACGAGCTGCTGGCGGTGCCGGTGACGCGCCTGTATGACCTCGGCCTGACGGTGCAGACCTCTTCCCTGCTCTCGCAGAGGATCGGCAGGTTGACCGTGGCGCTCCATCCTGAAACCGCCAAACGCCTGGGCGTGGAGCCCGGCAGCCGTGTAAAGTTGAGCTTTGATGGCGTGAGCGGCGAAGCCCTCGTAACCCTGGACGATACCATTTCCGCAGGCGTGGCGCTGGTCCCGCGCAGCATGGGGCTTCCCATCCACGGACCTGCTCCGCTGAAGGTGAACTGACATGGACTGGATTACCTGGCTCATCTGGATCATCAAGTCCTTCATCCTGATCATGGCCCTGCTGACCGGCTTTGCCTACCTGACGCTCTATGAGCGCCGGGCGCTGGCGCGCATCCAGACCCGCATCGGCCCCAACCGGGCCGGGCCGCAGGGCCTGCTGCAGCCCATCGCCGACGCGGTCAAGCTGATCTTCAAGGAAGAATTGACGCCTGCCAAAGCCGACAAGCTCATCTTCTTCCTTGCGCCCATCATAACGATGGTCCCCTCCCTCATTATTGCAGCGGTCATCCCCTGGGGCCGCAGCGTGACCGTCTTCGGGCGCGAGATCACGCTCTACATCGCCGACATCAACGTGGGCGTGCTGTACCTGATGGCCATCGCCTCCATTGCCGTGTACGGCATCGTGCTGGCGGGCTGGTCGAGCAACAACAAGTACGCCATGCTGGGCGGCCTGCGCTCCACTGCGCAGATGATCTCCTACGAGCTCACCCTGGGCCTGTCCTTCGTGTCGGCCATCCTGCTGGCCAATTCGATGCGCATGCTCGATATCGTGGAGGCCCAGAAGAGCCTGTGGTTCGTGGTGATCCAGCCGGTGGGCGCCCTGGTGTTCCTGATCGCCACCCTGGCCGAGGTGAACCGGGCTCCCTTTGACATGCCCGAAGCGGAGCAGGAGCTGACCGCCGGCTACCATACCGAATACTCGGGCATGAAGTTCGCCCTGTTCTTCATGGCCGAATACCAGAAGATGATCGTGATCTCGGCCATTGCCGCCACCCTCTTCTTCGGCGGCTTTCTGGGACCCGGCGTGGATCGCTGGCCCTGGCTGGGCCCGCTGTATATGTTCCTGAAGGTCGCCATCCTGCTGTTCGGGATGATCTGGGTGCGGGCCACCTGGCCGCGCATCCGCTATGACCGCCTGATGGCATTGGGCTGGAAGATCCTCCTGCCCCTGGCGCTGGCGATCGTGTTCATCACGGCCGCGGGCATACTGCTTGCCGAGCAGGTCAACCCCCTGTTCAAATGGACCATTCCAGTGGTCTCCTTACTGGCTGGATTTGCGGCGGTCATGGTGGTCAACCGCGCGCTGAGGAGAAAGAGCTATGCGACTGGCTGATGTGGCTGAACCCGTAATTGAGCTGGGCCGGGGGCTGTACCGCACCTTTGCTTCCATGTTTGAGAAGCCGGTGACGATCCAGTATCCCGAGCAAAAGCGCCCCGTGCGCCCGCGTTTTCGCGGCCGGCACATCCTGAAGCGCTATGAGAACGGCCTGGAGAAGTGCATTGGCTGCTCGCTCTGCGCCGCGGCCTGTCCTGCGGACGCGATCTTCGTGGAAGCCTCCGAGAACACGGATGAGGAACGCTTCTCACCGGGCGAGCGCTACGCCTCCACCTATGAGATCAACATGCTGCGCTGCATTTATTGTGGGTATTGCGAGGATGCCTGCCCCACCGAGGCCATCGTATTGGGTGATAACTATGAGCTTTCCTTCACCGACCGGCGGCAGGCCATTTACACCAAGGAAATGCTGATCGAGCCCGTGCCCGACCCGTCCATGCTCACACCTCGCAAGGTGGAGCCCGGAAAATACACCCGGTCGGTGCCCGAGATGAAAAACCCGCAGGATTGACCCATGAGTGTTGATCTGGTCCTTTTCCTCATCCTGGCCCTGGTCGCGGTGGCAACCGGGCTGGGAATGCTCCTGAGCCGCAATGCCATATACTCGGCGCTGTTCCTGGTGCTGAACTTCGTCACGGTGGCGGTCTTCTACCTGCTGCTGGGCGCGCCCTTCATTGCCATCTCGCAGGTGACGGTCTATGCCGGGGCCATCATGGTGCTGTTCCTTTTCGTCATCATGCTGCTTGGCACGGACCGGCTTGCCCCTGGCAAGGCGCTTCCCTGGCAGAAATGGCTGGCCGGCGGGCTGGGATTTGTCCTGGCCGCGGAAAGCGTGTACCTGCTGGTCTTCCGCACGCCTGCCGCGGCAGGGATCGTTCCCCCGGGGGAGGCCGTCAATGCCATGCAGTCCATCCGTGAGCTGGGCGAGGCTCTCTTCACAGGCTACCTGCTGCCCTTTGAGGTCACATCCATCCTGCTGCTGGTGGCAATGATCGGCGCGATCGTGCTGAGCAAACAGGAAAAGGGAGGGCGGAAATAATGCTGCCCGTCAATTACTACATTATCCTCTCGGCGGTGCTTTTCACCATCGGGGCGCTGGGAGTGCTGATCCGCCGCAATCCGCTCATCATCTTCATGTCGGTGGAGCTGATGCTGAATGCCGCCAACCTGGCCTTCGTGGCCTTTGCGCGTGCCAGCGGGGATCCCGCCGTTGGCTACAGCGGGCAGATCTTCGTCTTCTTTGTCATCACGGTGGCCGCCGCCGAGGTGGCTGTGGGGCTGGCCCTGATCGTGCAGATCTTCAAAAGCCGGCACAGCATCAATGTGGATGATATGAGCCGTCTGAAGGGCTGATTATGGAAAACACCGGTTTCCTCTTCCTCATCCCCTGGCTGGTCTTCGCGCCGGTCCTGGGCCTGCTGATCAACATGATCTTCGGGGGCAGGCTCAGTGAAAAGGTCGTTGGGACGGTCGCCAGCCTTGCCTCCGGGGCGGCTTTCGTCGTCTCGGTGCTGCTGGCCTGGACGGTCTCGCAGGCCCACGGCGAGGCGCTGCGTTGGACGCTTGCCCCCTGGATCCACATCGGGAACCTCGGCCTGGACTGGACCTTCCGCGCCGATTCGCTTTCGACCACCATGATGCTGGTGGTCTCGGGCGTTGGCACGCTCATCCATATCTACGCCATCGGTTACATGCACGAGGATGTGCGTTTCAAGGACCAGCCGGGACGCTTCCGCCGCTTCTTTGTCTTCCTCAACCTGTTCATCGCCATGATGATGATCCTGGTGAGCGGCGACTCCTACCTGATGCTGTTCGTGGGCTGGGAGGGCGTGGGCCTGTGCTCCTTCCTGTTGATCGGCTTCTGGTTTGAGCTGGATACCCTGGCGCGTCCTTCGTGGGCCAACTCGAATGCGGCCAAGAAGGCCTTCGTAGCCAACCGTGTCGGTGATTTCGGCTTCCTGATCGCCGCCTTCATCATGTTCTGGAATCTTCGCAGCTTCCAGTTTGACCAGGCTTTTGCCGCGGCCCCCGCCGTGGACCCGGGTGTCATCGTTGCCATCACTCTCTTCATGTTGATCGGCGTGGCCGGAAAGTCCGCGCAGATCCCCCTCTACGTTTGGCTTCCGGATGCGATGGCCGGCCCGACGCCCGTCTCGGCGCTGATCCACGCGGCCACCATGGTGACCGCCGGCGTGTACCTCATCGCCCGCTCGGCGCCTCTTTATTCGC
>CAZSPX010000062.1:0-13867 GCA_964608885.1 uncultured Anaerolineaceae bacterium | reverse complement strand
TGGAAGTGGCGCATGACGATCGCATCGCCGTAGAACTCCAGCATCTTGACGGTGTCCTTGATGGATTCCTGGTAGAAATCCCCGGCGCGCGTCATCTTGGGATCGGCAAAGCCGACCACGTGCCCGCCCAGGCGGTGCATGGCCGCTTCGTGGGCCAGGCGGGTGCGGGTGGAGGGCTGATAGAAGGCGGCCACGAGGGTCTTGTCCTTCAGCATGTCCGAATTGCGGCGGGAGCGGGCGATCGGCTCCAGCCTCTGGGCCACGTCGAACACGTGGAAGAATTCGTTTCTCTCGAATTCCTTGAGCGATAGAATGTCACGACCAGCGAAACTGCGCATGCGAACCTCCGAACAATGAATGGATTTTGGGGACGAACCTTTCCTGCCGAAAGCTCTAAAGGGTTTCCTCTTTGGCGTTACTTCAACTGCTCCCGCAGCATGGCGGGGAACAGCGCGTAAAACTCGGTTGCGGCCACCACTTCCTTGAGCGGGACCTGCTCCAGGCTGGTGTGGGCGTATTCCTCGTCCCCGGGGCCGAAGCCGATGGAGGGGATGCCGGCCTTGCCCGCCCAGTAGGTGCCGTTGGTGGAGAAGCTCCACTTGCCGGTGGGAGGCGCCTCATTCCACAGGAGGCGCACCGCGGCCTGCCCGGCCTGCACGGCGGGATGGCCCTCCTCGAGGGCCCACGCAGGGTAATACTTGTCGACCGGGAACACGAAGCCCGTGTAGGAGGGCGAATCGTAGAACAGCTCCTCCACCGTGATCTGGTCGCGCAGGTAGCCCGGGATCAGCTCGCGGATCTGCTGGACGGCCTGCTCCTTGGTCTCGCCGAAGGTGACGCGCCGGTCAATGAAGATGGTGAAGCCATCCGGCACGGCGTTGATGGAGGCGGTGCTGATCTGGGTATCGGTGACCATCACGGTGCCCTTGCCCAGGAACGGATCGGTATGCAGGTGGGAATCCAGGTCGCGGATGCCCGAGATCACGGAGAGCATCTTGTAGAGGGCGCTTTCCCCCAGGTGATGGGAGGCGGCATGGGCCGAGCGGCCGGTGGCGCTGACCTTGAGCTCGACGCGGCCCTTGTGCCCGCGATAGACCTTCATCTTGGTGGGCTCGCCGATGACGACGAAATCGGGCCGGATGCCGGGATCCACTTCCACGAAGCTGTTGGGGGCGATGCCGTCGCACCACTCCTCCATGTTGCCGAAATACCAGGCGGTGAAGCCATCCAGCAGCCCCAGCTCCTGGGCGATGGCCAGCCCGTGCACCATGCCGGGGGTGGAGCCCTTTTCATCACAGGCGCCGCGGGCGTACAGGATATCGTTCTCGACCTTGCCCTTGAAGGGGTCCCAGGCCCAGGTGGCCGGGTCGCCGATGCCCACGGTATCGATATGCGAGTCATACACGATCACGCGCGGGCCGTTCCCGATGCGCCCCATGATGTTGCCCATCCGGTCGAAGCGCACTTCCTCGAAACCCAGCCCGCGCATCTCGGCGCCGATGCGGGCGCCCACCTGCTCCAGCTGCCCATCCATGCTGGGGATGGCAACGATATCCAGCATGAACTGGATGATCGCTTCACGCTTCTCTTCGACCTTATTTTTAATTGCCTGAACGTCCACTGATAACCTCTGTAAGATTTGGAAATGGGATGATCGATCTACACGCCTGCAGCGATGCGCCGCACCACGTGGAAATTGAAATACCCGGGAATGAAGTAGCTGAACGAGAAGGTCGCCACCTTGCCGGCGACATCGAACACCTGGGAGTTGAAGTGCAGGAGCACATCCCCGCGCTGGATCTCCAACGCCCGGGCGACTTCGGGCGGCGCGCCGATGGCGCTGATGTTGGCGCGCGAGGTGGCCAGCCCCTCGCCATGCGCCATCAGGAAGTCGAGCACGGATCCGCGGAAGGAGGTGTTCAGTTCCTCGTCCGTGAAGATGCCGTCCGGGAGGGTATCCACCAGAAAGGCCACGGGGCGCCCCTCCGAGCGCATCACGCGCCGGATGCGGGTCAAGGGCGTGCCGGGGGGCACGTTCAGGCCGTCTGCCAGGGCCTGGTCCGCGAGGATATGCTCCACATCGAGGTCGCTGGCGGTTACCTGAAGGCCCAGCCGCGAGGCCATGGTCTCCACGCTCTCCAGGATTTCCAGGCCGCTTTCCAGGATGGACTTCTGCCCCACCACGAAGGTGCCGGCGCCCTGCCGGCGGCGGATGAGACCCTGGGTCTCGAAGGTGCGCATGGCCTCGCGCAGGGTGGCGCGCGAGACGCCCAGCTGGCGGGCCAGGGCGGGCTCGGAGGGCAGGCGCTGCCCCCCGGTGGAATGAGAGATCAGTGCGGCCAGTTCGGCCTGCAAACGCTGGAATGGGAAGTTGGGCATTATTTCTCCAACACCGGGACAAAATCGAAACGGGTGGTATCCACCAACCCCTTATCGGAAATGCGCAGCTCTGGGATAACCACCAGGGCCAGCAGGCTGAGCTGCATGTTCGGGTTGTTCAGCCTGCACCCGCACTTGCGGAAGCCTTCCAGCACCGAGGCGGCCTTCTTCGCCACCACCTCGACGCGCTCGGTGGACATCAACCCGGCAATGTTCAGCTCCACCAGGCCGATGACCTTTCCGCTGCGGACCACCACCTGCCCCCCGCCGGCCTTTGCCAGGGTGTTGGCCGCCAGGGCCATGCTCTCCTCATCCGTGCCGACGACAAGCATATGGTGGCTGTCGTGAGCCACCGTGGAGGCGACCGCGCACTCGCCGGTGAGGCCGAAACCGTTCACAAAGCCGAGCATGATCTGCCCGCTGGCGCGGTGACGCTCCACCAGGGCGAGCTTGGCGAGGTCCTTCTTCGCATCCGCCGGAGCCTGCCCGTTGACGATCTCCACCGGCATCTTGAGGTGGCGGGTGGGGGCCTGGTTCTCGATCACACCGATCACGTGCGCGGTCGGGGAAGCCCCCAGGGCCGGGTCGACCGCCAGGATGAAATCTTTGGCCTTCAGCGGCCGCTTCAGCTTGACCGAACGCTTGACCCAGGAGGGGAAATCGAATTCCGGCAGCTCGATCTTCCACTTGCCGTTCTCGGCCACCACCTGGCCCTTTGCAATGACCAGGCCGGCATGGAAATCCCCCAGATCGGCGGCCAAAACGATATCGGCCCAGCGGCCCGGAGCGATCATGCCGATCTCGCGTGTCAGGCCGAAGTGCTCGGCGGTGTTGATGGTCATCATCTGGATGGCCGTCATGGGAGGCAGCCCCTGGGAAATGGCATGCCGCAGGACGCGGTCCATGTGCCCGTCATGGCTGAGGGTCTCGGCCTGGATGTCATCGGTGCAGAGGATGAAGCGCCGGGAATCCAGTTTTTGCGCGGTGATGGCGCCCACCTGGGAGGCCACGTCCAGCCAGCCGGAGCCGTAGCGCAGCATGGCCTTCATTCCCTGGCGGACGCGCGCCACCGCATCCTCTTCGCGCGTGCCTTCGTGGTCATCCTCCGCGCCCCCGGCCGCGTAGGCATGGAAAGGCAGGCCGAGGTCAGGCGAAGCGTAATGCCCGCCGATGACCTTGCCGGCCTTGTGGGTCTCGGCCATTTCGGCGAGCATCTTCGGGTCGCCGTTGATCACGCCGGGGAAGTTCATCATCTCGCCCAGGCCGATGATGCCGGGCCAGGTCATGGCCTCGGCCACCTGGTCGGGGCCGATGGAGGCGCCAGGGGTTTCCAGCCCCGGGGCAGAGGGCACACAGGAGGGCATCTGCACCCAGACGTGGATCGGCTGCTTGGCAGCCTCATCCACCATCAGCTTGACCCCCCGCAGGCCGAAGATGTTGGCCATCTCGTGCGGATCGGCGAACATGCCAGTGGTGCCGCGCGGCCCCACCGCGCGCACGAACTCGGTCACCGTGAGCATCCCGGACTCGACGTGCATGTGCCCATCCAGCAGGCCGGGCAGCATGTAGCGGCCGCGCGCTTCCACGGTGCGCGTGCCCCTTCCCACCGTGTGGCCCGCATCCGGGCCCACATAGGCAATATGGCCGTCCTTGATGGCGATATCCGTGTGGGGGATGATCTCGCCGGATTGGACGCAGACCCAGCGGCCGTCATGGATCACCAGGTCGGCCGGCTCGCGCCCGGCAGCAACAGCCACCAAGGCAGCGGTCAAATGGACAGATTCGCTCATGAGCTCACAACTCCGGAATGCATCGGGGCGTCAGAGACCTCACACGGCTGCCAGCAAGCGCCGGGCAGCCTGGTTGTGCCTTTCGATCAATTTTTGCTCGTCCACGGTCACGAGCTGGCCCTGCCTGACGATAAAGTTTCCACCCACCACGGTGTAATCCACGCGCACGGGCTGGCAGAAGACCAGCGCCGAGAGGGGGTCATGCGGCATGCCTCCGGCATACTCCAGGCGTTCCAGGTTGACGGCAAAGAAGTCCGCGCACATGCCGGGCTCCAGGGAGCCGATGTCCGTGCGGCCCAGGACGGCCGCGCCGCCGCGCGTCCCCAGCCAGAGGGCCTCGCGGGCGGTCATCAGCTTGCGGGCAGGGTCATTGGAGAGCGAGAAGCCGGTGAGGCCCTCCTTGACGCGCGAGAGCAGCATGGCCTGGCGGACCTCGGCCAGCAGGTGGGAGCCGTCGTTGGAAGCCGAGCCGTCCACGCCCAGGCCCACGTTGACCCCCGCGGCGCGGTACTCACGCAGCGGCGCGATCCCGGAGGCCAGGCGCATGTGCGAGGTGGGACAGTGCGCCACGCCGCAGCGGTGTTGGGCAAAGGTCTGGATCTCGTCCGCGTTGACCCATACGGCGTGGGCGAACCAGACATCCGCCCCCACCCATTCGACCTCCTGCATGTAACCCACGGGGCGATGACCGAACTTCTGCAGGCAGAACTGCTCCTCATCCTCGGTCTCGGCCAGGTGCGTGTGGAGGTGCACGCCGTAATGGCGCGCCATGCGGGCCGATTCCTTCATCAGCGCGCCGGTCACGCTGAAGGGGGAACAGGGGGCCAGAACAATGCGCGTCATGGCCCCAAGCTTGGCATCGTGATATGTCTCGATGAGCCGCTGCGAATCCTTGAGGATGGCGTCTTCGCTGTCCACCACCGAGTCCGGGGGCAGCCCGCCCTGGGAGCGGCCGAGGCTCATCGACCCGCGCGAGGCGTGCAGGCGCAGGCCCACCTCCAGCGCGGCCTGGATCTCATCATCCAGCCGGGAGCCGTTGGGGAACAGGTAGAGATGATCGGAGGCCGTTGTGCAGCCGGAGAGCGCCAGCTCCGAAAGGGCGGTCTGCGTGGAGGTGAAGATATCCTCGGAGGTGAGGCCTGCCCAGATGGGATACAGCGTGGTCAGCCAGTTGAAGAGGTTGGCGTCCTGCGCCGCAGGGACGGCCCGCGTCAGGGTCTGGTAGAAATGATGATGCGTGTTGACAAGCCCCGGCAGGAGCAGGTGCCCGCGCAGGTCGAGGACTTCGTCCGCGGCGGACGGAAGCTCGCCGACAGGCCCCACCTTCTCGATAAGGCCTCCCCGAATGAAAAGACCACCGACGGGAATCTCCCGTTGGTGGTCATCCATCGTGGCAATATAGGCGTTCTTGACGAGAAGAGTGCGCATGATCTGAGCTGCCTCTGGAGGACGGGTCGAATTGGAGGGTGCAGTGCTGTCAGGACAAGCTCAATAAAATTGTCAGACAACTTTCTACAAGTGTAGCAGAATCGTGTGCGGATGTCAATTGTCAGACATAAGGGCATGCAAACATACCCGGCCTTTGCCATTGACCGCTGCAGAAAAAGGTACATAATTCACAAGGTTTTGGAGATGCTTCTCACGGGACTTCGCGCCCTGCCCCGGGAAAGGAGAGCTGAGCCAGGCGGGCGAACCTTTATTCGTTCATCCATCCAGAGGAGAGCATGTTTATCAATATCCTGCTGCTTGTCATTATTGCCCTCGCCGCCGTATCGTTTGCATGGATCACCCGGCGGGCATTTCAAGCCCGCAGCCCGATCCTTAAATGGATCGGCGTCGTCCTGGGCGGCCTGCTTACGCTGGTGTTCGCCCTCACCGCGCTGCTTGCAGCGGTGGGAATGTTCAAGTTCTACAGCGTGAGAAGCGCCCCGATCCCGGACCTGAAAGTGGAAGGCACCGCGGCCCAGGTGGAGCGCGGCCGGCACCTGGCAAGCGCTTTCTGCGTGGAGTGCCACTCCACGACCCGTGATTTCCCGATGACCGGAGGGGTGGACCTGGGATCGGACCTGCCCATCCCGATGGGCTCGTTCTACTCGGTCAACCTGACCCCCGCGGGCCCGCTCAAGGATTGGAGCGACGGGGAGATCTTCCGGGCCATCCGCCACAACATAGACAAGGACGGGCGGGCGCTGACCTTCATGACCAACACGAATGTGCGCCATCTTGCCGACGAGGACATCGCGGCACTGATCGCCTTCCTGCGCTCGCAGGAGCCTGTGGAAAAGGCCACCCCGCTCCCGCCGGACCATCCCAGCCTGCTGGGATTCATCCTGGGGGCGCTGAACATTCCGCCCGCTCCGCCGGATGTGGAGGGGGTCATCACCGCGCCGCCCATGGCCGCCAGTGCGGAATACGGAAAATTCATGACCACCTTCCTCGACTGCACCGCCTGCCACGGAGCCGACCTCTCCGGAGGGACCAGCCCGGTCACGCCCAAGGGGCCCAGCCTGAGGGTGGTCAAGGGCTGGACCAAGGAGCAGTTCATCACCACGCTGCGGACCGGTGTGGACCCCTCCGGGCATGAGCTGAGCCCGACCATGCCCTGGAAGTCCACCGGGAGGCTGGATGACGTGGAGCTCGAGGCGCTGTATGCCTACCTGGTGAGCCTGCCCTGAAGTAAACATTAGCCCATCGTCCCGGAGGTTTTGCCCCTCCGGGACTTTTTTTTATCCGGGCCGGGCGACATAACGGGCCCCCGCCCGGCCCGTTAATCACTCAGACCAGGCCTCTCCGGCCGGTGAAAGGAGCATGCCATGAATGAGCTTCCACCCCCCAACCCGGTACAGCAGACGACCACCACTACTACACGCACCTACACCTGGGGCGGGATCACCTTCAGCCAGGAGGCCCTCCGCCGCGTCACGCTTTTGATCCAGCTGGCCTTCGGAATTCTGGATGGGCTGATCCTGATCCGCTTCGTCCTCAAGCTGTTCGCGGCCAACCCCAATAATATCTTCGCCTCCATGATCTATTTCCTCACGGCCCCCTTCCTGTGGATCTTCCAGGGGTTGACCGGGACCCCCAGCTTCGGCGGCGTGGAGATCGAGTTCTTCTCCCTGATCGCCATCGTGGTCTATACCGCCATCTGCTGGGTGATCGTGCAGTTCATCTGGATCCTGTTCGCCCGCCTGCGCTGAGCACCCATCCCCTGCCTCCATCAAAGAGCCGCCTCTCCCATGGGAGAGGCGGCTCTTGTTTCCCGATCGTTCTATTTAATGTTCGGGCTCGTACTCCACAAGCTTGTCGAACAGGCGGGACTCCACTGAAAGGTGGATCTCGTCCTCATCAAGGCTCTGGATCCAGTAGGCGGGCAGCAGTTTCTTCTCACCGGAGAGGAAACCGCCGGAAACGACCAGGTGGGTGACCTGATCGGTCTTCGGGTCAGTCAGCACGCGCTCCAGGTTCCCGGCGTGTTTCCCATCCTCGGTCACCACGCGCGCACCTTCCTTGAGAGCCACATAGTTCTCGGGGATGTTCGGACGCGTGCTCTCCACGTAAATGGGATGCGGGTACACCGGATAGGGGGAGTCGGTCAGCCCGTGCACAGGAGGGTTCCAGTAATAAGCCCGGAGCTGCTCGCCATCCTCGTTGAGCGGGATATAGCGCGTTTCCTCGAACTCGTTGAGGTTCTCCAGGGCTTTTTTACTGCTCTTCAGGACCACGCGGTCCTCTTCCACCCGCTCCACGAGGTCCATGGGGACGAGCCTGTCTTCCGTGAACAACAGGCCACGCTCGATGACCAGCGAGGCCAGCTCCTTCGTGCCGGGATCGATCACCACCCGGCGCAGGGTCCCCACCGTCTCCCCATCCGAGGCAACGACCTTCGAATTGCGTTTGAACTCCATGCGATCTTCCTTTCAGGGCCGGTCAGATTCAGGAGACCTCTTCCTCAGCGGTCTCCGCCAGCTTGGTCAGGTCTCCCCTGGTGAACAATACATTCTTCATGATGGTGCGCCACTTGGGCGTGCGCCGCAGCAGGAACTCCAGGTCGATGGCGAAGTGGATGAACTCCTCCTTCTGCGCATGGACCATGACCTTCTTCGCGGCGGAGTCCTTCTCCACGGCCAGCCGCTGGGCATACCAGTCGATGGCCTCGGCTTCCTCGATCATGGATTGGATGATGCGGACGAAGGTCCGGGTCTTCTGGTCCAGCTCTTCAGGCGGCTCGTGATATTGATCGAATCCCATTTCCAGCTCCTTGTTTTGGGTATTGGGTCCACGCGCCGCCCTGCGAGGGACGACAGCGCCGTGATATTCGACCTCCGGCTCATGCGAGCCGGAGGTATTCATCGAGTTGAGGTCCTATGGCAGGGATCAGCTCGGGCTGCCGGTATCGGCGGGCTCCGACATGGTCCGTTTGGCCTCTTCCAGCCCGGTCTTCAGGCTCTGCTTCTGCTCGCGCAGCGTGTTCTTGCCGATCTCCTGCAGTTTGCCCAGCCGGGACTTGCCCTCCTCGGAAAGCGCCCCCAGGCGCTCCTCGGCATCCGCCAGCGCGCCCTGTGCGTTGACCTTGGCCTCATTGAACGAGGTGACCGCCTTGTCCTTGTATTCCTGGCCGGTATCGAAGAGGATCCGGCGGGTCTCATGACCGGCACGCGGGGCGTATAGAAGCGCCACCGCGGCCCCGATCAGACCTCCCACCACAAAGGCGGTAAATCCGTGGCTGCCCTGTTCTTTTTCGCTCATGGTTCTCTCCTTTTTTATCATGGGCGACGCCTCATTGCCGCGGCGCTCCATATATGAATACAACCGGACCCTGCGCGGACCCGCCCCGAGTCATGAGACGGCCGCGGTCCTTATGTGAATTGACGAAAACGGGATGGTATTGTTATCCCTCCGTTTTGACCGGCACGATCACCTTAAGCGCCTGCGGCCGCAGGCGGACGGTGACCGGCAGGTGGCCGATCATCTCGCCATCGGCCTGCACCGCCAGGCGCTGGCGCGCCTCGATGCGCACCTCGCGGTCGGCCTCCCAACAATCAATGCGCGGGTCCTGGCGCTGGCCGCCCGTGAGCATCCTGTACCCCAGCACCATGTAGTCTTGAAGGTTCCTGGCCTGGATGCGGCACACGCTGAACTTCCCGTCATCGATGTGGATATCCGGATCGAGACGCATGCGCTTCACACCGATCACGCCGCTGTTGGCGACAATCAATTCGGAGGCCCGCAGGTAGGTGGTGCGGCCATCCAGGGTCACTTTGTACTGGTGCGGAGGGATGCCCAGCACCTGCAGGACCCCTTTCCACAGGAAGGTGAACTTTCCCAGCTTGCGGATCTCCTCGCGCTCGATAGTGTCCAGGATGATGGTGCCGGTCCCCACGCTGACATTCAGCACGTAGAACTTGCCCTCGACCTCCAGCACATCAATGGAGCGCAGGTCGAAGTCTCCCAGGGCCAGGTCGAGGGCCTGCTGGAGGTCCAACGGGATGTCCAGGTTGCGCGCCAGGGCGTTCCAGGTCCCGGCGGGGATGATGCCGAAGACCGCATCCCTGCCCACCAGGCCGCTGGCGACCGCCGAGACGGTCCCATCACCGCCCGAGGCAAGGACGCGCCGCGCCCCCTCCCGGACGGCCCGCTCCACCACCTCGCGCAGGTTCTCTTTTCCGGTGGTCTCATAGATCTCGTAGGGGATCTGCTCATCCTCCAGGCGCGAGCGCAGGGTCTCCTGCACCGAGCCCGGCTCCTTCTGCCCGGCGACCGGGTTCATGACCACGAATGTCTTCAGTTTCTGATCGAGGGCTGTTTGCATGTACCACCTTGAAATAGCGATCGGGATGTTGGAAGAATTCCTGTGTGTATAACGAAGATTTTTCCCGCCAGTTATCCCCGCGGGCGCATCACGCGGGGTGTATGATTGCGTCATTCAAGTCGAAGGAAGTACACAATGAAAAACGGCATCTGTCCCAAATGCGGCTCCACCGAGGTGATCCCCGACCTGAGCCTGCGCGGCGGCCAGGGCTATCCGCCGTTCGTGGTGCTGAGCGAGCCGGAGCCGCCGGAGCAGTCTTTCATCTGGGTCCCCCGGATCGAACAGAGCCAGTTCCGCGCCTATATCTGCGGAGCCTGCGGGTATACGGAGTTCTATGCCGAAAATTTCCAGGCGATCCACGCCAGCCACAACAAGGGATACCGCAGCCGGTAGAGGCGACGCATGGCTCATCCCCGCGCTGCGTTCCTCACATTGATCTTTCTGTTGTGTGCCTGTGCCCCGACCGGCCCGACGCCCTCGCCCGAATCCCCGACTCTCACGCCCTCCCTTCCCGCCAGTCCCTCCCCGGCCCCCTCAAGGACCAGCCTCCCGGCCCCGCCTTCGCCCACCCCGACCCCCGAGCCGAACCCTGCCTCCCCCACCGCGGTCCCCACCGCCACCAGCCTGAAGGCGCGCGTCACCGCCGAACGGCTGAGCTGCCGCTACGGCCCCGGTCCCGAGTATCTCTACCTCTACGGCCTGCGCAAGGACGCCAACATCGTCCTCATCGGGCGCACGGACGGGAACAACTGGGTCTGGGTGGAGGGCCGCAATCGCTGCTGGCTGAACCCGAAGTTCATCGAGATCGAAGGCGAACTGCTGAGTCTGCCGGTCACCTATCCGGAGCCTGCCCATCTGCCGCGCTCGCCTTACTATGCCGCGCCGGTCATCACCTCCGCGGTGCGAAGCGGCGACACCGTCACCGTGGACTGGATCGACATCCCCCTGCGCGCCGGTGACGAGGAGGACGAAAGCATGCTGCTCTATATCATCGAGACCTGGCGCTGCCAGGATGGGCGGCTGATCTTCGACCCGCTGGCGACCAATGAAACCTCCATCTCCTTTGTGGACGAGCCGGGCTGCAGTATGCCCTCCCACGGGCGGGTGTTCTTCCAGGAGAAGCACGGCTTCGCCGGGCCAAGCGAGATCCCCTGGCCTTGAATTGGACAAAAGGCTCCTGTTTGAGAATCCTGCAGAAATGCAGGATTTTTCTTAATATTCTCAATTTGGTATTGACTTTTTTAAAACTTAATTGTAATATTGGAAAAATTACGGGAAGAACCTTCAGAAAATCAAATCCGCTTTCCTGTTTCTTAAGATCGCGAGCCTGCAAGGAGCCTGCCATGTCCGATCTAGCCATCCAAGCCCGAAAACTGGTCAAGAAATTCCCTGCCCGCCCCGGAGCCGGGAACGACAAGACCGCCGCCGAAGACCGCCCCGCCCCAAAGCGCCCGTTCCGCCTTTTTGGGAAGAAGGAGCCGCGCGGCACCTTCACCGCCGTGGACGGGGTTGACCTCGAGATCCAGCGCGGGGAGATCTTTGGCCTGCTCGGCCCGAACGGCGCTGGAAAATCCACCACCATCCGCATGCTGTGCACCCTCCTGGAGCCCACCAGCGGGACCGCGACGGTCAACGGCTACGACACGGTGGCCCAGGCCAATGATGTGCGCCGGAGCCTGGGAACCCTGCTGGCCGGCGAGCGGAGCATATACTGGAAGCTGACCGGGCGCGAGAACCTGCAGTATTTCGCCGCCCTGTACCACATTCCTCCCACCCTGGCGCGCAAGCGCGTCGAGGAGCTGATCGAGCGCATGGAATTAAAGGAACGCGCCAACGAGCTGGTCGAGAAGTATTCGACCGGCATGAAGCAGCGCGTGGCCATCGCGCGGGCGCTGCTGGCCCGCCCTCCCATCCTGCTGCTGGATGAGCCCACCCTGGGACTCGACCCGCAGGCCGCCCGCAAGCTGAGGGAGCTGATCGCCGACCTGAAGAAGGAAGGCCACACCATCCTGCTCACCACGCATTACATGGAGGAGGCCGATCAACTCTCCGACCGGATCGGCATCATTGACACGGGCAAGGTCATCGCGCTGGACACGCCGGCGGGGCTCAAGCGGCGCATCGAGCAGACCGAGGTCATCCGCCTGGAGCTGAGCGGCTGGCACGATGAGGTCGGAGAAAAACTGCGCTCCATCCAGGGCATCGAGAGCCTGACCACGCGCCGCCAGGGTGAGGCCGATCTCTGGGAGGTCAGCCTGCAGGCCCGGAACAGCCGCCAGGCGCTGCCCCGCATCGTGGAGCACATCAGCGGCAACGGCACCCGCCTGGTGAACATGAACGTCCTCAAGCCCTCGCTGGAGGATGTCTTCATCCAGCTCACCGGCAAAGCGCTGCGGGATTGAGGAGGAAGCCATGTCCACCCAGGCGCTGATCCCTGATTCCCTTGCCCACAGCAGCCCTTTGAACAGCCTGCGCGCCCTCTGGGCGGTCGTGCGGCGCGAATGGCTGATCTTCGTGCGCTACCCGAGCTGGGTCATCTCGCTGTTCATCTGGCCGGTCATCTTCCCGCTTTCCTACCTGCTCACCGCCCGGGCCCTCTCGGGCCGGGACGGGTCGGGGCTGGCCCACTTCCAGGCCGCCACCGGCCTGCAGGACTACATCGGTTTCATCGCCATCGGCACCATCATCTGGATGTGGCAGAACGTGGTGCTGTGGAACGTGGGCTTTTCGCTGCGCAACGAGCAGCTGCGCGGGACGCTGGAATCCAATTGGCTCTCCCCCACCTGGCGCTTCGCCTACCTGCTGGGCGCCAGCGCGCCGCAGCTCCTGTCCATGCTCATGTTCCTGACGGTCTCGGCCATTGAGTTCGTGCTGTTCTTCGGGGTGCGCTTCCAGGGCAGCCTGTGGCTCACCCTGCTGGCCCTGCTGGCGTCCATCCCCTCCGTGTACGGTCTGGGCTTCGCCTTCGCCAGCCTGGTCATCACCGCCCGGGAGGCCAACGCCTTTGTGTTCCTGGTGCGCGGCCTGGTGATGATCTTCTGCGGCATCACCTTCCCGATCTCCATCCTGCCGGCCTGGATGCAGCCCATCGCGAAATGGCTGCCGCAGACCTATATCATCCACGCGGTGCGCTCCGCCTCCCTTTCGAAGGACGGGCTGGCAGGGATCGCCGCCGACCTGCAGGCGCTGGCGCTCTTCGGTGCCTTCTGGCTGACCGCCGGGTACCTGGTCTTCAACTGGATGGAGCGGCGGGCGCGCCGCTCGGGCGCCATCGGCCAATATTGAGCGGATGACACGATCAAAGGAAACCCTTATGCCCACCGAACAGCTCTCACAACCCGGTCCGGCCTCCCACCTGCGGGCGGTGTATGCCATCGCCGCCAAGGATTGGAAGCAATACTGGCGCTACCCGCTCAACGCCATCTCGACCATTTTCCAGCCCATCATCTGGCTGGCGCCCGCCTACTTCATGGGCAAGGCCTTCAGCGTGGACGGCAAGGCGCTGGGCTTTGCCCAGTACAGCGGGACCACGGATTTCGTCTCCTTTATCATCCTGGGCACGGTGCTGGGGAATTTCATCAACGCGGTGTTCTGGGGCATGGGCTACGCCCTCAAGAATGACATGGACTCGGGGGTCATGGAATCCAACTGGCTCAGCCCGGTGCCGCGCCTGCTGATCCTGGTGGGGCACTCGCTGGCCAACCTGCTGGTGACCGCCATCACATCGCTGGGGATGCTGGCCGCGGCGGGAGCGGTTTTCGGCTTCCATGCCACCGGGGATGTCCGCTCGGCGGTGCTGGCGGCACTGCCCATGCTGGTGGGCCTGTACGGGTTCGGGTTCGCCTTTGCGGCGCTGGTGCTGCTGATGCGCGAGGCCAACACCCTGGTG
>CAZSPX010000061.1:0-13975 GCA_964608885.1 uncultured Anaerolineaceae bacterium | reverse complement strand
TGTTCATTTTCTGTTTCGGATTCATGCGGATTTCCTTTCCTGGTGGACTGCGGATCCCCCGGCCCCCGGGCATGCTCCGCCATTGCGACATGGCATCGCATCCAGATCGTCTGTTTCCATCCCCTCTGCCGGCTCCGATCCGTCCCCCGCATGGAATGGGAGCGGAACCTTTTTATTCGTTTGTAAGGGAAGACTCCATCCCTGTGTTCCCTAACGATCGGTTTGGCCGGAAAAGGACGGCCAACGCAATAGCAAATCCGCCTGGCTGCGCCGGGGCGCACAGGCGGGAAAACACTACCTGATGAACAGTGCGATGCAGTTCGAGGAATGTTCAATCGGGGAAATCATGATGAAAATACCGTCAAATTCTCCACTGATAAGCCGTTATTAGATAAAATCGACCGTTAATCGGCTGTTTACGATGATTTCAAATTTTACTGACCACCTCTTAAGATTTTCTTGAATATCTCTTAATGTGCTCTTACAGATTCCCCCGGGCATTTGTACCCATCCACTTTGTCTATACATGCACCTTTTGGGGGAGTATGCAGCCCCGCGAGGCGGTTATAATATTCTTAATATTTTCTATATACAGCATTGATCCTTTTCTTTAGAAGGTATATGGACAACTCCATCATGAACGGCAAAAAAATACTGATCATTGACGATGACACGGATCTCGTCCAGCTCACCAGTCTGATCTTCCGGCGCGCCGGTGCGCAGGTCATCACCGCCCAGGATGGCTGGGAGGGCGTGGGGAAGCTCATCACCCATCGCCCCAATCTTGTGATCCTGGATGTCATGATGCCCGGCGCCGATGGTTATGAGGTTTGCCAGAAGATCCGCCAGGTATCCAGCATCCCATTGATGATGATCAGCGCTCTGAACCACGACCAGAACCTGCTGCAGGGCTTCAAGTCGGGGGCGGATGATTACCTGTCCAAACCCTTCAACCCTGAAGTTCTGCTCAGCCGCGCAGAGGCCCTGCTGCGCCGCAGCGGGGATGCCAGGCTTTCAGAGATGCGCTACAACGACGGGCATCTCGAGATCGACATCGACAAGCACCAGATCCTGGTCAAGGGCAAGCCCGTCAAATGCACGCCTATCGAGTTTCGCCTGCTGCTCTTCCTGCAGCAGAACGCCGGCAAAACCCTCACCTACGACCAGATCCTCCAGAACGTATGGGGGGACGAATACCGGGGCAGCACGAACTTCGTACATGTGTACATCTCGCACCTGCGCGGCAAGATCGAGAAGGATCCGAAGAACCCCCGTTACATCCAGTCGGTCCACGGTGTGGGCTATATGTTCGAGCGCGGGGAATTGATCTAGCCCCAAGGTTTACTCTGCGCCCCCTGCAAGGGACTTCACCGCCTTAAGAATACTTCCATAGGAGCCGCACCGGCAAAGATTGCCGGACAGGTATGCGCGTATTGTCCCCTCATCCGCGGCGGGATCCTCTTCCAGCAGCGCGGCGGAGGCAAGGATAAACCCGGGCGTGCAGTACCCGCATTGGAACGCCCCTTCATCCAGGAAGGCCTGCTGCACCGGGTGCAGCCCTTCCCCCTCCTGCAAACCTTCGATCGTCACAAGGGCATGGCCAGCTGCCTGCGAGGTGAGCAGCAGGCAGGCGCTCATGGGATCGCCGTCCACCAGGACCGTGCACGCACCGCACATCCCCACCCCGCAGCCCTCCTTCGTCCCCACCAAGCCCAAGGTTTCGCGCAGCGTCTCAAGGAGCAGGCGCGTCCCGGCCTCCACCTCGTAGTCTTTTCCATTGATATTCAGGATCATGGCTGCCCTTCCTTTAAAAGGCGCAGGATCTTCTCCGCCGTGATGGGAAGATCCCGGACCCTCACACCTACTGCCGCCTCAATGGCGTTGGCAATGGCAGGCGCCACCGGAGGGAGCGTCATTTCGCCGATCCCATGCAGCTCGCCTTCCGGCGATTCAATGCACACCGTGGACAGCGCGGCAGGCAGATCCCGGATGGAGGGGATGGAGTAATCCCCCAGGTTGGGATTGATCGGCTGACCTCCATCCAGCAGGATCTCTTCCATGAGCGCTGGTCCGAGGCCAAACACCACGTTACCTTCGTTCTGTAATCGCGCCAGCCGGGGGTTCACCACCTTCCCCGCGAAAGCCGCCGCGGCATATCCAAGCACCGCGACGCGCCCGGTCTCCATATCCACTCCCACCAGGGCCGCTCCCGCTCCCTGGTGCCAGTGCGGCGTGGAGACCCCCTGGCCTGTCTCGGGGTCCAGGCCAAGCGAGGTGGAGTACTCGCCGCTCTCCTCCAGCGTCTCAAGACCGCTGCGCTGGACCACCTCGCCGAATGTCAGCCATGCCTCCCCGGCACGCAGACCCCCCGCCTCCATGTTCACCTCCCCGGGCGGCACCTCCAGGAGCTGTGCACCCAGTTCCCGCAGCCGGTCTCGCAGCTGCCCGCAGGCCTGCATGACGGCCCTGCCCATCATATGAGTGGACCGGCTGGCCGAGGTGGTTGAATCAAAGGGGGTGAGCGCAGTATCCGGCCCCACAACCCGCACCTTCTCGAACGGAATCCCGAGCGACTCCGCTGCGATCTGCGCCAGGGCCGTGTGCGCTCCCTGACCCATCTCCACGGTGCTGGTGTACAGGGTGAGCGTTCCCTCTTCAGAAAGAGTTACCCTTGCCGATGACCTGGAGCTGGCCACCGTGCTCTTCATCATTACACCAACCCCGCGCCCGATCTTCAGCCCCGACCTGGCGGCCGCTGCCTCCAGGCGTTCCCGATCCGGGAGCTGCTCCAGCTCATGGACAGAGGCCTCCAGGCATTCCAGAAAATGTACATCCTGGAGAATCTCCCCGGTCGCGAAAGAGTCCCCCGAGACCAGCAGGTTCTTCCGGCGAAATTCCAAGGGGTCCCAACCCATGCGATGTGCGATCATGTCCATCTGCGACTCATACGCCCAGGTGGTCTGCGAGCTCATCGCGCCGCGGTACGCGCCTGCGGGCGGGAGGTTGGTATAGATCCCGTACGAGTCCACCCACACGGCAGGGATGCGGTACGGCCCGATGGAACGCACCATTCCCTGCGGGATCAGCAGCGGGCTGGCATCGGCGTAAGCGCCCGCATTCCAATGGATGGTCACCTGCCGGGCGGTGAAGGTGGCATCCCGCCGAACCCCGGTCTTCAGCGTGAGGGTGGCGGCATGCTTGGTGACCGTGACAAATTCCTCAGCCCTGGCGAGGGTGAACTTCACCGGCCGTCCCGGCGTCTTACGAGCCATGGCCGCCACCAACGGCTCGATGCGGATATGTCCTTTTCCCCCGTATCCGCCTCCCAGCGGAGGGACGATCACGCGGACGGATCCCGGGGGCATCCCGAAGATCTCCGCAAGCACCCGCCGCACCATGTAGGGCGCCTGGGAGGCGGTCCAGACCGTGAGACCCTCCCCCTCCCATAAAGCCGCGCAGACATGCGGCTCCAGAGAGACCTGCTGCGCCAACGGACTGGTGAAAGTATCCTCGAAGACCTCATCCGAATCTGCAAAGGCGGCTTCCAGATCGCCGTGCCGCAGCCTGGAGTGGATGAACAGGTTGTCCGGGTGCGCCTCATGCAGGGATACCGAACCCGGCCGGACCGCTTCCAGCGCATCGAAGACGGCAGGCAGTTCCTCATACTCGATTTCGATCAGGCTCGCGGCGGCATCGGCGGCCTCCCTGCTTTCAGCGGCGATCAGCGCCACCGGCTCCCCGACATAGCGCACCCGATCCGAGGCCAGCAAAGGTTGATCCTTGATCGAAGCCCCGTAGGTCAGCCCCGGCTCAAGTTCGCTGCCGGTAAGGATTTCCACCACACCTGGTAACTGTGCAGCCCTTTCAATGCCTATACGCAAGAGTTTCGCGTGTGGAGATTGGCTGCGAACGATCCGTCCAATCAGCATGCCGGGCAGACGCAGGTTAACCATGTAATCCAGCATGCCTGTCACGCGGGCTGCCCCATCCAGCATGGGAATGGATCTACCGACGACCATCCCTTGCCTCCACCAAAGCCCGCCGGACGAAGACCCGGATCATCTCGCCCCGGTACCAGGCTGAACCTCGAACGTCCGAGAGGGGTTCGAGCTGTGCCGAATAAGCCTCTGCAATGGCCTCCACCAGCTCATCTGTGAGGCTGCGTCCTGCTGCCCAGGCCTCCACCGCGGGGAGACGCCGCGGAACCTCAACGGCCGCGCCGATCGCCACCTGCAGACGCTGGCAGTTCCCGGCTTCGTCGAGATCCGCCAGGACCCCCACGGCCACACAGGGACGTCCTTCGGCCGAAAGACCCGGGACCTTCAAATACACGGCGCGGCCGCCCTCCGCCTGCCTCGGGACGATCACCTCGGCCAGCAGTTCCCCCGGCTCCAGTACAGTGGTATAGAAGCCGCTGAAGAAGTCCTCCAATGGAAGCTCGCGTTCACCGGCGGCGCTCACCAGCCTCACCCTGGCATCCAGCGCCGCCAGCATGGCAGGCGGATCGGCCGCGTAATCCGCGGCCGAGAGGTTTCCTCCAAGCGTGGCCTGGTTGCGCACGCGGATGTTCCCCACGGACCCGCAAGCCTGCGCCAGCGCCGGTATGGTTGCCCGCACGAGCGTCGAGCGTTCGATCGCACGCAGGCTTGCCAGGGCCCCGAGGTGCACCCCATCCGGATCCCTGCGGATGTAATCCAGGTCAGGTATGCCCCCCAGGCTCACCAGGGCGCGCGGCGAAATGAGCTGCTGCCGGAGCATCAGCACCACCGAGGTGCCCCCCGCAATGACCCTGGAATCCCCCCCATGCTTTTGGAGCAGCAGGCAGGCTTCCTCCAGCGAGGCCGGCTCCAGGTACTCAATGTTCAAGCTCGGCCTTCACGTTCCTTGCAAATTCGGCGGTCAATTTTTTGGCGGTGGCCTGGATGACCGCTCCACCGAACTGCGCCAGCCGGCCGCGCAGGTTCACTTCCACTTCAAAGGCGGCTTTCACCCCGCTTTCCATAGGCTCCAGCCTGCCGGAGAAACCGGCCCTCATGGAGGAGGCGTTGGAACGGTCATCGCCTTCCACCGTCCCGGCGAGGTAGTCGGGAGGGCGCACCTCGGAAAGCAGCACCAGGCCGGTAAACTCTGACCGGATCGGTCCCACCCTCACCACCAGCCTGCCGCGGTAGGTCCGGTCGTCCACCACCTCCACCGACTCGATCCCCGGGATACACCGGCTCATGCGCGGGATGTCGAACAAAAAATCCCATACCTCGGCCTGGGGAGCCTGGACGATGAATGAATCCGTGATGCGCATATTTCAGCCCAGCTTCTCACGCAGCCAATCGGCGGTCAGGGGACGGTACACGTAGGGAATGTTATTGCAGACATGGTTGCCGTTCTCGAACATGGCCAGCTCTGCGTTCGGGCCCACCGCATCCACAATGCGCTGCGCTTGCTGCCAGGGGATCAACCTGTCCAGCCTGCCATGAATGATGAGCAGCGGCTGATGGATCCTGGGCGCAGCCTCCTCCAGGGTAAGGGTGTGCGCCTTCGCGATCGCCTCTGCCTCATCCCTTGCACCGGAATGGTACTGGAAAGCGAGGCGCGTGAGCGAGGGGAGCACCGGCCAGCATTCCCCAAAATCCCAGGGGCCACAGTTGCCCACCACGGCCTTGACGCGCGGCTCGTAGGCCGCCGCGCGGGGCGCATAATAACCGCCCAGGCTGACCCCTGCCAGGCCGATCCGCTGCAGGTCAATATCCGTCCGCTTCTCCAAATAATCCAGCGCCGCCGAGATCGGCGTTTCATAATCCGCCCGGATATGAGAAAGATAGCCGCACTCCCCCTGCCCCGGTCCCTCCAGGGAAAGAGCAGCCATCCCGCGCCGGAGAAAAACGTTTTCCCAGTGGAAGAACTCCTCCTTGGTGGAGTCCAGCCCCGGGATGAGCAGGACAAGCGGCGGGCGCGCGGACCCCAGGGGCCTGCGCATAGTGCCGGTCATGACCGCCCCTTCAAACGGGATCTCGATCCGCTCGGCGGTGGGATCGAGATGCTTCAGTCCCTGCCTGAGCGCCTGAACGGACTTGTCCGCAGCTGCACGGTATTCTTCCGGAAAATCCTGAAAAACGAATTTGGCAAAGTGGTAGCACAGCGCAGCCTGGATGAAAGCCTCCCCGGCGCTCAAGTGGTTCCCGGCGGCTTCAGCCCGTACGGCCAGGTCATGGTGCAGATCGCCGGCAGCCACCCATTCGCGGCACCACTGGTCCCAACTTTCGATACGCGAGGTGGTGCGGAAGAAGTCGTTGTAATCCACACCCTGCGAGATGAAACGCGGCGCCCAGTTATTGATGGCCGCCCGCACTTTCTCATCTGGCATGCTGGCCTCCCCAGAACAGGCGCTCAGCGTTGCCTCCCAGGATCAGGTCCGTCTGCCCCGGTTCCAGCCCCGCCATGCGCGCCCGTTCCACAGCATCCGCGTTGCCCATGTCAAAGGGATAGTCCGAGCCGAGCAGCACGTGCTCCGCGCCCGCGAACTCCACCAGGTCCCTCAACAGCTCCGGGTCGTGGGTGATGGTATCGAAGTAAAAGGATCTGAGGCTTTGCGAGGGCAGCTGCGTGATGAACTTGTTGATCTCCGGGCGCTGCTCAAAGCCGCGGTCCAGCCTTCCGCGCAGGGCCGGCAGGGCCCCTCCGCCGTGCGCCAGCATCACCTGCAGCCCGGGGAACGTCTCCAGCACGCCGTTGAGGATCAGGTGCGCGCCGGCGAGGGTGGTCTCCAGGGGATTGCCGACCACGTTCCAGAGGTAATGGTCCTGCAGCTCCGGCCGCCCGCCGCCCTCCAGTGGATGGATAAAAACAAAGACCTTCAGCGCCTCGCACATCTCCCAGAACGGGCGAAAGCGCAGGTCACCGGGATACACACCGTTCACGTGCGTGCCGATCTCCACGCCCTTCAGCCCCATGGCCATCAGGCGCTCCAGTTCTTTCATGGCGAGCGGAATATCCTGGAGAGGGACCATCCCCAAAGCCGCAAGATGCTTCGGGTCCCTGTGCGACAGAGCCGCCAGGGCATCGTTCTGGAGGCGGCAGGCTGCCAGCGATTCCTCCGCCGGAGCCTGGTAGCGCGCCAGGGATACCCAGGGGCACAGCACCACCCGCTCCACACCTGCCCTCCCCATTTCCTCCATGATCCTGTCGATGCGCACGAATTCGCGGACGGCCGAGCTGATGCGCTTGTTGTTGTAATCGATGATCTGCCGCCCGTCCTCCCATTGCACCCGCGGCCGCCAGCCCTCCTCCCCGGCGGCCTCCCGCAGGATCTCGGGCACGATGATATGCGCATGAACATCAACAATTGGCAAGGGGTCCTCCCATGGGATCAAGCCTCCTGTCAGATCAAAAGCAGAGCACCGCCGATGATGAGGAGCGCGCCCATCCATAACGTGCCGGTGACGCGTTCCAGGTGACGGCCGGAGATCAGCGGCGAGATCAGCAGAACGAGCGGCGCCGAGATCATCGTCAGCGCCAGCACCACCCCCACCGGCGCCAGGTCGAGCGCCAGCCAGCGGAACCAGGTGGACAGGCCCACCAGCAGCGCTGCGAGCAGCTTGAAGGTCCAGGCCTCCCCGCTGATGCTGGTCAGCGATCCACGGCTGCGCCGCCACAATAGAATCAGGCCGTAGGCCAGCGCACTGGCCGAGATGCCGATGGTCACTCCCAGCAGGGGAGAGGGCAGGTCCCGCAGCCCCAGCCGGATGAAGATGGGGCTGACCGCCCAGAAGAAGGCCGCGCTTAAGCCGAGCCAGGAGTTCTGGAGAACCTGCGCGGGAGAGTGGCGGGCATTCGACTCGCCTTGCGGACCGGTGTTTTCGCTTGAGATCAGCCACGCGCCCAGCACAATGATGCCGATCCCCGCCAGCTCCAGCAGGCTGGGGAACTCGCTCAGAGTAAGCGCCGCCAGCAGCGTGGCGAACAGCGGATTGGTCCCGATCAGCGGGCTGGTGCGCGCCGCCCCGATCTGCTTCTGGCTGGCGTTCAGGAATGTCCAGCCGATCAGGAAGTGAAAGAAGCCGGCGGCAACGAAGTTTAGGTAGCCTCGCAGGGGGACGCTGCGGAGCTGTCCGAGGTCCTGGGTGAGGACGGATATGACGCCCAGCACCAGCGCCGAGACGGCAAGCTGGATGAAGGTTGCGGTGTACACATCCATCCCCTTGACGGCCCGCCGGTTAAGGGATTGGAACAGTCCAAAGCCTGCACCCGCGGCCAGTGCCCAGGCCACTCCGCTCATGAGGCGGGTTCCACGGGCGCCGCCCTGCGCCGCCGGTAGGTCACGCCGTTCTCCGTGGAGCCTCCCAGGTAGAGGCGGGCCATCTCCGGGCTGTCCAGTAGTTCCCGCGCCGGGCCTTCGAATTTCTCTTTGCCAAGCTCCAGCACATAACCGCGCGCGGCCGAGGCCAGTCCCTGGCGGGCGTTCTGCTCCACCATCAGGATGGTCAGCCCCTTGCGGTTCAGTTCCTGGATGATGCCGAAGAGATGATCCATCGTCTGGGGGGCCAGCCCCAGCGAGGGCTCATCCAGGATCATCAGCGGCGGCTCCAGCATGAGGGCACGCCCGATCTCCAGGATCTTCTGCTGCCCGCCCGAAAGGTTTCCGGCCTTCGTCCCCATGCGCTCTTTCAGGAAGGGGAACAGGTCATACACCCTCTCCAGCCGCTGCATGATGATCGCCCGATCCTTGATCGTGAACGCGCCGATCAGCAGGTTCTCATGTACCGACATTTTCTCAAAGACGCTGTGGCCCTGCGGGACATGGGTGATGCCTTCCTTTAATATCACCTCCGGAGCCAGTCCCCCGATGGATCTCCCGGAGAAGTGAATGCGGCCCGCGGAGGGCTTCAGGAAACCGGAGATCGCCCGCAGCACCGTGGATTTTCCTGCACCGTTGGGGCCGACCAGGCATACGATCTCACCCTCCTCCACGCGCAGGCTCACCCCGCGCAGGATCTCCACGCCGGGGATGTAGCCCGCCACCACATTTTCAAGCTCTAGCATTGGCATTTTCGGTGCTCCCAAGGTAGGCTTCAAGGACCAGGGGATTCTGCTGGATGTCCGCGGGAAGCCCTTCGGCGATCTTCTGCCCGTGATCCAGGACAATGATGTGCTGGCACAGTTCCATCACCAGGCGCATGTTGTGCTCCACCAGAAGGAAAGTGGTCCCCTTCAGGTTGAGGTCGTCCACCATTTCCATCATCTTCTCGATCATGACCGGGTTCACTCCCCCGGCGGGCTCGTCCAGGAGGATGATCTCGGGGTCAGACATGAGCACCGCCGCCAGCTCGACCAGTTTCTGCTGGCCAAATGAAAGCTTGCGAGCTTCCTCGTCGCGGAACTTCGAGAGGCCCACCCAGTCCAGGAGCTCCATGGCGCGGGCTTCCTCATGCTTCTTCACACCCTGGCTCAGCAGGGTCCTCCAGCCCACCTGGCGCACCGGCACGATCAGGTTCTCCAGGACGGTCATTTGCCAGAACAACCGCGTGATCTGGAACGTCCGCCCGATGCCCCGGTGACAGATGCGGTTCGGCTTCAGACCCTCAATGGGCTGATCCTTAAGGCGCACACTCCCCGAATCCGGCCGGTAAAAACCGGTAATGATGTTGAACAGCGTGGTCTTTCCCGAGCCATTCGGACCGATCAAGCCGGTGATCGAGCCCTTTCGCACCTCGATCGAACAGGCATCCACCGCCCGTATGCCTCCGAAGGATTTGGTGATCTTGTCTGTCACAAGCATTGGCGCTCTCCCACGGATCAGCCGGTCGCAGCCGCCTGGCGGCGGGACCGGTCCTTCCAGAACCCGGTCACGGCCGGCAGGATGCCCTGCGGCATAAAGAGCATGACAAAGAGCAGGACGGCCCCAAAAATGGTCAGGTGGATCTGGGATCCGCCGAACTCCCCGATGATCCAGTTGGATAGGGGCTGCATGATGAAGGCGCCCAGCACAGGCCCCCATAACGTGCCCCGGCCCCCCAGGATGGCCATCAGCACCATTGTCACACTGGTGAAAATATCGAACACAAATCCGGGATCGATGTAGGTGAAGAAATAGGAGTAGATGCCGCCTGCCACTCCTACAAAGTAGGCGCTCAACCCGAAGGCCAGCACCTTGTAGAGCATTGTGTCGATCCCCACCGCCTCCGCCTTGCCCTCGTCCTCGCGGATGGCGATCAGCCCCAGCCCGAACTTGGACTGGCGGATGCGCCAGGAGACGAAGAGGGTCACGATCAGGAGGAACAGCATGATGTAATAGAAGGGGATCTTGATGAACTCAGGCGACCAGGGGACATCTCCCCACCCGGGGCGCGGCTGGGTCAGCCCGCGCGCGCCGTTGGTGATCGAGCTTAGATTGAGCGCCAGCAGCCTGAAGATGAAGATGACCGCGATGGTCACCACCACGAAGGCCGAACCCTGCGTGCGGAGCGAGATCCAGCCCATGACCAGGGCCACCCCCATGACGATCAACGCCAGGAACCATGCGCTGATGAAGGGATGCCAGCCGTAGTGGTTATGGGTCCAGGCCACCAGGTATCCGCCCAGGCCAAAGAAAGCCGCATGTCCCAGGGATGTATAGCCCGAGTAGCCCCCCAGTATGTTCCAACTGGAGGCCATGACGGCGGCCATGAAGGTCATGACCATCACATGCTGTGAATACTGCCCGCGCTGGACCCAGGGATACACCAGCAGGACCACCAGCGCCAGCCCGATGAACACGGAGGAGGGGATCTTTGACTTCGTCATGCGCCTTTCTCCCGTACCACCTCACCCAGCAGGCCCTGGGGCCGGATGATGAGAGTGATGAAAAGGAAGAAATAGAAGACGATGGGCGACCAGTAGAGCGTGATGACGATGGCCGTCAGCTGCTCCATGATCCCGAGGATCAGCGCCGCCAGCATCGCACCCGGCAGGCTGCCCATGCCTCCCAGCACGATGATGGAAAGGGTGCGCGCCACCCAGTCCGCCTGGCTGGAGGGATTGAAGCTGTAGATCATGCTTAGCAGTGAGCCTCCCGCCGCCGCGGTGGATACCCCCAGGGCGAACGTAAGTGCCGAGATCCTGCCCACGTTGATCCCCACCAGCTGCGCGGCCCTTGGGTCCTGGATGGTGGCCCGGATGGCCCGTCCCAGGTTCGTGTATTGCAGGATCAGGTACAGGGAAACGATCACCACCAGCGCGGCCGCGAAACCCATCAGCCGCGTCACCGGGAAGCGATAGCCCGCCAGGATAATTGCATCCGTGGCATAGTCCGGCTTGACCGAGCGGAAGGTGGTCTGGAAGATCGCGCCCATGAGGCCCTCCAGCATGAGGGCAAGCGCGAACGTCACCAGGACTGAGGTGCGCTCTGGACGGTCAATGCGGGAGAGCACGTAACGCTGCAGCAGCCAGCCCATTGCGAAAAAGAGCGGGATGGTGATGAGAATTGAAACGATCGGATCCACATGAAGGTTTTGAAATAATAAGTACGTGATGTACGCCCCCAGGACGAGAAAAGCTCCGTGGGCCACATTGATGACCCGCATCACCCCGAAGATCAGGGTCAGCCCGGAGGACATGAGCGCATACACCCCGCCCACCAGCACGCCCAGGATGAGGGTCTGGATAAAAAGGTGAAAGGATGGGATCGTCATGGCATACCTCGGTTGGATGGGTCAGGAGCAGCCCTCCCCTGCTCCTGACCCTTTGGCCAGCCTGAATAACGGCTTACCAGTTGGGTTTCGGCCAGATCGGCTCGGACTGCTTGGCGTAATCCGGCCCGACAATCACGATCTTGCCGCCCTGCCATTGCAGCACCATGTAGGAGCCCTTGGGCTGGCCCAGCTCATCGAAGGAGAGCGGCCCCACCACGGTGGTGAAGGTGCTCTTGTGCATCTCTTCGATCAGCTTGGCGTTATCGATGCTCTGGGTGTTCTCGATGGCCTGCTGCAGGACCTGGCCCACCGTATAGGCGTTGGCCGAATCCTCAGCGATCAGCTCATCGCCGAACTTTTCGTGATAGGCCGCGACAAACTCGGGATTGGTCTCGGTCGTGGAGGCCTCGAACCAGGAGATCGGGGCAAAGACTCCCTCCGTGGCCGGTCCCAGCGCCTCGCTGAACTCCTTGGGCAGGCCGGGGCCGGTGAGGAACACCGCGCCGCGCGGCTGGTAGCCCGCTTGCATATAGGCTTTGATCTGCCCTACGGAATCCTCGAACTGCGTCCCGCCTACGAGCAGGTCGGGGTTAAGGTCAGCCACCTTTGCGGCCAGGGAGGAAAAGTCGGCCGTATCGGGAGGATAGGTCTCTTTCAGGACCATGCTCAGGCCGCCCTCGGTCAGCAGCTTTTCCACGCTCTCCACCACGCCCACGCTGAAGGGATCGTCATTGGTGATGACCGCGAAGGTCTTGGGGCGCTGGTCTTCAGGAAGGCTCAGCACGAAATTCGCAAAGGGGATGGCCTGGTCGGCAGAGGGCGCCGGCTGGGCAAAGAAGATGTTGGTGAGGCCGCGGTCAAAGACATGCGGCGCGCCGCCCGCAGGCTCTACAAAGGCATAACCGTATTTCGCGGCCACTTCCGAGGTGGGGATGACCAGGCGGCTGGAGAAGGGCCCCACCACCAGATCCACCTTGTCCTGGGTGATCAGGCGCTCATAGTCCGCCACGGCAGTATCGGGATCCGAGGCGTTGTCATAGACAGTCAATTCGACCTGGCGCCCGAGCAGTCCGCCGGCTTTGTTGATCACATCCACCCAGACCTCATAGCCTTTGCGGGCCGCGGTGCCCGGCTCTGAGAAATCGCCGGTGAGCGGCAGCGAAGCCCCGATCTTGATGGGTGCTTCAGCGGCAGGGGGCTCGGTCGCGGCCGTTGTGGGGGCTTCGGTGGCGGCTGCAGTGGTGGGCGCCTCGGTCGCGGCCGGCGCGGTGGTGGCCGGGGTGCCGCAGGCGGTGGCCAGCAGGCTGACCACCAATACACTGATCATCAAATACCAGAAACGAGATTTCATTTTTTCTCCTGTGTAAATGGAATCGGATATAAAGGTGCTGCGGGTTCGGTTAGATGCGCTGCAACCTGCCTCCTTTCAACGGACCGGTGCACGCAACCCATTTGCCGGTCCAACGCTGCCCGCTATCCCCTGAAGCCTTCATGCCAGGAGCCTCCAGGGATCACCGATGAGAGAAGCAAGATCATCGAGGAATTGAGCGCCGCGCGCCCCGTCCACCACACGATGATCGCAGGATAAGGTCATAATCAGCATGGGGCGCACCGCCGGCGCGCCCTCCACTGCGACGACGCGCTCCGCGATGCGCCCCACTGCCAGGATCGCCGCCTGCGGCGCGTTGATGATGGCGCTGAAGGCGTCCACGTTGTACATTCCCAGGTTGGAGAGGGTAAAGGTGCCTCCGGAGATATCCTCCGGGCGCAATCTGCGGCTGTTGGCGCGCTCACCAAGGTCCTTCCGCTGCACAGCGATCTCGGAGATGGAGGCCGCGTCCGCCCCCCGGATGACGGGGACAATCAGGCCATCCTCGATCGCAACCGCCAGGCCCACGTTGACCTCTGGATTGAAGCGGATCCCGCCCTGCGCCCAGGACGCATTGAGGCGCGGATGGCTGCGCAGGGCTGTGCCGACCAGCTTCACCAATAGATCGGTAATGCTGGGCCTGACACCGGTGCGCTGCTCCACGACCGGAAGGATATGCGTGCGCCATTCTAGCAGGGCGGCCGCTTCCACCTCACGCGTCAGGTAGAAATGAGGCACCGTGTTCCAGCTCGCGGTCATCCGCTCGGCCATGAGCCGCCATACCGCTCCCAATGGTTCGACCCCCTGCGCGGCGGGTTTCTCTGGCACATCCTCTGCCAGCACCGCCCCTTCCGGACCGGACCCGCGCAGCCCTCCCAGGTCGATCCCGCGCTCGGCCGCCAGCCTGCGGGCCTTGGGAGAGGCCGGGACCAGTCGCGGGCTG
>CAZSPX010000060.1:0-14006 GCA_964608885.1 uncultured Anaerolineaceae bacterium | reverse complement strand
ATGGAGCGTTACATGCGCGGGCAGTTCGAGTTCCTCGGCATCAAGAGCCCGCAGCTGTCCGCCCTGACAAAGTCCTTCTATAGGGAGAACGGCCTGCCCGCCATCAGCGACCTGGACGCCATCGCGCGCGATCTCTGGTCGCTGCCGCAGCGTGAATACCAGTACCTCGCCGTCGGGCTGATCTCCCGAATGGAGAAGCTGATCCCCGAGGGATTCGCCGGTACCCTGGAGCACCTGCTGACCACTAAATCCTGGTGGGACACCGTGGACACGCTGGCAGGGCACGCGGTGGGCGATCACTTCAGGCGCTGGCCGCGCGCAAAGCGCAAATATCTTGCCAAGTGGCGCGGGTCGGAGAACTTCTGGCTGCGCCGCACAACGCTCCTCTTCCAGCTTAACTACAAGGATGAGACTGACTTCGAATTGTTAAAGGAATTGATCTGCGAGAACCTCGGCTCAAAGGAGTTCTTCATCAACAAGGCCATTGGCTGGGCCCTCCGGCAGTACTCGCGCATCGACGAGCAAGGGGTGAGGCAATTTGTCGCCTCCACCCCGCTCAACACCCTCAGCGCCCGCGAGGCCCTCACCTGGCTGGAGCATCGCGGCGATCATCTGAGGTAGGGCAGCTGCCGCCCTTGAACACGGCGCTTCAGTGGGAGGCCGTTTCCTGTGCGGGGCAATCATTAGAGAGTCGCCAATGGCTTGAATCGCAGCCTTGTTCTTCCTATAATTAACAAGCCTGTTTTATTGGTACAGGGTTGAGGCCTTATCGGATGAGACAGCGGATCGCGCTCCTGATTGTTATGGTTTTACTGGCAGGCACGGCGGCCTTTCTTGCGCTCGTGGACCTGCAGGCGCTCTCCTCCCCGGCTGCAACCGCCACACCTGCTTCCAGCACTCCCGGCCCCTCCCCCGCCGCACAAGCCTCCATCACACCGGCGGTCACGCCTTCTCCTTCCCCCACCCCCCTACCAGTAAACCTGATTGCAAACAGGAACGTCAAGTATCTTGATGACATCTTCTTTCCTTTCGCCTGGGCAGTCCTGAAGCTCCTGGCGGTAGTGATATCCGCCTTCCTCGTTGTGTACCTTCTGAATATCATCATCCAGAACCTGTTTTTTCCATCCCCGCAGCTGGTATTCGAAAACGTCATCAATTCGACAGGGGATGCCGGTCTCGACGGGCTGGCCGCGGGATTAGGCGCACTGGCACGCGGATGGATCGTGGAGGAACTGGACGAAGGAAGAGAATTCGCGAGAAATATCAGCCGGCGCGTTCTGGATGATCCCATCGGCAAAGACCCGGCCGTCATTCAGATCACGGACGCCTATGTCAATAGGGCGGTCGAGCTCATCAAGGCCGCCAGCGAGGCTGCGCCCAAGGAGATCAAACCTGTCCTCGGCCTTTTGGCGGGCCTGTTCCCACAGCGGGGCTTTCGCATGAAGGCGGATCTTTTATACATGCCCGGCACACCGGGGGAAAGATCGGTAGCCTATGAAGTTCAGGACCTCGCGAAAATTCTTCCCCCCATTCACGGAAGCATATCCGCTTCCTCCCCCTCCACAGTTGCCCGGTCCGTCACTGCATGGAAAATCGCTCCGCTCTTGCAGGTTGCCCGGCTCCTGATGGATGCCGGGGTTCCTGAAAATGCCGCGGAGATGTTATATGCTTATCTGTCAAAATTGCCTGATGAGTGGAAAGCGGCGGCCCTTCTTCAGGAATGTCTCGATCAGGTGTCGTCCGGCAAAGGTACGCCCTCTGGAGAGATGGTCGCTGAAAAGCTATGCCAGGCTGCGGAGATCTTTTATGAGCAGGGGGATCTGCAGGAGTCGCGCAAATATCTGCAATATGCCGATGAAAAATTCCCCGATCACCCGAAAACGCGGGCGATGTTATCAAACCTCAACAGGCAATTGGAGCGCGCCGGGGCGAGCGTACCGGATGACCTGAAGCCTGCCGGTATGCATAAGAAACTGGGTCGTCTGGACGATGCCTGGAAATATGCCACTGAGGCGCTCTCTAAGAATCCATCCGACCTCCGCGCGCAGGAGCTTCTGAAGGAGACCCTCGACCAGCAGGAAAGTGCCGTCAAGACATACCGGCGCTCGCTGAGCCTGGCCGTGCGGATCATGGTCACGGAAATGATGGGGCAGGAGCTGTTACACATCAACCGCTCGAAAAGCGAGGCATATCGCGCCCGGATCCACCTGCTGATTGGGACGCTGTACGAGTCCAGCCTGCGGGGCAGCGGTGAGAGGATATTCCACGATCTGGCGCAAAAGCAATTCTGGCAGGCCTCAGAGTTGTGGCCGGATTCCGGACGGCCGTATTACTACCTGGCTCAGGTTCTATCCTACGCCAACCGTAAGGGCCTATTGAGCGGGATCCCCCATGACCGGGAAAAGGTTGGCGAGGCGCTCCGCTATTATGGCATGGCCAGGGAACTGGAGAAGGAGAACCCGGATCCGGCTTTTGCGAATCGTTCCCTTCTGGGCCCTGCAAATATGCTCATCCGGACCGGGCGGATCGACGACTTGCGGAAAGCTCAGGAGAATATTGCGCTGATCCTCAGGTCCGGAAGGAAAAAGCTGGCTTTCCGGCTTTACACACCGGATCTTTATACCCTGGCCTGCTGGTTCGGACTTGCCTTTCAGCGGCTTGCAAAATCTCCCGAAAAAAGGGATCAGCGGATGGCCTGCCGCTATTATGCCCTCGCCCGCTGGTTCCTGCCCCCGTTCCTCCTGCGCGATGAATACAGGGAGTTCTGGGAACAGGCGGAGGGCGATCAGGACCTCAAGGCAGTGATCAAGGGCTTTTCAGCGTTGAAGGATGAGATCAGGAAAAACCCGAAAGTCTATCAGGGTGGCGAAAAACCGGCGACGGAAAAAGAGCTGGATTCGCTCGCGCGCCAGTTGATGCGCGCTGCAAACTGGAGCCTGTTCAAAGTCGATTAAAGGTTGGAGGCTGTAATGGGTCAGATGGAATTGAATGCCGCAAAGGAAAGGTTGATGAGTTCATTTCAGGAAGTGAAGCAGGAGCTCATCCGCCGTCAGATGGACGAACTGCAGGCCGTTCTCAAGTCAGAGAGCCTTTCACCATCCGAGATGAACGAAGTGGAAGCCTGGAACATGGGTTTGATATCCATGCTGGAGGATCTGCCTTCCGAGGGCCAGGGGTGGATATTGCGCCTCGGCCCGTCATTGCAGACGCTCCCGTGCAGTCCGGTGCCATTTGTGACGCATGGGCGGAGGATCCAGATCATGGGGGACATCGATAAAATTATTGTGCCATTGGATGCCGGGCCGGGCAAGGATTGGCCACTTCCGAACTCGACAGCAATTGATCCGGGCGAGGGAGGCGACTGGGATATCAGGCGCAACTACAACCTCGGCAGGCCGTTAGTCCATCGCCCCCTGCCTTCCGATGACAGCGGCGAGGGAAGCGACCATGAGATCAAGAACGACTATGGTTCGGGCGATCTCGCCCTCAACCGCCCCATCCCCGATCCCGGCGAAGGAGGTGATTGGGGAGGCCGGGACAGCCTGATGCAGGCAGGGCGGTGGATGCAGGCTGGTCAAGATCTGGATGGCAGGATCATCGGCTTTATCATCGACCGCTCCAAACGGCGCTGACCATTCTCCATTCGGCCTGGCTGGGTCCTGGCACAGCCTCTCATCAGCGAGAGGCTGCGCCAGGGTTGAGATCAGGGCTTCCCGTTACGACCCTGTGGAGGCGAACCAGGCGCCGGTCCCGCTTGTCACGAACAGGATGGGCGCGATGCACGGCGAAGGCAGGCTCACCTGCGCCTCGACCTTCGCATTGCCGGTGGAACTGGCCGGGAAGGGGTCTGTGGAGACATTCACCGTGGTCGGGTTGCCGGCCTCATCGCGGCTCAGGCAGCTCACCAGCACGCGGAAGGTGGCGCTGGGGTTGGTCCCGCCGCGGCCTCCCGCGATCACCTGCGGGTCGTTGGGGTCCAGCACCAAACCCTGCACCTTGACCTCCAGCTTGCCGTCCGCTTTCAGCTCGCCTTTGCCGAAGGCGATCACCCAGGGCAGCCCGCCGCCGTTCACGCCGCGGATGGGGTTGGTGGACCCGGTATAGGGCCGCGGCACGCCGACCATGCTGTCAAACTCAAAGATGGTCGGCGACTTGGCCGAGGCTGGCCCGGCCGAGACCGCCGTGGCCAGCAGCAGAAGCACGGCCAGGCTGAGGGATGCTAATCTCTTCATTGGATTTCTCCTTGTAACGTTAAAAAGGGGGATGCGAAAGGCCTTTCATCCTGTACTACGCCGCTGGCAGCGATTCTGGATTTCATGCCGGGTTTTTCATCGGCCCGTATATTCAGCCGTTCGGAGGGCGGAAATTCGGTACAATCAGGACATGGGCAGCCCGGATGATGTTGAGTTGGTGATGCGCGTGGCGCACGGGGAGGAACAGGCCTTCCTCATGCTGTATGATCGCTACGCCTCCCGCGTCCACGCCCTTACGCTGCGCATCCTGCAAGACCCCATGCTGGCCGAGGAGGCCACCCAGGATACCTTCCTCAAATTGTGGGGCCGCGCCCGCTCCTACCTGACCGAGCGCGGCTCGCTGGTCTTCTGGCTGCTGACCATCGCCCGCCGCACCGCCCTGGACCGTCTGCGGCTGGAGAACCGGCGGCCGCTCCTCTCCGACGCCGCCGACCCCGAGGACGCCTGGCGCGATCTGCCTGACGGTTCCACCACCACCGACGAGGCGCGCTGGCGCAGCCTGCATTTCGCGGTCCAAGCCCTGGACACCGATCACCGCAAGGTTGTCGAGCTGGCCTATTTCCAGGGTCTCAGCCAGAGCGAGATCGCCGAGGTGCTTGGCTGGCCGCTCGGCACCGTAAAGACCCGCATCCGCTCTGCCATGGAGCATCTGCGGCAAAACTGGAAGGATTGAGCCGCATCTGACCCGGGATTGAAGATCCAAATCCTTCCCGGGCGGCGTATTAAGAATTGAGGACCATGCGTTTGCCCGTTTAAAACGAATGGTTCGAACGTTAAAGGAAATGGAAGACACCGCAGGACCGCACACCGATGGACATTGAGCATTCCTCCTTCAAAGAAAATATTCCGGCCTATGCGCTCGGCGCGCTGGACCCGGATGACGCCGCCGCGCTGGAGCTGCATCTGGTTGCCTGCGAATCCTGCCGCGCGGAGTTGGCCGGCTACCGCAAGGTGAGCCAGGGGCTGATGGCTTCCCTGCCGCCCCGGGCCCCCGATCCCGCCCTGCGGAACCGCCTCAAGGCCCGCATCCGGGGCAGCAAGGCTCAGGAGCGCCGCCGTATCACCTGGTCTTTCAGCCAGTTGGCGATGGGCCTTGCCATGCTCGTCCTGCTGGGCATCAATGTGGTCTCCTTCCTCCAGCTCCGCTCCGTGCAGAGCCAGCAGGCCGACCTGCTGAAGCAGGTCCAGACCGACCAGGCCGCGCTGAGCATGTTGGCCTACCCCGGCACCGAATCCTTCCCCATCCAGAACGGGCAGATCTCCGGCTCCCTCCTCCTCAACAAGGAGGAGAACACCGGCATCCTCATCGTCTGGGACCTGCCGCCTCTCCCCGCGGGCCAGACCTACCAGGCCTGGCTCGTCCAGCCGGATGGCGTGCGTGTGAGCGCGGCTGTCTTCCGCCCGGAGCAGGCCCAGGCCTATACTGCCGGGATGATCTCCTCCCCGCAAAGCCTGAACATGTTCACCTCGCTGGGGGTCACCGTGGAGCCTGCCGGGGGCAGCCCCCAGCCCACAGGCCAGCGCGTCCTCAAGGTCGATTTCTAGCCCCTCGTTTCCCATGCCCGCGCCGCGCTACCCCACCGTCTTTTTCGATTGGGGTGATACCGTCATGCATGACGACGACCCATTCTCCCCGGTTCCGATGGTCGAATGGCCGCAGGTCCGTGCCGTGGAGGGTGTTGCGGAGGTCCTGGCCTACCTCGGTTCCAGCGGGCGGCGCTGTATCATCGCCACCAGCGCGGCCATCTCGGATGAATCCCAGATCCGCGGCGCCCTCGCCCGCCTCAGCCTGGATCATTATTTCAAGCGTGTCTACGGGTTCCGGAACACCGGGCTGCCGAAAGGGGAGGCCTTCTACCGTCATATCCTGCAGGACCTGGATCTCCCGGCAGGAGAGGCCCTCATGGTGGGCGATTCTCTCCAGAAGGATGTGCTCATCCCGAACAGCCTGGGGATGTTCGCGGTTTGGTACAACCCCTCCTCCTCCGAGCGGAGCCAGGACGATTTGCATACCACCGTGCATTCCATGCAGGAGTTCCTGTCCTTCTGGCGCTCACTGGACGGGCTCGCGGGGGATTAGAATCAGGGGCGAGCCTCGCCATGCAACCAATGAATGAGCATGTTCAACTGCGCGGGGTGATCGATGCCGATCTCCCCATATTCTATGAGCACCAGCGCGATCCTGTGGCCTGGCGTATGGCCGCTTTCCCCTCCCGCGACCTTGTACCCTTCATGGCCCATTGGAGCAAGATCCGCCGTGACCGCTCCGTGGTCCTGCGGACGATCCTCTGGGGGGATCAGGTCGCCGGGACTGTGATGAGCTTCATCCAGAAAAGGAGGCGCCAGGTGGGATATTGGATCGGGCGGGAGTTCTGGGGCCATGGCATTGCCACCGCTGCCCTGATCCAGTTCCTCGACCAGGTCCCCTCGCGCCCGCTGTATGCCCACGTGGCGCAGCACAACCTCGCTTCTCTGCGCGTGCTGGAGAAATGCGGGTTCGCCGTGATCGGTGAGGAGCCCAACCCGCCCATCAACGGCGAGGAGCCGGTCATGGATTATGTGTTGAAGCTGGCCGGGAGATCCCGCCGCACGGGCTGAAAGGGTTACAATTGCGCCTGCCTGTTCTCATTGATTAGCGTTGATCCGGATGGTGAGGAGTAAGAAATGGGTGTGATGCTGCAAGCTTTTTACTGGGATTGCCCGCGTGAGGAGGGGAGGGAGTTCGCCTGGTGGGAGTACGTGCGTTCGAAGCTGCCCTCGCTGAGGCAGGCAGGCTTCTCTACCCTCTGGCTGCCGCCCGTCCACAAGGCCGGGAATATCTCCGGCCCCTCGATGGGCTACGATCCCTATGACTATTACGACCTGGGGGAGTTCGACCAGAAGGGCGGCGTTCCCACCTGGTTCGGCACCCGGCAGGAACTGCTCGCGCTTCTCAACGAGGCCCATACTGGCGGCATGAGTGTCATCGCCGATGTCGTCCTCAATCACAACAACGGCGCGGACGAGACCGAGATCAATCCCATCACCGGACAGGAGCGCTGGACCTGCTTCCGTCCGAAAAGCGGCCGGTTCCCCCGCGATTGGCAGAGCTTCCACCCCAGCCTGTACGAATCCTGGGATGAGATGACCTTTGGCGATATGCCCGACCTCTCACACCGCAATCCATATGTCTATGGTGAGCTGCTGGCCTTCACTCGCTGGATGATCGAAGAGATCGGCTTCGACGGCTTTCGCTATGATTTCGTCAAGGGCTACGGCGCCAACACCATCACCGCCATCCAGGAATATCGCTACCAGCGCGAGGGGAAACTGGTGACGCCCTATGGTGTGGCCGAGTTCTGGGACAACGCCCGCGCCATCGAGAATTGGGTGGACCTGGCGAACTTCTCCAACTCCAACCCCGTGGATGCCTTTGACTTCCCGCTGCGTGAGATGCTCAAGGCCCTCTGCGACCAGTACGGTTTCAGCCTGCGCAACCTGGCCACCTGGGAGACCGTCCTTCAGAAGCAGCCGCAGACCACCGTCACATTTGTGGAGAATCACGACCTGCGCGAGGAAGGTCGTCCCATCATCAACGACAAACTGCTGGCTTATTCCTACATCCTGACGCACGAGGGCTTTCCCTGCGTGTTCTGGAAGGATTATTTCAACTTCAACCTGGCGCTGGAGAACACGCCGAACGGCATTGCCGCCCTCGTAGGTGTGCATGAGAAGTATGCCGGCGGCTCCACGGAGATCCTTTACCTGGATGATGAGCTGTATGTCGCCCAGCGGAGCGGGTTCGAGGGCAAACCCGGCCTGGTCTATGTGCTCAATAACCGCGGCGATCGCTGGAACGGAGCATGGGTCGGCACCCGCTGGCGCAATACCGCCTTCGAGCCGGTGGCCTGGTGGAGCAAGTTCGATATGAACCGCCCCGGCAACCAGGGCGCCGGATCGGATGGGCGCGGGCAGTTCTACGCGCCTCCGCGCGGGTACGCCATCTATGCGCCCCGCTGAGGCACAGGGAGCCAAGACTGAAAACGCTTGCGCCTTTCATTTGCCTGGGAGTGCTGATCCTCGCGGGCTGTAATTTACCTGTCTCAGGCTCGACCAGCACCCCTCCGCCTCCCGGCGCGGCCACCCACCTGCTGCCCACCTCCACCCCGCAACCCACTGTCACTCCCTTTCCTACCGATCCCATCTGGACCGGCTGGCTGCCCTCGGGGACGAACCTGGCGTTGAAGAAGCACGTCAAGGTGTCGCGCGAGACGTACGGATTCGGCGGCGCGGCGGCCGTGGATGGCAGCCTGCGCACCCGCTGGAATTCCGGGGCCGGCCCCACCCAATGGATCGAGATCGACCTGGGCAAGGCCTATGACATCTCCGAGATCCGCCTTGTCCCGGGCGTGCACAACCCCGGCGTGACGGTCCACAACGTGCTGGGCCGGGCTCCCTTTGTGCAGGGTTACCGCCTGCTATATACCTTCGAGAGCCAGCTCAGCGATTCTCCATTGCTTGCCCGCCCGCCCGGAGGCCTCTGGAAGAATATTCAATTCGTCCGCATCGAGACCACCTTCAGCCCTGTGCCGGTGGGCTGGAAGGAGATCATGGTGATCGGCGAGGAAGAGAGCGGAACCCCATGAGCATTGTCCACGAGGAGTTGAAGTCGCTGCTCACGCGCGAAGGCGCCTCTTTCCGCGTGGTTGAGCATCCCGCCGAAGGACGCACCGAATTCATCACGCAGATCCGCGGCAACCGCCTGGAGCAGGCCATCAAATCGCTGGTGGTGCAGGTGCGCATGAGCCGCAAGGAGAACCTCTACTGCCTGGCGAACGTCCCCGGCGACTGCCGCCTCGACCTGGAAAGCCTCCGGGCCCACTTCCAGGCGGAGAGCGTCGCCATGGCCCCGCGCGAGAAGGCCCAGGCCCTCACAGGCTGCGTGCTGGGCGCCATCCCGCCCTTCTCGTTCAATGAGTCCTTGATCCTGCTGGCCGACCCTCTGATCCGCGAGAACGAGGAGGTGGTCTTCAACGCCGGCCGCCTCGACCGTTCCATCTTCATGAGCATGCAGGATTATGAGCGCATTGCTGCGCCGCAGTGGGTCAGGATCGCCGTGCGCGGCTAGCAGGCGTTCCCGTCCTCGTCCACGTAACACCAATCCCCCTGATAAGCCTGCCAGTCCTTCATGATCTGGCGCAGTTCTTTTAAGTAGGCTTGCAGCGGCTCTTTCCCGCTCACCACCCGCTCATTGTTCGTCAGGATGGGCAGGGGATGGTCGCTGCCAAACTGCTTTCGAGCTTCAGGTCCGGTGATCTCCACAACGTCATAGGCCAGCAGGATGTCTTTCAGTTCGCCCTCGATGGCATCCGCCTGCGGGCTGAGGGGTTCACGGTATAGTTTCAACATGCTGTATTCCCTGGTGTCGGCGGCAGCCGTTTGGATTTATGTACATTTGTGCTAATATTATCCCACAGGAGAGAGCCATGCAATTCATCCTTCCCGCCCGCCAGCCTTTCAACTTTATGTCGGTGGTCGATTCGCATGGATGGCGGCAGCTCGCCCCGTTCGGTTTTGACGAGTCCACCTCCACCCTGTCTTACACGGACCGCCTCCAGACCGGGCGGGTGGTGGAATACCACTTCACCGCCGCGGACGGTGGCCTCCTGTTGGAAACCCCGCGCCTGGCAGCCCGTGAGCAAAGGGAGGCAAAGGAGAAGGCTGCCTGGATGTTCGGTCTCGACATGGACTTCTCGGATTTCTATTCCGCGGTCCGCAAGGAGCCAAAGCTCAGGCTCGCCCGCCGTCTGGCGCGCGGGCGCGTGCTGCGCTCCCCCACCCTGTTCGAGGACGTGGTCAAGACCATCCTCACCACCAATACACTGTGGGGCGCCACCAAACGCATGAACCTCAACCTCATCAACCAGTTCGGCGCCTCTGCTGCGGATGGCGGTGCGCGCGCCTTTCCCACCCCCGATTCCATCGCCGCGGGTGGGCCTGAAACCCTGCGCGAGATCGTGAAGGTGGGCTATCGCGCCCCGGCTGTTCACGAGCTGGCGGTCCGCGTAGCCTCGGGCGCATTCGACCTGGAAGCCCTCAAGACCAGCACCCTCCCCACCCTGGAGCTGCGCCAGGTGCTCCTGCAGATCAGGGGTGTCGGTCCCTATGCCGCTGCCAACCTGCTGCTCATCCTGGGGCGCCCCGATTTCATTCCCGTGGATAGCTGGGCGCTGAAGCTCGTCTCCCACGAGTGGTATGACGGTGCCCCGGTCACGCCCAGGCAGGTGGAGAAGGCCTTCGAGAGTTGGGGTGAATACAAGGGCCTGGCTTTCTGGTTCTGGGATTGGAAATACCGGGAGTAAAATTACGCGACCGACGGAAGACGGAGGCCGGCATGTTGTGTCCTGTGTGCAAGACCGATTCCCTGGGCCCCGCCACGCTCGTGGAGGGGCTGCCCGCCAACCGCTGCACGACCTGCCGCGGTGTGTGGATCGATTCGAATGCCTACCTGGCCTGGCGCCAGGCGCGCGGCGATACCCTGGCTCCCAGACCCACCGGCTCGCAGATCGACCCCGCCTGGGAGATGAAGGAGCTCAAGCTCTGCCCCAACTGCGGGCGCATCCTGGGACGCTTCAAGGTGCTGCCCGGCGAGCCGCTCTTCATCGACCGCTGCCACACCTGCAACGGGGTCTGGCTGGACCACCACGAGTGGAGCGCCCTGGTGGAGCGCAACCTCCACGACAATGTGAATGAGTTCTTCACCCGCTCCTGGCAGGAGCGCCTCCGCACCGAGGAGATGCGCGCCCACATGGAGCGCCTCTACCTGGACAAGTTCGGTGAGCACGATTACGCCCGCATCCGCGAGGTGCGCGCCTGGCTGGAAGATCACGACCGGCGCTGGATGCTGCTGGCCTACCTGCAATCCGATGACCCCTACAAGCCATGACCGGTTCTTTCAGACCCACCCAGTTCTACGACCACCTCATCCAGCCCATCTTTAACACCCCGCCCGCACGCGAGAAATCCCCGCCCTGCCCGGATGCCTTCACCTGGGAGGGCGAAACCTTCCACATCACCGAAAAGATCGCGGAATGGAGCGACTTCACCCGCCGGGGGCGCGCCTCGCGCAACATGCGTCCCGCCCACTTGTCGGTCGCGGCCGGACGCGGCTCGCTGGGTGTGGGGCGCTTTTACTTCCGCGTGAAGGTGGAGGGCGGCCGCATCTTCGACCTGTACTACGACCGCGCCCCCCAGGACGCCGACCGCAGCAAGGGCCAGTGGTTCATCTACCGCGAGTTGGTGGAAGGAGCCTGATATGCTGTTCGAGCACCGCAAGGAACCGCTTCTCCCGCGTTCCAGGTTCGTCCGGCGCATGGTCCTCTATGCCGGGTTCTCGGTCGCGCTGATCCTGCCCTCGCTGGGCATCGGCGTGCTGGGCTATCACTATTTCGGCGGTCTCTCATGGATCGACTCCCTGTTGAACGCCTCCATGCTTCTGGGAGGCATGGGGCCGGTGAACCCCATCTCCACCACGGCGGGCAAGCTCTTCGCCTCCTTCTTTGCCCTCTTCTCAGGGACGATCCTGCTGGTGGCCGTGGGGGTTCTCATCTCCCCCATCTTCCACCGCATTCTGCACCAGTTCCACCTGGAGAGCCCCGACGACGAGGATAAGGATGACTCTTCCTGAACCTGCCGTTCAACCCTCCGTGCCCTGGAGCCTGAAGGAGACCTGGCTCGGCCTGCTCCTCATGGTGGTCGTGATCCTCGCCATGGCCGTTCTCTCGGCCTCCCTGCCCCCGCAGGGGATCTGGCAGTCCATCCTCCTTGTGCTCCTGGAACCCATGCTGCTGCTCCCGGTGGCGCTCATCCTGGGCCGCAGGCGCATCAGCTGGAAGCATCTCGGCTTCCGCCGCTTCGCATGGGATGGGCTGGCCCTGGGATGCGGGCTGGTGATCGTGTTGTATCCCCTCATCATCCTTCACAACCTGCTGCTGGTGGAATTGGGCGTCGAGACCCAGGGAGACAGCATCCTCGAGCTGTACCGCGAGCTGGGACCCTCGGCCATCTTCCTGGCGGCGGGCATCCTGCTGGCCCCCGTGGTGGAGGAGATCTTCTTCCGGGGCTTCCTGTTCCCCGGCCTGCGCGGGCGTTACGGCTGGGTCAGGGCCATGCTGCTCAGCGCGGCCATCTTCGCCGCTTTCCATTTGCAGCTCGTCGCCCTGATCCCCACCTTCCTCCTGGGCTGCATGCTGGCTTATCTGCGCGAGCGGACGGATTCCATCTGGCCGGGCATCTTCCTGCATTTCGCCATCAACGGGCTGGCGCTCTGCGCCACGGCGGTGACCGTCCAGTTGGGCTGGGCCTAGCTCAGACCTGCTCGAATTCCTCCACCGGCACAACGAACAACGTGACGTGCGGCTCCGCGGAGGAGGCCGGGAACATGCCGCGCAGCCGGCTGACCACAGGCTCCACCTGCTCATCCTCCAGCCCCATCAACAGGGTCACCACTCCGCTGCGCAGGAATCCGCCCGTGGAGGCCACGCGCGTCACCCGGTAATTGGCGGCCGTCAGCTCGCGGGTGAGCAGGTCTGCATCCTGGTCCTTCACGATCATGATCATCATCTTCATGGCTAGAACTCCTCGAAGCGTTCCACAGGCAGCGCAAAGACGGTCGCGCCCCCCACGGTGACAGCCACCGGCGCAGGCATGGGCATCGCCGAGCCCTCCAGCGGCAGCGTCATGTACTCCACGCGCTGGCGGCAGGTATCCTGCAGGGCCTTCAGCACCTCGGGCTCGCGGCCCTTCGGCAGGCCGATCATCAGCGTGGCGTTGCGGCGGCCCAGGTAGCCGCCCGTGCTTGCCAGGTAGGCCGCCGGGATGTGCAGCCTCTCCAGCATATGCAGGGCCACCTCCTGGTCCTGCTCCTGCACCACGGCCAGGATCAACAAACGGACGGGCTCGGTGCTCATCGCTTCCTTCCTTTCTGCAAGCCGTAGGCCTCGGCCACGGGCAGCACCAGCAGCAGGCCGGTATCGGGGTCGTCCAGGTTTCCTACGATGTTGCGCGTGGCGGCCAGCAGCGCCTCCACCATGTCATGGTCCGAGACGGTGGTGAAGAGCGTGCGGCTCAGGTCTTCGGGGGCCTCATAGAAATCCTCGAGCGAAGGCATCAGCGGCAGGTCATCGCGCATCCCCTGGCGCTGGCGCAGGCGTCCCAACCCGGTGCTGAACAGCACCGTCACCCCCGAGACGCCCAGCTTCTCCCAGGCGGCCAGCAGCTCCTCAAGATAATCCGGATCGTGAAGGACGAACAGAACAAGGTACATCAATTTGATTCCTCCAGCCTGATCTCAGATTCGGATGGCAGGGGCTTCGGATGCCTGCCCGCAAAAAGCGCCCGCAGCAGGGGCGGCGTCAGCATCGTGGTGGCCAGCACCATCGCCACGATGGCCGAGAACTCGTTTCCCGTCACCAGGCCCTCGCGGATGCCCACGCTGGCGACGATCAGCCCCACCTCGCCGCGCGAGATCATCCCCGCGCCCAGCTGTGCGGATTCGCGCGTCGACAGGCCGCCCAGGCTCGCGCCCAGCCCGGCTCCCAGCCATTTTCCAAGGATGGCCGCCAGCGTGATCACCAGCGCCAGAAGATAGGCTTCTGACCGCAGCTCGCGCAAATTGACCGCCAGCCCGATATTGATGAAGAACACGGGGACAAAGAGCGCATAGGCCAGGGCATGCATCCCTGTCTCCACACGCTCCTTCTCGGTGCTGCGGGC
>CAZSPX010000059.1:9486-14055 GCA_964608885.1 uncultured Anaerolineaceae bacterium | reverse complement strand
CGAGCGCGTGATGGAGGATGCCCGGCTGGCGCCCGCGCCAGCCCCCATGGACATCCTGCCCACCGCCCGCCGCGATGGAGGCGCCGAACCCCTGGTAGTTTTCGAGGAGGTGGCTTTCGGTTATGAGCCGGGGAGCGAGGTGCTGCATGGTCTTAACCTGGAGATCCGGCGCGGCGATGTGATCGCGGTGCTGGGGGCGAACGGAGCGGGCAAGACGACCTTTGTCAAGCATGCCATCGGGCTGCTCAAACCCGGCACGGGCCGGGTGCTGGTGGAGGGACACGATACGCGCGAGGCAAGCGTCGCCCAGATCGCGCGGACGCTCGGTTATGTGTTCCAAAGCCCCAGCCATATGCTGTTCGCCCCCACCGTGCATGAGGAACTGGCCTTCGGCCCCACCAACCTGAAACATCCGAAGGACCAGGTTGAAAAGGAGGTGAAAGAGGCGCTGCAGATCGTAAACCTTTCGGACAAGGAGCAAGACCCCCCGCTGGCGCTTTCCTTCGGCCAGCAGAAGCGTGTCAGCATCGCGGCCATCCTGGCCATGCGTTCACGCATCCTGGTGATGGACGAACCGACCGCCGGACAAGACTACCAGAACTATATGAGCTTCATGGATTCCATCCTGCAGCTACCCGGCTTTGAAGCCATCCTTTTCATCACGCACGATGTTGACCTGGCCGTGATCTATGCCAACCGCGTGCTGCTTCTCGCGGACGGCCGGCTGGCGGCCGATGGTCCACCCCAGGAGGTGCTGAGCGACTTCGAGAAGCTCAGGGCCAACCGTCTCATCCCCACCTCACTGCTGGCTCTCAATGTCAAACACCTGCCTGAGACCGGGCGTTTCCTGAGAGCCGAGGCCCTGGCGCATATCCGGTGATCGCCAGTGATCGGAATGGCGACGAACAGCCTTTCGATGAGTCTCAACAAGGAGAATGATCGATGGACAAGAAATTTTGGAATGTCGTGATCTCGCTTGCCGTGGTCCTGGCCCTTTTTGCGGTCATCATGTTCGTGATCTCACGACCGATCGGCAATCTCAACTTCGAGGTGGATCAGGCTACGGTCGGTCTGAGGTTCCTCTTCGTGGTGCTGGGCATCCTGATCGCCCTGGTCGTGTATTTCTTCAGCCGCGAGAATAAAGCCTGGGAAGTGGGCACACGCGAGGTGGTCTGGATGGCCATCGGAGCGGCCCTGTACGCGGTCTTCTCCTGGCTGTTCAATGGGACCGTGTTCGTGGTGCCCTCGTTGAGCCAGGTGGCGCTGCGCCCGGCCATTGCCATCCCCATGTTCTTTGGATACGCCTTTGGCCCGGTGGTGGGCTTTTTCACCGGGGCGGTCGGGAACATGTTCGGCGATGCACTGACGGGGTTCGGCCTTTCTCCCCAGTGGAGCATCGGCAACGGGCTGATCGGGTTCATCTCGGGTCTGTGGATGCTCTTCCGCGACCGCAAGCAGAGCATGAACACAGTGCTGTGGGTGGGCGGCATTCTTGCAGTTCTGGCGGCGGGGCTGTTCTTCCTCAACCGCAATCAGCCCAACATGCTGTTCTTCGATGTCGCCAACAATATCTTCGGGGATGCGCAGATCTCACTCTTCGCAGGCATCTCCATCCTGGTTGGACTGCTGCTGGTCCTGGCTGTGCGGGTCTTCTTTGGCAGTAATGAGGAGGTGGCGGCGGCCGTCACATGGGGCATGCTGGGCAATATCCTCGGCCTGCTGTTTGCGGCCATCTCGGATATCTGGATCAACGGGTTCAGCCTGGCAGCTGCCGTGGTGGGTGAATTCCTGCCCTCAGCCGGCCCGAACCTGATCTTCGCGGCCATCCTTGTCCCGCTCCTCGTGCTGGCCTATTCGGCGGTGCGCAGGCAGTCGGGGAGATAATCGAACTTAACGGCTGCGGGGAGCAGTACTGCTCCCCGCAGCGACTGTGAGCCCATATGCTGGTTGCCTGGCGCTACCGCAAACGCCCCGGTTCCTTCATCCAGTCGTTCGATCCGCGCGCCTGGCTGATCTTCTATGTCTGTTTCCTGTTTTCGACGCTGGGGTTCTGGGATGTGCGCTTCCTGCTGCCTCTCTTCGTCATCGCGATCTTTGTCCTGGTGACTTCCGGGGTGAGGTGGCATGAAATCCGGCGCGCCTTCCTATTCATTGTAGGCTTCGTTATTTTCTTTTCATTCTTTACATTCCTCACCGGGCGCGGCGGGTTGGAGGTCTACGGGGCGGAGCACATGATCCGTCAATTCAGGGCGCCGTTCAACATATTCGGCTGGGTTCCAACGCTGAATATCACCGTGGAGCGGATCGTCTTTGGTATTGGCCAATTTATGCGGGTGGCCAGCATCGCCATCATGACCATCCTGATCCCTTATTCGCTCGACCCCTCCCTGTACGGCATCACCTTCAAGGGATTGGGGCTGCCGGACAAGTTCGCCTATGCCATGGATCTCACCATGCGCTTTATCCCGACCTTCAGCCGCGATTTTCAGCTCACGATGGATGCCCAGCGCGCCCGCGGTTATGAGCTGGACAAGATCAGCGGCGGGCTGTTCTCCCAGGTGAGGAGACTGGGACCCATCTTTGTGCCCGTCACCATCCATGCCATTATCAGCAGCGAGGACATCATCGACGCCATGGACCTGCGCGCCTTTGGCGTGGGCCCGCGCACCTGGCTGGATGTGCTGGACCGCACTACCCGCGACCGCATCCTGATCGGATTCGGCGTGGCGATGCTGTTGATCTCGATCTTTTTAAGCACTCTTGGTTTTGGCAAGTTCTGGGTGCCGGAGGCGATTCTGCGGTTGGCTGGAGGCTGAACCAGCGGCAATGAAGTGGAGGGCCGCCCTAGCGGGCGGCGTTTTTGTTTCAGGAACGGCCGGGATAGAACTCACCGGCTTCAATGGGGATGGGCAGGTGGTTCTCCGCGGGGGCAAAGGCACAGGTGGCAAAAGGCGTGAAGGCGCAGGGCGGGCTGTAAGAGTAGTTGAAATCGAGAATATAGTCCTCGCCCTGTACGGTATCGGGAGAGTAATAATAACGACCTGAGGGATAAGTGGTTTTTCCCGTGGTCAAGTCCTGGAAGTGGATCTCGAGGCGGGCATTCTCCTCCTCGGAGGCTTCCAACCCATAGGTCTGCCCGTCAAGTTCGAAGACTACGCGGCCTTCCATGGAGGCCTCCACCATATCGCCAAAAACATCCGGCAGAAGGACTTTGTGCGGCTCAGGATAGCGCTCGTAACGCGCGGGGAGCCGCAATCTCTCATTGATCGGGAACCATTGGCGCCCGGGATGCGTTCTCCGCTCCTCGCGCAGATTGTCCCATATGCGGACGCCCATCCCTGTGGGACGGTCGATCACCACCATGCGCAGCCCGTCCAGCGTCATGAAGCTGGACGGCCTTGCGGAATCTGGGATGAGAGCCGTCTCGATCACGGTCTCTCCATTGACCAGCAAAGGGACCCCCGGCTCCACTGCTAAATATGCCTGTTTTCCGTCCAGGCGGATGGTAGCTACCGTGGCAGGGAGGCGCTCAGGAAGGAGGATCGGGCTCCCGGAGGCGGAGCCAAGCCGGTTCTCGCCTTGTTCCAGCCAGAACAACCCGGCCAAAGCCAGCCAGCCGTTTTCCCGGCGCAGATTGTCATCACGCTCGAGACGCCACTGCAATATTCTTTGTTCGTATTCAGGTGAGATCATGCGGGGATTATAAACCAGTAAAAAGACCGGCCGCCTCGCGGCAGCCGGTCGTGATGGATGGATCAAGCCTCACTCTTCAAGAGTGGAGATATCACCCTCCGGAAGGCCCTGGGCGCGAGCCTTCAGGACGCGCCGCATGATCTTTCCGGAGCGGGTCTTGGGGAGCTTGTCCACAAAGCGCACATCCTCGGGGCGGGCGATGGGCCCCATGTGGGTGGCAACATGCTGGCGTAGTTCCTCGGCCAGCTCGGGGGTCGGGGCCATCCCTGGCTTGAGCAGGACAAAGCAGTGGATGCCCTGTCCTTTGACCTCGTGGGGCAGGCCGATCGCAGCAGATTCTGCTACTGCCGGATGTGTGATGAGGGCGGATTCGACCTCGGCCGTTCCCAGGCGATGACCGCTGACCTTGATGACATCATCGACGCGGCCGATGATCCAGAAGTAGCCGTCCTTGTCGCGCTTGGCTGAGTCGCCAGTGGTGTAGCGGCCGGGGTATTTGCTCCAGTACTGGTTCACATAGCGTTCATCGTCCCCAAAGATGGTGCGCAGCATGGCCGGCCAGGGTTTCTTGAGTGTCAGGTAGCCTTCGGTATCATCCGGCACCGGTTCGCCATTCTCATCCACGATCTCGGCCTCCTGGCCGAAGAAAGGACGCGTCCCGGAGCCCGGCTTGAGAGGAACTACGGGTGTAGGGGTGATCATGAACATACCGGTCTCGGTCTGCCACCAGGTGTCCATGATGGGGCATCTCTCCTTGCCGATGACGCGGTAGTACCAGCGCCAGGCTTCGGGGTTGATGGGCTCGCCCACGGAGCCCAGGAGGCGCAGGGAGGAGAGGTCATGCTTGTTGGGCCAGGCCTCCCCAAAGCGCATGAG
>CAZSPX010000059.1:0-9386 GCA_964608885.1 uncultured Anaerolineaceae bacterium | reverse complement strand
ATCGGGAGGGCGCACAGGTCGTGATACCAGTGGTCGCGGCTCAGCTCCATGGGGATCTCATGCCCGATTCGCTTGACCACGATCACGTTCTCCACCGAGGGACAGCGCTTGAGCGCCTCATCCACGGTGCGCTTCAATTCCACCACCTTGCCGTTGTTATAGCTGCCATCCATGGTGATGACCAGCTTGGACTGGCTGTCCTCGATGCGCCCCTGGAGGGCATCCACCGAGAAACCACCAAAGACTACCGAGTGGATGGCTCCGATCTTGGCGCAGGCGAGCATGGCAAAGGCGATCTCGGGGACGCGTCCCATGTAGATCGTGACCCGGTCGCCCTTGCGGACCCCCATCGCCTTGATGATATTGGCCATGCGGGTGACCTCACGGTTCATGGCGAAGTACGAGTAGCTCTGGTGCAGCTTGCCGTCCTCGCTCTCCCAGATCAGGGCGATCTTGTTTTTGCGATAGGTTTTCAGGTGCCGGTCAATGGCATTGTGGACGATATTAGTTTTGGCCCCCGTGAACCACTTGAAAAAGGGTTTGTTGGAGTCATCCAGAACCCTGTCCCACTTCTGGAACCACTCCAGCTCCTCCGCCTCGGCCGCCCAGAAGCCCTCCAGATCCGCGGCGGCTTTCTGAGACAGCGCCTCCCAGTCCTTCAGGCGCGCCTGGTCCATGACCTCAGGAATGGGATAATAGACCTCCCCTTCCATTTCTCTGATCCTGCCGTTATCAGACATGGAAATACCTCCTCCGTTGGCTGTTCAGTTGTCCTGTTGATAATGGGGACTATTCTAATCCGCTTTTAGTGATTCGGGAATCATTACAACCGCCCCCATTGGTCCATCGTCTATTCGACCAGGTCAAGGAGCCGGTACCACAGGCCAGCCAGGGGAAGGAAGAAAGGTGAACTCCCGTGCAGGCCCAGGGGAAGGTTGGGGAACCCAAATGACGCAAAGGGATGGCGGTAAAGCGTGCCAGCCAGCATCGCCTCGGCGGTCGTTTTGCCCATGAAGGTCCCCATCGCCACACCGTGACCTGCATAGCCCAGTGCATAGACCAGACCGTCCGCCTCGCCTACATGCGGCATCTGGTCAAAGGTGAAATCCAGGGTGCCGCCCCAGGCAAAATCCACTGCGGCCTCTCTGAGCTGCGGGAAGACCTTCACCATCTCAGAGCGCAGGATGGCGGCGCTTTCGCGGGTGGTACTGGCATTCTCGGGAAAGAAGGCGGCGCGCCCCCCGAAGATCATGCGCCGGTCCCACAGGCGGAAGTAATTGAGGAAGTGCCGGGAATCGAACACCATACGGCCGCGCGGGATCAACGCAGAGGCGAGCTCTTCCGGGAGCTGTTCCGTGGCAATAATGAACGAGCCGATGGGGATGACCTTGCGGTGGAGGGCGGGAGTTACCGCCTTCGTATAGCCGGAGGTGGCGACCAGCACCTGGTCAGCCTTGATGCGTCCGCGCGCGGTGTGGAGCAGGAAGCCACCACCCTTTCCCTGCCTGCTCAGGCTTTCGATACGATCGACGCGCGCATCGGAACAGAGCAGGACTCCTGCGCGTGCCGCGGCGCCTGCCAATCCGGCGGCAAACCGGGCCGGGTTCAGACCGGCACTGAGCGGGTCCAGCAGCGCGCCGGGATATATGCCTGTCCCCAGTTCTTCTAGGAGCTGGCCTGGAGGGATGATCTGTACGTGATGGCCGAATTCGGAGGCGAGAAAATCCGCCTCGGCCCGCATGGCTTCGAAATGTGCGGGTTTGTTGGCGGTCAACAAATGGCCGGTACGCGCAAATCCGCAATCGATCTTTTCCTCATGGACAATCGTTTCGACGCAGTCGATGGCCTGCAGGGAGAATTGGAACAGCTGTTTGGCCGTCTCGCTGCCGTAGCGCCGGACCACGGTCTTCATGGGGAGCTTGAGGCCGGTCAACACCATGCCTCCGTTGCGCGAGCTGGCTCCCCAGCCGATGGTCTCCGCCTCCAGCACAGCGACGCTCGCCCCTGCCTGTGCAAAGGCACGGGCGGCGCTCAGGCCGGTGTACCCACCGCCGACCACGGCCGCGTCCACACGCTCGGGCAGCAGGGAAGAGATCCCCTCTCCGGGCATATCCACTGTGGTATGCCAGTAGATTTCCTGGCGCATATGAAACTCCCTTCCGGCAGACCAGAGCCGTGATCAGGCCAGGATCTTGTCCCAGTCCAACTCTTCGAATGCCTTGTGCAGGCGGTGACCGTCGTCCACGGGGATGTAGGTTAGGTTGGTGAAGATCGATTCAGCGAGGACAAGCACCGGACCGGGTGGGACGACATCATCCTGCCGTCCATGGATCAAGACCGTCAGGGTAGAGATCGGGTGCAGGTCCGGCCGGGAGCTGAATTCCGGGAGGATGATGGCAGGCGCAAGCAGAACGAGCTTGCGGACCTGGGAGGGGCGATCGTGTGTGAAGGAAGCGCCCATCAAGCCGCCATAGGACGATCCGATCAGGGTCCACCCGGATTGATCTCCGAGAATCAGCAGGAGCTGGCTCATACGCTGCTCGAAGGAGCCGGTAAAGTCGGGGGTGAGCATACCGGGATATTTTTCTGCAAACTGGCGGGCCTTCCCGCTCTGGCTGGTGCTCTCCAGCCCGTGAAGGTAGATCAAATGGTGTGTCTCAAGCATGGCGTTTCTCACGGCTCATCGCCACGGCCTGGATGATCACGCCGAGGATGGCCAGGATCACGAACACGACCCCTGCCAGAGAGGGAGGCAGCACGCCCGCTGCCGCCAGCTCGCGGGAGAGCAGAGCCGCGCCGCCCAGACTGGAGAGGGTGATGAGCGCCCAGTTGAAGAGCAGCATGACCAGCACGATCCCGAGAATCCCGCCCACGATATAAAGGAGCCAGGAAAACCCGCCCGTATTCCGGGTGAACAGCTCGGCCAGGCCTACAACGATGGAGGCCCCGGCAATGAAGCCGGCGATGCCGATGGCCGCACTGCGCACAAACACAGCCAGCGCGGCAAAAACCAGGCCCACTACAATGCCCACGACCACGCCCAGCCATTCCGGGCCATTGAGGGAGCGGATGACGATCTGGGCTCCCAGAACAAAGCCGGCTGCCGCCACGAACAGCCAGAACAACTTGCGGCCGGCCACCAGCAAGCCGATCCCCAGAAGGATATCAATCAAACCTATCATTTTTCCTCAGCCTCCTTTGCGCGGGGTGGATGCCTGCTTCCGGAGAAGATCGCGGAGCTCGGATTGGAGCTCCGCGGGGAATGACGAGGAGATGCGCCGCAATGTTGTGATGGTCATGGGATTGGCGGAGCTGGTGAGCAGCTGGCGGAGAAAGAATACGGTCTCGTCGGGGGAAGCCTTGTACAGCGCCAGGACAAGTTCCTCCAGATCGAGCTGGATCTCGGAGGGGGAGGCTTCAAGGATGGGTTCCACCACGTCCAGCACCGGGGGAAGGTTCTGAAAGGAGGAGTCGGCCAGCAGAGGAAGGAGGGCCTGGATGCCGTTGGACCAGGTCCGCGTGCGACCGGGATGCAGCCACTCTCCGATCAATTGCAGGAACTGGGTGGGCGTCTCTTTGCGGACCCGGGCAAGGCTTGTGGAGAGCAGGGCCGCGCGGACGCTGGGGTCCTTTACCTGGGCAGTCCAGGCCGTAAGACGCGCAAGCAAACGGTCCTGCTGCTCCTCCTGCGGAGGAATGCGCCCGAGCAGGAAGGCCGCCAGCATATGCAGTTCCAGGTAGCCCTCGTCCCACAGCAGATCTGCCAGGTCCAGGGCGGCGGCGGGGTTCTCGCTGGCGATATCGGTCAGTTCCAATTCGATCTGCCGCATGATGATGGGAGGCGTCCGGTAGGTGGAGAGGATCGAGCCTGGTGCGACATCCTCCACTTTGCGCAGGCTGCGATTCACATAGAAGTCCAGCATCTCATGCAGGTGTTTGAGGAACTCGTCCGGCAGAAAGAAGAAATCCGCCAGGCGGGCGGCCTGTTTGCGAAGGCGCGCAAGGTCAATGGCCGGCATAAACCTGGCTCAGCTCCGAGTGTCCGCAAGGGAAAAAGCGTTGGTCATCGACCCAATGATACCAATTCTCAAGCAGGCGAGCATCTTCAAAATAGACGGGCATCCTTTACAGTATACTAGCCCTGCCCTATGAAGAGAATTCTCATCCCGGCCCTTCTGCTGCTCGCAGCTGCCAGTCTGTTCCTGGGTTTCTATCGCAACCAGTGGGGGGTTGTCCGGGAGAAGAAGTTCAGCCTGTTTCAGAAAGGCGATGAAAGCTATGTGATCGCCCGGATCGTTATGGCCCGGCAAAGCGGCCTCCTGTCTCACGGTGGCCTGCTGGGTTGGGGGGACCTGGATGTGGACCCGGCGGATGTCGCCGATCCCCAATACCAGCACCAGTATGATGTGTACTTTGCAGGGGGTCAATTCCAGACTTATCTCCCCAAGCAATCCCACCCCGGTTTCCAGGGCCTGCTGTTCAGCCTCCTGGACAGGCTCAGCCCGGCAGCTCCCATTGACAACCTGAGGTTTTTTCGAACGCTGAACTCGGCCCTCTTCGCCCTGGTTCTGACGGGGTCGATAGCCTGGTTTTTCCGCGTCCTGGGGCTGTTCCCGGCCATCATGGTGTTCGGCTCCATCATTTCATCCGGTTGGATGACACTCTTCGGACGCAATCTTTTCTTTGTGACATGGATCTTTTACCTGCCTTTTCTGGTCCTGCTCTGGAGGCTGGAGCGGGAACGGGATGGGCGGAAATTGCGGGACGGTGGGCTTTCCCTGCTGGTCCTTGCAATGATCCTCTTAAAATGTCTCTTCAACGGGTACGACTTCATCCTGCCGACCCTGGGTATGGCGGCCAGTCCCATCCTGTTCTATGCTCTTCGGGATCAATGGAACCGGGAGCAATTTATCCGGAGGTTGTTGATCACCGCCGGCGGAGCGCTCCTGGGGATCCTCATCAGCCTGCTGATCCTGTCCATTCAAAATATGGCGGTGGCGGGAAGTCTTCAAGGGGGCATCCAATACATCGTTGAGACCTATGAAAGAAGGACCCTGGGAGGCGACCCGTCCATCCCATCCCTGTATGAGGAAGCCTTCCGGGCGAGTACCTGGTCGATCCTGAAGACATATTTTTCCGAGTCCTATTTTGGAAAGCTCTACTTTCCTTATTACGGAGTGACCGCCCTGTTTGCGGGAGTCTCGGTTCTGTATCTTGCAGTCCAAAAGCTCCGCCCCGGAGATGCGATTGAGAGATCAAAGGGCGCGGCGCTGCTGGGAACGACCTGGCTCTCTCTTCTCTCGCCCGTGAGCTGGTATGTGATATTCAAATCGGTCGCCTATTTTCACACTCACATGAATTACCTGCCGTTCCATATGCCGTTCACCCTTTTTGGCTTTGGATTCTGCGGGTTTACGCTGGCAATGCTGTATCAGAGAATCATCCACCCCGACTAATTCAAGACAAATGCCTCACCCGGGATGAGTGAGGCATTTTCATGGTTTCGAGAGCAGGGCCGGAGGGGCTGCTCCAATTGATCAGTAGGCCCGGGCAAAATAGACCTTTTGACCGGCCGCCTCACCGCAGACGATGCATTTCCCATGACCGCCGGGTTGGTCCAGGGGGATGTTGCGGGTCGTGGCCTTGGTATCTTCCTTGACCTTCGCCTCGCATTCCTTCGAGCCGCACCACCACGCGAAGGCCCAGCCATCCTGAAGGATCCGCTTCAGGTCTTCGTAATCGGCGGGCTCGTGTATGTTCGCATCGCGGAAGGCAGTGGCGCGTGCCAGCAAGGCCTCCTGTATCTCGACCAGCAGCCCGCGTACGGTCTCTACGAGGCTGGTCTGGGGGACGAAGGATTTGCCCTCCCGGCCGGGCCTGTCACGCCGGGCCAGGGCCACCGAGCCTTTTTCAACATCCCGGGGACCGATCTCCACCCGCACAGGCACTCCGCGCATTTCCCAGTCATTGAACTTGAAGCCGCTGCTGAAGTTAAGCCGGTCGTCCATTTTTACGCGGATCCCGGCGGCTTTCAGCTCCATGAAGAGGCGATCGGCCGTTTCCATGACCCGGGCCCTTTCCTCGTCGTTCTTGAAGATGGGCACAATGACAGCCTGGATAGGCGCCAGGCGGGGAGGCAGAACCAGGCCCTGGTCATCGCCGTGGGTCATGATGATCGCGCCGATCATGCGGGTGGAGAGGCCCCAGGAGGTCGTCTCGCAGAACTGAAGGGTGTTGCTCTGATCCACGAACTGGATCTCAAAAGCCTTTGAGAAATTCTGGCCGAAGTAATGCGAGGTGGCAGACTGCAGGGCGCGCTTGTCCTGCATCATGCCCTCAATGGAGGTGGTGACCTGCGCCCCGGCAAATCGCTCGGTATCACTCTTGGTCCCCTTGATGACCGGCAGGGCGGCCTCGTTGATGGCGAAATCTGCGTAGATATCGAGGATGCGGTACATTTCCTCTTTGGCCTCTTCAGCGGTGGCATGAGCCGTATGGCCCTCCTGCCAGTAGAACTCGGCGGTGCGCAGGAAGAGCTTGGTGCGCAGCTCCCAGCGCAGGACGGAGCCCCACTGGTTGATCAGCACGGGCAGGTCCCGCCAGGACTTGATCCATTTGGAATACATGTAGCCGATAATGGTCTCAGAAGTGGGGCGGACCACCAGGGGCTCCTCCAGTTTTTCGCCGCCGCCGTGAGTGACCACGGCCAGCTCAGGGGAAAAGCCCTCCACATGTTCCTTTTCCTTTTCGAAGAAGGACATGGGGATGAGGGTGGGGAAGGCCGCGTTGACGTGGCCTGTGGCTTTAAAGCGGCTGTCGAGGGCCGCGGTCATGTTCTCCCACAGCGTCCAGCCATAGGGGCGCACCACCATGCAGCCGCGCACAGGGGCGTAATCGGCCAGCTCGGCGCGCAGGACGAGCTGGTTGTACCATTCCGCGAAGTTCTCAGCGCGGGTAGGAAGTTTTTCGTCAGCCATTTTTTCTCCAAAAGATGAGTTCGGAATAATATGACAAGTGCAGTCCTAACTGGAAGACTCCAGCATCTGCACGGCAGTTTCGACATCCGGGGAGAAGCGCAGCAGTTCATTCTGAGGAGCAGGGGAGTACTGCGCCAGCCGGTCGAAAACCTGATCGAAGATGGACCGCCAGCCATCCCCGATCAGGATGAGCGGTCTCCGGTGGAGGGCCTCCACGATCATCAGGTTCCACAACAGGCAGATCTCGGTCAGGGTGCCGGCTCCGCCGGGCAGGGCCAGGGCAGCGTCACATTCGGTGACCAGACGCTCCAGGCGGCGCATCAAGGTTTCTTCCTTCCATTCCTCCGTCACCCAGCGATTCGCGCCTCCGGGCCGCCAGCGGTCGATCTCCGCGCAGGTTACGCCGATGACATGACCGTTGGCCTCCCGCGCGCCACGGCTGACGGCCTCCATCGTACCGATGTAGCCGCCGGTCAGGGGGATATGCCCACGCTCGGCCAGAAGCCTGCCAAGCCGGAGCGCCTCCAGATAGGCAGCATCACCTTCCCGGGGCTGCGAGCCGCCGAAGACAGAGATCTTCATGCTTATTCTTCCATATCCCACTGGCGCGTGGCGTTCACCGCCAGTTTGTCCAAAATGGCCTGCTCCAGGTCGATCTCCGAGACGGCCGCCAATTGCAAAAGGTACAGAGCGACATCGGCAAGCTCTTCAGCCAGTTCCTCCTTGCGGCGGGGCCGCTCGCGGAACTGGAAGTGCTCGAGGATCTCTGCGGCCTCCACCGCGAGCGAGATGGCCAGATTGCGGGGCGTCTGCGGGCGCTTGCTGTCCGGCCCATACCAGCCCTTGGAGATGACCAGCTCCTGCATTTTGGCCGTAAGCTCCTGAATGTCCATGTACTGTTCCCTGTTTTCAGATCGTTGAAGACAATAAAAAACGGCTCGCCGGGTCTGGGAGCCGTTGCTGCACGCGAAGGCGAACCTATCCAGACCTGGCAGGTTGTGGCATGCGCGGGGACGGGGTTCGGCTGTGAAACATGCGCCAATTATACACATTAATTATGATTTGGGAAGAAAAACCGGCCTGCAAGAAAACGGAACCCCTCCACGGGAGCGGGTACGAAGAACAGGGTAGGGGTAAAATTACCACCAACCTGCCATGCCTCCGCTGCTCCAGTTCGCCCTCCGCCGCCTGTTCGCCGCCCTGATCTCAGCGGTCGTCATCACTATGATCCTGTATGCCGGGGTCATGATCGCGCCGCCCGAAGACCGCGCGGAAATCTATATGCCAAAGATCGGCGGCAATGCCAATGTCAGCCAGAATTATATCGATGGCATCATCCGCAAATATCATCTGGATGAGCCTTATCTGGTCCAGTATGTGTACTGGGTGGGCTCGCTGTTTGAAGGCAGCTGGGGCTACAGCCCCAACCTGCAAGGCAACGTCCTGCCCACTTTGCTTCATCGAACACCTGCCACGCTTGAGATCGCCGTCTATTCCCTTATTCTGCTCATTCCCCTGGGCCTGGCGGCCGGGCTGTTTTCGGGATGGTATCCCGGCAGCCGCTTCGACGGCCTGTTCCGGGCCTCGGCTTATATCGGCACGACCATGCCGCCCTTCATCTTCTCGATGTTCGCGCTGGCTTTCTTCTATGTAAAACTGGGCTGGTTCGCGCCCGGGCGTCTTGATCCCGTTACGGAATACCGGCTTGCCGATGCGGGCTTCAAGGCCTATACCGGTGCGCTGACCCTGGATGCCCTCCTTAACCAGCGATTGGACGTTTTCTGGGCAGCCCTGCGACATCTGGCCATGCCGGTCATGACCCTTTCCATGTTCCACTGGGCAACGCTTGGGCGCATCACCCGCGCCACTGTGCTGGATGAGCGCCGCAAGGAATACATCACCGCGGCACGCGCTCGCGGTGTGCGCGAGCGAACCCTGGTGTGGCGGCATGCCCTGAGACCCATCCTTGCGCCCTCGCTGACGGCCATTGGCCTCTCCGCGGCCAGCATCCTGACGGGCGTGTACGTGGTGGAGATCATATTCGGGATCCCGGGTGTTTCCAGCATCATCGTGGCGGCCTTGGAGAGCTTCACCCCGGACGCTGCGGCCGCTCTGGGCTTTGCGGTGTACAGCGTTCTGATCGTGCTCGGGCTGATGCTTCTGCTGGACCTGATACAGGGCGTTCTCGATCCACGCGTCCGCGATGAGGTGCTGCGCTCATGAGACGCACCCGGCGCTTTTTTTCACGCTGGGAGAACTGGCTGGGGGTGATCCTCGTTTTGGCCTTTATTTTCGTGGCTGTGGCAGCCCCGCTTCTTGCGCCGCAGGATCCAAAGGCCGAAGGGGTTTTCCGACGCGCAGGACGGGCTTCCGACCCCACCCCGAAGCCTCCCAGCGAAAAGGCGATCC
>CAZSPX010000058.1:9166-14182 GCA_964608885.1 uncultured Anaerolineaceae bacterium | reverse complement strand
CCTGAATATCTTATCCCAGTCCAGCATCGCTTTGAGATGCTCCAGGGGGACCTGGCCCTCGGGGACATAGCCCACGAACGAGCGGTTGTACTGGTCTTCCGTGCCATCCGAGAGGTGCCATTCCAGCGGCGCCTTGAAGAGGCCGACCGCGGAGGTGGCCTGGTCGCCCCCCGGCAGCGCGGTCTCGAAGGAGAGCACCATCATCCCGTCGGCGGTTTCCGCCACCTCGGCCACCGTCGCTTCGTGGATCCAGCGCAGCCATTGGCTTTGATACACCACCCGTTTATCCGACGTGACGGACGAACGGGAGCGCGTGATCACATCGCCGAACTTGTACACCCACCCGCCCTCCTTCGGATCCTTCGCCCCGAACCCGGCAGGCATCAAACCGACCCCTTGCCTGGTCACGGTCTGCCTTGCGATCTGCCACTCGGAGGGGTTCATGGATGAGAAACTGACAAACCGCAGCCACAGGATGCTGGCGCCCGGGGTGTAATCCTTTGCCGAGGTGGGTCTCACGAAATACGCGCCCCTGCCCTGCTTCTCGTTCGCGGCATACCACGGCGGTTTTGCCGCCAGCCCGCCGGGAGGCAGGTTCCCGCGGGCATGCTGGCAGTGCTCGGCGGTCTCGTTGCACACAAGGCGCGTGACGATCAGATCCAGGCTGCGCCCATTCTCCTCGCGCCAGGCGGAGAGATCGTAATTCTCCCATGCATCCATCACGGAGCGGGTGGCATAGCTCTGGTACGCGTTGCGCTCCCCCACTTCCTCCGGGGTGAGGCTTTCCCAGCCCGGGTCGGTGACCTCCGTCACGCGCAGGGGCGTGAGCTTGACGATCTCCTTCCAGGCCCATTCCTCAAAGTCCTTTTTCATGGTCCGCAGGGCCGCCTGCGCCTCGCCGGTGGACCTGCTCCAGATCTCGTACGCATCCTCGGTCTTGCGCAGGTCGATCAAACCCTGGCGGCGCGTCTTGGGGCCGCCGTTCTTGAGGTTGGGCAGGTACCAGCCGATCTTCTCCCGCCACTCCTTGTCCGTGGCTCCGGCCAGTTTCGGCCCGCCCCCGGTGACGGGGATCGGGGATTCATAGGCTGCGACCTTTTCCCGGCTGAGCTTTTCGACCGCCGCATCGTCCAGGGCCTTGATCTCCTGTTCGATCTTCACCGCCCGCAGCCTGGCCAGCAGATCGCGGGGGTCCGCCCAGGAGCCGTGCGCGCTGTAGTAGCGCATGCCGGAAAAATGCACGACCATGTACTGCAGCCAGAGAGGGAAGCGCCCCGGTTCCTTGATGAAACGCAGGTGGATCAGGTCCAGCAGTTCATACTGGTTTTTCGCGGCGATGACCTTTGCGTATTCCCCCGCCTTCCAGCGCGCCAGGTCGCGCCGGGTGACCTGCTGCTGGGCCGGGAACTTCACGAGGAATTCGGCCTCGGGCGTCTTGAAGGTCCGGTCGCTCGTGGAAAGCCGGTACCAGGCCAGTTTGGGCGCCTCGAGTTTGTCATAGGTGGCCAGGAAGGCGGTCAGCTTGTCCATCTCGTGCTGGGCCATCGGCAGGGTGGTGTTTTCCTTGAACTCCAGCTCCACCCCTTCGGGAATGTACTTGGGATGCGAGGGGTCCATGGCCTCGTGGCGGCGCTTGCGCACCCGGATCCAGTCGCGGATGGCGTTGCGGTGCGGCGCCCAGTAGGCGATGATGGCCTCCACAAAGCTGCGCTCGCCGCGGATATCCCGGGGCCAGCTCCCGAACAGGCCGTGCAGGTTATTGATCTCCGCCAGCTCCTTCTCGTCGATGGGCTGGTAATTGGAATACTCCGCGCGGGCGTCCTGCCCGCGGAAATAATCGCGCAGCGAGGTGTACTCCTGCAGGGAGGCCGCGGCGTTCGATTCCCAGGCCTGCTTGTATTCGTTCACGTCCTTCTGGAGCGCAGTGGCATCCCTGTCCTTGTACAGCTTCCAGACATCCACTTCCATGTAGAAGTTGAGGAAGTCGCGCAGCTTGACCTCCCGCATGGGATAGATGGTCTTGCGCAAAATATCATTCTGCCATTGGAAGTGTAGCTGTGGGCTGCGAGGGGCGTTATCGGGCGAGGCCAGCGCTTTTTCGAGGGCGCTCACGGAAGTGCGCGGCAGTGCCAGGACCCCCAGCATCAAGGAATAGAACTTCAGGAAATCGCGCCGTGAAATTCCCTGGCCCTCTGCACGGTCTTGCCGGTTGGTACTCAAAAGATCTCTCCGGGGCTGATTTTATCATACCGAAATGGTAAGAATTGCCCAATTACAGGGGCGTCCACGGGGGAAGGCAGCCCATTTCCACCCCTGAGTCTCCAGACTTCCAAAGCTTTGACGCCTTCGGAAGCCTTCCCAAACAGGGGATGTATCCACGCAGGCTTGAACGCTGTATACTGATAAGGAGGGAATCATGTATCTGGCTGCGGGAGGGAACCCATGCAAATCACACCGAACCGGGCGTTAACTGCCTTCGCCATCCTTGTGGCGGCCCTGGCTTTCTACGGCGTGCTGCCGTTCTGGTGGGGATTGAGCGCCGGGGAGATCTTCACGCCGGACCTTGTCCGGCCAATCGCTTATTTCTTTGCCGCCCTCTTCGGCATCCTGTACCTGCTGCGCCTGAACCGGGACGGGCGGCGCACGCCCTCCGAACACCGCCTTTTCCTGGCGGCGATCCTGGGAATCCTGGTGGGGCCGGCGCTGTACTTCCTGGCCAGCCGGCTGCCTTTCCTCGGCATGCTCCTGACCCTTATCGAGTGGGCCGCGGCGGTTGGACTGCTTGCCGGCCTCATCTATATCGCCTCGCGCAGCGGGCTGACCGGACTGAGGAGGGCAGCAGTCATTGCGGCCCTCCTGGCAGCCGTGCTCGCCCCCTTCATGCCCTGGTGGGCGCTCCTGTACGAGGCGGGCATCCTCCCGGAGCAGGCCTTTTTTATGATGTGGCGCTACGGGTTGTGGCTGGTCGCGGGCCTCTGGTGCGCGGCGGCCTGGCTGCTGATCCGCACGGAGCTCCGGGCCATCCCGGTCTCAAGCAGCGGCCCCCGGCGGGTCGTGCTGGATGCTTCCGTGATCCGCATGCTCGTCACCGGGCTGTTGATCGGCCTGGGGATCCTGATGATCGGCATGCACAACCCGGTGGGATACTCGAGCGATGTGTACCAGCAGAACACCTATTTTGGCGGGCAGCTGGTGGATTCCTCCATCGTTTCGATCCCCGACCTGAACTTCACACTGCTGCTGGGCATGGGCCTGGTCATCTTCCCGCTGCTGCTGCTCCTGCTCCTGGGATCTCCTGCCCGGGGCAAATAGAGGCGGGACACACGCCCCTGCCCTCCGGTTGATTGACAACGTCCTGCGCGAGACCTATAATAATTCCAGGGATCCGGTCTTTCAACCGGCTAAGGGAAATATTGGGGAATAGCAAGCACATGGATTCCCGGGCTTTGCCGACCAGATTCACAGCGTGGATCCATGATTTTCACCTCTGTAACAACCTGACCCCCCTGTCAGATCAATTTATCCAGGGTTGAGGGCTTTCGTTTACTGGCAGCGGATTGCGCGGTTCGTGCCGTTCCGGTCGTCGCCTTGTATTCGAACGAAGGAGTATTCCATGCCGCTTTTTGGTCCCCCCAACATTGAAAAAATGACGGAGAAGAGGGATGTCAAAGGATTGGTCAAGGTGCTCAAGGAGCAGGCCGATCCGCAGCTGCGCGGCCAGGCCGTCCAGGCATTGCTGCAGCTTCGCGACCCGCAGTCCGCCGACCCCCTGTACGAAGCCAGAAAGGACGACAATCGCGGCGTCCGGGCGCTGGCCGCCATCGCACTGGCCTACGTGGGGGACAGCCGCGCCGTGGAGTGCCTGATCGACACCCTGGACACCGGGGGAGAGATCAGCATCAAGCTCCTGGGGATGCTGGGTGGTTCGGAGGCGGTCTCGCCGCTCATCCGTATCGTGGAAAAATCCTACCATGCGAAATCGGATGCCAGCATCATCGCCGCGGCAGAGGCGCTGGGAAACCTTGGCGATACACGGGCGATCCAACCTCTCATCCAGGCGTTGCAGGTTTGTAATGAACCAGCCAGGCCGGCGATTTTCAGGGCGCTCACGGCCTTTGGAGCAGCGGCAGTCGGGCCGTTGATCGCAAAACTGACCGAAGGATTCGTGGTCTCCGATTCCTGGTATAGCGTCCGCGAGAAATTGGAGGACGTTTTCCTCGCGCTGGGCACCCCGGCGCGCGATGGGCTGGTGGAGTCCCTCGACCAGTCCTCGAACTTTGAACTGCTTAAGGACAAAGTCGCCCTCCTGAGAAAGATGGACGGCGGGCTGGATTCCCCAAAGGCAAAAGCTGCGGATGTGCTCGTCCGGGGGGATAAGCAGGAGATCTCCGCACTGGCCCCCGAGGCCGAAGGGCTGCTCTTCAAGCTCTGGGGGGCGAATGGCGGGGAATCCGAGCTCACTGCGCTGGTGCGCATCTGGGAGTCGGAAGCGGCCGACCGGCTTATCGAATACCTGGAAGACAAAGATCGGCGATACGCCGCTGGACGACCGGGCGCCGTCAAGGCGCTTGGCGATCTCGGCGACGAGAAGGCCGTCCCCTGCCTGACGGCCATCCTGCAAACGGGCTGGGAGGTGCCTGAGGCGCTCGAGAGCCTGCGCAAGTTCAACACGCCGCAGGCGACCCAGGCATTTGAAAGCCTGCTGGACCTCTCAAAATCCGCCTCGCAGCGGGTCGCCGCCGCTGAAGCCCTGGCAGAGCGAAACTACACCCCGCGCGGCGATAAGGCCGGCGCGGTCTATCACATCACGCGCGGGGAATGGGACAAGTTCCGCGCACTGGGCGAGGAGGTCACGACACCGATCACCGATCAAATCCTGGGCATGTCCCCCGATGTTGAGGTGATCGATATGCTGGCGCACCTGGGCGACTCGCGTGCGGAACCCCGATTGATCGAAGCCCTGGAAAGCTACGATGAGAAAAAGCGCCTTGCCGCCTGCCATGCACTTGCCGAGGT
>CAZSPX010000058.1:0-9066 GCA_964608885.1 uncultured Anaerolineaceae bacterium | reverse complement strand
ATCCTGAATGTGCCCGACGAGATCGAGCTGACGGGCAGCGAGCTGCTCCATTTCCTCGAGAATGTCGAGATGCACGGACCCCGGAGCTCCCTATACAGAGACATCGCCGGCGGAGGTTTAGTTGGATCCCCGCCCAAATATGTCCTGGTCAAACTTGGGGGCGAAATGCCGACCCAGGAAATGAAAACTCATATCACTGAGAACCATGTTTGGGAGATGAAGGTCTATGATTGGCTGATCAATAACCGGGTTCAGGAGCACGGCGACTCCTGGAAGGACTGGTATGACCCAACCGTCAGGAATGAATATGAATTCTACAGTCGTTACGACATCACCCCGCATAATGGCTGGGAATTCTGGCACCGCTACGTGAACGATGCGGAAGCCAAAAAGAAACCGGTGCCGGGAGCCGTGCAATGACCGACTGGTGCCTGGTCGAGAGACTGCAGGAGGTGATGTACGGAAGCACCGACAATATCGTCTGGTGGAGCAACGTCCCCATCCTGGTGGTCCTGAATGTGCCCGGGGAGGTCGAACTGGGCAAGGCGGAACTGCTGCAGTTCCTTTTGCGCAAGGATGTCCTTGGGACAGCAGATCATTGGCTGTACCACTCCATCGAGAGGGAGGAATTCGACATTCCCCGGCCAAAATTCATCCTGCTCAAGCTCGGCGGAGAACTGCCCGACGAGGAGATGAAATCGCATATCACCCAGGAACATGAGGATGTGTGGGTCTATGATTGGCTGATCGATAACAGCAGCCGGGAGGATGGCCCTCTCTTCGCGAAGTATCCGACGGTCAAAAATAAGTTCAAATTTTACAAGCGCTATGACATCCTCCCGCATGAGGGCTGGGAATATTGGGAACATAACGCGGCTGAGGAGGAGGGAAAAAGCAAGGAAGCTCCACTTTCAGGTTGACTCTCACAGCCGGGTGAAGGACAGGCAGGCTCCATGCCAATCGAATACTTCTTCGGATGTGTGCTGCCCCTGCTCGTGCTGGCGGCGGTCTACATCCTGCAGCGCAGCAAGACCTTTGACCGCCTGGGGGACAAATATTTCCCCTCCCTCAGCAGCGACAGAAAGGTCAAGCTCTCCCATCACCGGCCCAGGGCCAGGTCGCTGCTGACCGCGCTGCGGATACGGGATAAGGCGGAGGCGGTACGGGAGGCCAGGTCCTGGTCCATCGGAGATTATGGCGGCATGGGCGATATCGACCTTGAAAAGGCGGCGGACCTCGTGACGCTGGGGATCGTGGACACGGACCTCTGGCGGCTGGTCCAGCAGGAGGACAGGCTCATCCTGCAATCCTGCGGGAAATCCAACACTGAAAGCCGGAGGACGATCCTGCGCGTGGGGGAGGGGGAATTCCTCCTGCACACGTATTTCGATACAGGCGGGAATTAGGGTTTGAAAGAAGGCATGCTCATGAAACCGACCGCCCTCTCATGGATCAAGATCGCCCTGCTGGTGCTCACCATCCTCATCTTGTGGTGGATGCTCGAACTGCGGCTCTCGAGCACGGCGAACCTGTCCCTCATCGTAGGAGGGACGCTGCTGGTGTTCCCGGTCGTATGGCTCGGGAGGCTGGCTCTTGACCGGAAGCCCGCCATGAGCAGGGTCGTGTGGGTCACCACGTTCGTCCATTATGCCGTGGTGACGCTGTTCGGCGCGGCCCTCCTCCGGGCGGTCCTCACTCACCAGGAGTGGCCCGGCTGGAGGCTCCCCATTCCCACCGGGATCGGCCTGGTACTGGTCATCATTACGGGGGCGGCTGCGTTCTCCACCGTGGCGAACCTGGCGTTGAAAGGCCTTGGCGCGCCGTTCGCCATTGCGCTCAGCCAAAAACTGGCGCTGGAAGGGTGGTATGCCTGGACGCGCAACCCGATGGTGCTTACCACCCTGATCTGGTTCGTGTCGCTGGGGATCTGGTTCCAGTCGGCGCTGTTTGTCTTATGGGTGCTGCTCCTGTTCGCGCCGGCCCTGCTGTTCTTCGTGAAGGTGTATGAGGAACGCGAGCTGGAGCTCCGCTTCGGGGCTCCGTACCTGGAGTACAAATCCCGCACGCCGATGCTGTTCCCGCGCAGGCCGCGGTCTGGATGATGACGGCCGCCTGACAAAAAGCGTTTTCCCGGGGGACAGATCATGGCGCATCATTTATAATTCCGACCATGTTCGTCAAGTTATTCCTGCGGACCCTCGCGTGCGCCCTGCTGCTTCAGGCCTGCAGCCCTGCGCCCATTCAAACCATCAAACGCGAACCGGCCACATCCACGGTACCGATCCCGGCCCCGTCTTTTGAAGCCGCTGCAGCGCCAACGCCAACGGCAGTCTCCCTGCCCACAGCAGGGCCCACCGCCACGGTCTGGCCGCCGGTCTTTCTTTACTGGTCGCTCACGGACATCCGCCAGCTCGACAGCTTTGCACTGACCGTCAATGAGAAGAACACGGTCAACGGCAGCCTGACCGAGCTGACCAATACCTACGGGTACATCAAAGAGCCTTACAGGGCCTATAACGAGAATAAATACTACAGCGGGCTGGATCGAACCTATGTGATCGATGGCTGGACGTACGCATTGACGGGCAGCGGCGACTGGTACATCTCCGCCGGATCGAGCGACAGCCTGTTCTCCAGAGCCGATATCCCTGCGCTGAACACGGGAAAATTAATGAACGCCCAATTCGCCGGCCAGGAGGAGTACCAGGGAGTCCCGGCCTATCATTTCGTTCTGGAGAAGTCGACCGACCCCAATACAGGCTCCCAGCTGGAGGGCGACCTCTATCTTGCAGTGGACGGCAACTATGCCCTCTACTCCCACTGGAAGGAGACCAGCGGCCAGGGGGATTTTACGCAGGTCTATGAGGTCACCGAATCGCTGTCCTCGATCAACCAGTTGACGGAGATCATCCTCCCCGCCGACATGACGGAGATGCCCGCCGCGGCGCAACTGCCGCTTGAGATGGGCCTGCCCGTCCCAGGGGACAGCACCGTGATTGGAATGATCCGCTATAAGAGCGGCATCGGCGTTGACCTTTACTCTTTATCCAACCCCAAGGTCAGCCCCGATGAATTCCTGGATTTCTACCGGAACCTGCCCCCCACCGGCGGCTGGGAGGTCACGCACGTCGGGCATGTCAGCCTCCACCAGGACGATTGCGAGTTCACCCGCGACTGCGTGATCATCCACAAAGGCAGCACGCAGGTGATCCTGTATTATTACGGGGGCAGCATCCGGGCGGAGTTCGACTGGCCGCACCTGTACAGTCCGAAATCGGCGGCAGGCATCCGCGCCTGGTTGCCTGAAGAATAAGAACGGCAAGAGACAATGAGAGAGGGGGTTTCCCTCCGCCTCATGCTATACTTGCCGCATCACTCCATAAGGACTCCCCCATGACCACATTCCAGGACTCTCTCGCCAAATACGCCGGGCTTATCCTGCGGGTGGGCCTCAACCTGCAAAAAGGCCAGCCCCTCATCATCAACAACGCCTCCACCAAGGGCGTGCCGCTGCACGCCGCGCCGCTCGTCCGCGAGGTGACGCGCCTCGCCTACGAGATGGGCTCCCCGCACGTGGAGGTGCTGTGGAACGACGAGGAGCTGATCAGGCTGCGCGCGCAGTACGCCCCCGAGGGCACCCTCAAGGAATACTCGGACTGGCAGATCGCGGCCCTGATGAACGTCATCGACAGGGGCGGCGCCATGCTCACCATCCGCTCCAACAACCCCGACCTGCTCAGCGACCTGGACCCCGAGCGCGTGGGCGTCCTGCAGCGCACCCACTCGGAGAAGTTCAGCCCCGTCAGCCTGGCGGTGACCGGCAACAAGATCAACTGGCTGGTGGTGGCGGCCGCCGCGCCCGCCTGGGCCGCCAAGGTCTTCCCGGGCCTCCCGCAGGCCGAGGCGGAGGCGAAGCTCTGGGAGTCCATCTTCCAGATCACGCGCGTGGACCAGCCCGATCCCGTGGCCGCCTGGGAGCAGCACGTCCAGAACCTGCACAAGCGCAGCGAGTATCTCACCGCCAGGCAGTACACCGGCTTCCACTACACGGCCCCCGGCACCGACCTGAAGGTGGGCCTGCCGCGCGGCCACCGCTGGCTGAGCGCGCGCGAGAAGGCCCGGAACGGCATCGAGTTCATCGCCAACCTGCCCACCGAGGAGGTCTTCACCCTGCCGCACCGCCTGCAGACCGAAGGCACCATCAAGGCCAGCATGCCGCTCGCCTACGGCGGCACCCTGATCGATGATTTCAGCCTGACCTTCAAGGAAGGCCGCGTGGTGGACCTCTCGGCGGGGAAGGGCGAGGCCATCCTGAAGAAGCTGATCGCCACGGACGACGGCGCCGGGCGCTTCGGCGAGGTGGCGCTGGTGCCCGTGGATTCGCCCATCGCCAGCCGCGGCCACCTGTTCTACGACACGCTGATCGATGAGAACGCCTCCTGCCACCTGGCGGTGGGACGCGCCTACCGCATCAACATGGACGGGGGGCAGGACATCAGCGACGAGGAGTTCACCGGGCGCGGCGGCAATGTCAGCCTCATCCACGTGGACTTCATGGTGGGCTCGAAGGACATGGACATTGACGGCCTGCGCGAGGACGGCGCGCGCGAGCCCGTCTTCCGCTCGGGCAAATGGGCGTTTGAGGTGTAAAAAGAATTACCCCTCCCCCATCCTTCGGATGGGGGAGGATGGGAGGGGGTGTGATGGCAAAGATTCACCCCCCTCGATCCCCCCATCCTTGCTGAGAGTCTTGCGGAATAAGCGTTCTGAGGAGCAAGAATGGGGGGAAGGTATCACAATGCAAGAGCGGGAAGCTGGGCTTCCCGCTCTGGTTATTTTCAGGGGGCTGCTTCGCCGCCTCCGGCAGCTCGCAGCGACATGCTCAGGCCACAGCCTTGCGGGCGGCCCACGCCGAGCGCATCCACATCCACAGCGCGCCCAGCCCGAAGAGGATCACCACGAAGTTCACCAGCCAGGCGAAGAACCCGAAGGGCAGCAGCGGGAAGCGCAGCAGGCCGATGACCACCACCAGCGAGGTCACACCCACCACCATCGGCCAGTACCTGTGCTCCGCCAGCGAGGGCTGGAGGCGGCCCAGGATCCACTTGCCGATCGCATCCCCGACGACCACCTTGGTCAGGTAGGAGGTGGCGAGGAAGAAGGTCACCCCGAGGGCGGTCAGCAGCAGCCAGCCCAGCCAGAAGATGTTCCAGCGCAGGCCGAGCAGCGCCAGCAGGACCGTCAGGATGATGATCGCCAGCACCCCGAAGAAGACCGCCGCATAGAGGATGGAGCCCCATCCCAGGCTGACCAGCGGCTGGGCTTTCAGGTTGGCGGGCAGCAGCTTCATGAAGCGGGGGAACAGCCAGCCTACCAGCAGCCCGAAGAGCAGCAGCGTGACGACGCTGCGGATGACGCCGAAGCCCCAGTCCGCAACCCGCTCGGCCGAGGTGGGGGCAGCCGGCACCGGCGCGCCGGAGGCATCCCGCACCGGCTCGATGCGGGTGACCTTCCCGGCCACGATCCCCGCCGGGATGGCCAGGTCCATCGTGCTGGAGTACTGCAGGTCACCGGCCACACTGGCCCCGTCCACGAAGTGCAGACCCGGCTTCACCTGCGGGAGGGTCACGGGGCTGTTGCTCAGGTACATGTTCATGGGGGTGGCATTGACCGTCTCGGCATTGACGTTCACATAGGCTTTGACATCGCCCTTAACGGGTCCGGCCAGCTCGAAGGCGCTGGTGCCTGCCAGGACATCGCCGCCGATCTCACCGGCCAGGAGGGTCTGCCCGCTGCCGGTGACGAAGTCCGCGGCGATGGCGCTGCCGGGCTTGGTCTCCACGCTGCCGCCCATCGCCACCAGGTCCCCGCCGATGCTGGCCTTGGGCCCCACCTGGATGGCGGCGGCAAAGACCCGGGCGTCATCGCCCACGCTGCCGTTGATGATGATGCTCTCGGCCCCGGCGATCAGGTCGCCTTCCACGCTGCCGTTGATGATGATGGTCTGCGCGCCGGCGATGAGGTCGCCCTTGATGGTGCCCTCCACGGTGAGGGTGTTCGCGCCGACATACAGGTCATCGTTGATGACCTCGCCCTGTTTGATGACCACCTGCTGGCCGCCGCGCCCGTCGAAGGCGTAGGCCGGGGTGGCAAATCCCAGCATGAGCGCCAGGAGGAGGATCAGTGAGAAAAGCCTGTACTTTGTGTTCATGGTTGCTCCTTTTAAATGACAACTTCCTGCTGTATATACGCTTGTACCAGCAGGAAGTCGCAGGCGTGCGGGAGCGGCGGATCAGGGACGCGGGATGGTGGGGCGGCGGGTGCGGTTGCGGCGGGTGATGCCCTCCATCAGCAGGCGGGCGGCCTCCTCGTGCTCGGCGTCCAGGGCCAGGTCCACGGGCAGCTTGTTGTCGTCGTCGCGGGATTCCAGGTCCGAGCCGCCGAAGATCAGCACGCGGATCATGTCCATGTCGCCGTTCTGGGCGGCGGCGTGCAGGGGGGTCTGGCTGCGGTTGTTGCGGCAGTTGGGGTTCGCCCCGTTGGCCAGCAGCAGGCGGACGATATCCAACCGCCCGGCTGCTGCCGCGGACTGCAGCGGGGCGGCATGCAGGGAATTGTTCGAGTACGAGTTCACCGTGGCGCCCGCCTTGATGAGGAACTCGGCGGTGTCGAAGTGCCCGAAGTAGCAGGCCAGCCCCAGGGGCTGGAAGCCGTCCTCGGAGTACTGGTTGACCAGCTCCGGCTCGCGCGAGATCAGGCGGATAATGGTGGCCGTCCTGCCGATGGCGGCAGCCTCGAAGATGTCGAGCGTCACGGTCTTCTCGGCCAGCAGCTCGGCGATCTGCGGCTCATGCTGGTAGGCTGCCAGCAGGATGGGGCTGAGGCCCTCGCTGCGCACGTGGATAAGGGCCGGGTTCTCGGCCAGCATCTTCTCCACCGCGGCACGGTTGCCGGTCTTGATGGCTTGGATAAAGTCAGCGCTCATGGTGCCTGCCTTCCTGGATCGATCACCGGGCGGCCGTTCCGGTAGAACAGCTCGCCGTCCACGTAGATCTCCGAATCGGCCATATCGCACAGCATGTCCCAGTGCAGGCCCGATTCGTTGCGGCTGCCGCACTCGGGGAAACCCGCCCCCAGCGCGAAGTGGATCGTGCCCCCCATCTTTTCATCGAAGAGCATGTGCTTGCTGAAGCGTTGGATGCCGTAATTGGTGCCGATGCCCCACTCGCCCAGGGTGCGCGCGCCGCTGTCCAGGTTGAGCATGGTGGTCAGGAAATCCTGGTTCTTGGCGGCCTTTTCCTTCACCACGCGCCCATCCTCGAACCACAGCTCGATGTCGGTGACTTCCTGTCCCTGGGCGATGGCAGGATACTTGAAGCGCACCCAGCCGTTGACGGAATCCTCCACCGGGCTGGTGTAGATCTCGCCGTCGGGGAAGTTGTACTTGCCGTCGGAGGGCTCGAAGCTGCGCCCCTGGATGGAGAGCTGGATATCCAGGTTCTCGCCCTGCAGCTGGACCCGGCTTCGACCCTTCAGCCAGTCGATCAGCCTGGCCTGGCGGTGGCCCTCCTCCCTCCAATAAGTGACAGGATCGGGCTCGTTCAACATCCCGGCCGAATACACGAAATCTGTATAATCGGCCAGGCTCATGTCGGCATCCTGCGCCATGGCGTGGGTGGGATAGACCGTCAGCGCCCAGCGCAAAGAGCCGGTGGAGCTGCGCTCGAGGTAGATCTTGTTGAGGGGGGCGCGCGCCTTCCCGGCCCGGGCGATGCGCTCCGGGTCGATGCCCGCCAGCTCGCGCGAGTTGTAGCGGGCGTCGATCACCATCAGGGCGTCGAAGGTCTCGTAAATGCTGCGGGTGACGGGGGAAATGTAATCGAGCTGCTCTTCGGAGGCCAGCCGGAAGAAGGCCTCGTCCTGCCCGGGGATGAGCTGGGTGATGAAGACGTGGCTGCCTGCCCGCAGAGCCTCGCGGTAGAAGGCCAGGTTGAGCTCCTCGGCGTTGGGCGTTGTGCGGAACCACACCTGCTGACCTGGCTGAAGCTCCAGGGAGTATTCAACGAGCAGCCGGGCGAGCTTCTCTACACGCGGGTCGGGCATCCAGGCACCTCAAATGGGAAGTTCTCCAATTATAACCCGCAAGACTTCCGAAGTCTTGAAGACTTCGGAAGTCTGTCCAGGCAGTTCAGTCCGGCCTGCCCGGCCTCGCAACAGCTCGATCTACTGCGTCAGGGTGATGATCACGGTGGCAGCGAAGATCACGAAGGCGATCAGGCCCATCAGGATCCAGCGGAAGCGCCTTTGCTGCGGGGTGACCGCCGGCTGCTGCGCCGGGAGCCGCTTGCGGAGGCTTTCGAGGGATTCGCCGCCCCAGGTCTTTTCCAGATCCGCCAGCTCAGCCATCGACTTCAGGCCGTTCCAGAGCCCCATCAGGGCAAAGGCGTGGAAGGCCGCGCCGAAGAAGTCCTTGAAGAGAAGCATGAGGACCGCATCCAGCGCGTACAGGACCATGCCGATGATGACCGGGATGCGGTGGCGCTTGCGGCCCAGAACGCCGAAGAGGACGAACAGGCCGGCGATGAGGAGGTTCACGATGACGCCGATGAGGCGGACGAACATCGCGCCCATGCCCGTTCCCAGCTCCTTCGCCAGTGCGGTACTTACGCCATCCACAACCTGCGTGATGCCCAGCCCCACCACGAAGGTCAGGGTGATGCCGGACAGGTAGGTGATGGTGTTGATGATGGAGAGGGCCGCGATCCAGAAGAACCAGCCGATCCCACCCCGAATGCGGCCATCGAGGTACAGCATCTTCTGGAGGGTCGCCAGCTGCGCGGCGTCTGCGGTGGGTGCGGAGGTGCTTTGAGTCTCCATGGGGGTACGTGCTCCTTTGAGGGTTTCGATGTGTCACGCGCGGGGAGGCGGTGGAGGAGACTGTACCGGTAAGGAGGATCTACGCGTTGATAAGCCGCCCCTGCACCCGGGGATTATAGCCCTGGCTTGCACCCTTTTTGATCGGAGGAGAGGATTGGCATGGAGTTGAAAGATTCAGACTTCCGAAGT
>CAZSPX010000057.1:0-14219 GCA_964608885.1 uncultured Anaerolineaceae bacterium | reverse complement strand
TCAAGAGCAGCTTCTATCTTCGCTTCTTTTGCCTGAGCTATTGCATTTTCTATATCTATAAATCTTCTATAAGCCAGTTCAAACACATTGCGGAAACGACGAAGCAAATACAGATCTTCTTTGCATAGTGGAGTGTTGTAAGTTGAAACGCCTAAGGCTCCCAGCCCAATAGAGTAGAAATAGAAATGGACAGAAGCTGACTTATCTAATAATGGGTCTGGCCGGTGTTGGGGCTGGGGGCGGCTGCGGTCCTGGTGCTGGCCCTGCTGCGTGAGCGGCTATCCCAGGCCGCGAGGCTGACGGCCGCGCTGGCAGGGATGCTTCTGCCGCTCGTCGTATGGTCTGCCACGCCGCTGCAGGTGGGCGGGGATGTCATCCTGCCGTTCGCGGGGCCGGACTTGTTGAAATGGGGCGGCGCGGGCACCGTGATGCAGCGAAATGAGCCGCTGGCAGATTTCCTCATGGATCAGAGGCAGGGAGAGAAGTTCATTGCAGCGGCGGAGAATGCCGTCTCGGCGGCGCCGCTCGAATTGCTCACCCGGCAGCCGGTCATGGCGATCGGCGGGTTCACGGGGGCTGATCCCATTTTGAGCCTGGACGAACTGGGAGAGCGGATCCACAGAGGGGAGGTGCGCTTCATCCTGGCTCATCAGGAAAAGCCGGTCACTTCGGAATTCATCCAGTGGCTGCAGGCGAACTGCGTCTCTGCCGGGTCCCAGCCCCAGCCTGAGGGTCTGGACCTGTATGACTGCAAGAGGTAGTGGAAAGGAGCGGCATGACCGTCCTCGACCTGATCAATATCCTGGCCTTCCTCTGGATCGTCATCGTCCTGGGCTATTACCTGATCCCCCTGGCATACGGCCTGCCGCCCACCTCCACGCGGCCCGAACGGGTCCGGCGGGCGCTCAGGCTGGCCGGGCTGCAGCCCGGGGAACGCCTGTATGACCTCGGCTCCGGGAGCGGGCGGGTCCTGGTCATCGCGGCGCGCGAGTTTGGCGCCGAGGCGGTGGGCATTGACGCAGGACCGTTCCAATGCCTGCAAGGTTGGGCCTCCGCCCTGCTGAACGGGGTCAGCTCCAGGGTGCATCTGCGCTGGGGGAATCTCTTCAAGGCCGATCTGCGCGAAGCGGATGTGGTATTTGCCTACCTCACGTCAGGGTACGCGCAGAGGCTGGAGGCTGTGCTCACGGCCCGCCTGAAGCCGGGAGCACGCGTGGTCACGATCTCGTTCGATTTTCCCGATTGGGAGCCGGCGGATTTCGATGAAGGCGACCTGATCTTCCTGTACCGGATGCCGCCAGCCCCGGGGAACCTGGGGACCTACCTGGCAAAGAAAGGCTAGGGCGGCAGCCGCCGGTTCCTGCAAAAGTCCTGCCGCGCCTGATTCCGGGGGGAAGGATGTAAAATACCTTCATGCAGCAAAAAGACGACCTGCTCACCGGGTTGTTGGGCAGGCTGGAAAAGCAGCCCGCCCTGGCCATCCTGATCGAGGGGGTGCTGCTGGCTCTGCTCGTGGCATGGGTGGATATCCTGACGGGCTTCGAGATCTCGCTGTCCTTCTTCTATCTGATCCCCATCACGCTGGTCACCTGGACGCAAGGGGAGAGACCGGGGCAGGCCATGGCGGTCCTGTGCGGAGGGCTGTGGCTCCTGGCGAGCCTTTGGGCCGGAACGGGAGACTCCAGCCGCTTCGTGCTGATGTGGAACATTGCCACCCGCCTGGCGATCTTCCTGCTGGTCGCGGCGCTGCTGGCGCGCCTGCATGGACACCTGCGGTCCGAAACCAAGCTGGCCCACACCGATTACCTGACCGGCGCGCTTAACAGCCGCGCCTTCTACGAGCGGCTGGGCGAGGAGCTGGAGAGGGCGCGGCGCTACGGGCGTCCCTTTGCAGTGGCCTATCTGGACCTGGACGACTTCAAGGCGGTCAATGATGCCTTCGGTCACCGGGCGGGAGACGCCGCCCTGCGCAAGGTGGTTGAAACCATCAGCCGGAACACCCGCAGCATGGATGCACTGGCGCGCCTGGGCGGAGACGAATTCGCCCTGCTGCTGCCCGAAACCGGTGAGGAGGCCGGGCTCCTCCTGGACCGGCTGCACAAACTGCTGACCAGTGAACTGAACAAAGACGGCCCGGCCATCACCCTCAGCATGGGCAGCACCGCCTTCCTCTCCCCGCCGCCCAGCGTGGACGAGGCCATTCGCCTCGTGGACACCGTCATGTACAGGATCAAGAAGATGGGAAAGAATGCGATCGAATTCAACCTCTACCAGGAGAAAGTGAAAAGCCTGTAAGCGGCTTTGCACAGGAGACCGACCATGCTCATCCATTCAGCCTCCCAACTCCTGACCCTGGCCGGAGGGCCGCAGCGCGGGAGGGCGCTGGGCTCACTGGGGATCATTGAGAACGGGGCCGTGTTGATACGCGACGAGAAGATCGCTGCCGTGGGCACCACCGAAGACCTGCGGGCCTCCCATCCCGGCGAGCCGACCTTCGACGCGGCCGGCTGCGTGCTGATGCCGGGATTCGTGGACCCGCATACCCACTTGATCTGGGGAGGCGACCGTGCCAACGAGTTCGAGATGAAGATGGGGGGCATGAAATACCTGGACATCCTGGCGGCGGGCGGGGGCATCCTCTCCACGGTGCGCGCCACGCGGGCTGCCTCCATCGAAACCCTGATGGCCCAGACCCGCCCGCGCCTGCTGCGCATGTTCGCCCACGGCACCACCACGGCCGAGGCCAAGACTGGTTACGGGCTGCAGACCGCCACCGAGCTGCGCCTGCTCAAGGCGCTGCTGGCGCTGGACGATGAAAGCCCGCTCGACCTGGTCATCACCTTCCTGGGCGCGCACGCGATCGCCCCGGAGTTCAGGGATGACCCGCAGGGCTATACCGACCTGGTCTGCGGGACGATGCTGCCGATCCTCAGGGAATGGTGGGAGACCCACGCGCCGCGCCTGCCGCTCCCGTTCGTGGATGTGTTCTGCGAGAGGAACGCTTTCGATCTGGAGCAGACCCGCCAGATCCTGACGCGGGCGCGGTCGCTGGGATTCCCGCTCAAGCTGCACGTGGACGAATTCGAGAACCTGGGCGGGGCCTCGCTGGCCGTGGAAATGGGAGCTGCCTCAGCGGATCACCTGGTCAAGACCTCGGATGCAGATATCGCCGCCCTGGGAGATTCAGACACCGTGGCGGTCTCGCTGCCCTGCACACCCTTCGGGCTGGCGGAGTGCGAGTACACGCCGGCGCGCAAGATCATCGAGGCGGGGGGCATCCTGGCCCTGGCCACCGACTGCAACCCGGGCACCACCTGGAACGAATCGATGCAGTTCGTGATCGCCCTGGCCTGCCGGGCCATGAAACTGACCCCCGCGGAGGCCATCGCTGCCTGCACCATCAACTCGGCGCACGCCATCCGCCGGGCCGGGTCCATCGGCTCGATCGAGGTCGGGAAGCAGGCCGATATGCTGATCCTCTCGGTGCAGGATTACCGCCAGCTCGGCTACCGCTACGGCACGAACCTGGTTAAACAGGTCATCAAGCGCGGCAGGGTGCATTCGGTGGATGTGGGCTATTACCGCACTGCCTGAACGCGGTCCTGAATATTTTAGAGAGTGGAGGAGCGACCATGCAGATCGATGTGATCGGCGTACCCATTGACCTGGGAGCGGACCGCCGGGGCGTGGATATGGGCCCCAGCGCCATCCGGTATGCCCATCTACAGGCCCGCCTCGAGGAACTGGGCTACAGCGTGAGGGACGAAGGCAACATCGAGGTGCCCATCGCCGAGATGTGCTCCATCACCGATGCGCGCCTGAAGTACCTGGATTGCATCATCCCGGTCAGCCGGCGGATCTCGGGCGCGGTCTCCACCAGCCTGCGGGGCGGGCATTTCCCGCTGGTGCTGGGAGGCGATCACAGCCTGGCGGTGGGCTCGGTGAGAGGCGCGGCGCGGCAGAGGAAGATCGGGGTGCTGTGGGTGGACGCGCACGCCGACTTCAACACCCCGCAGACCACCCCTTCCGGGAACATCCACGGCATGCCCCTGGCAGCCCTGTGCGGCATGGGCGAACCCCGCCTGGTGCAGCTGTGGGATGAGCCCTGCCCGGTGGTCGATCCGCAGCGGGTGGCAGTGATCGGGGCGCGCGACCTTGACCCCGGCGAAAAGGCCAACCTGCAGGAGGCCGGGGTGATGGTGCAGAGCATGGAACAGATCGACCGGGAGGGCCTGGTGGGGGTGATGGAAAAAGCCCTGCAGCACATCCTGCAGGATACCGAGGGGCTGTACCTCTCCTTTGATGTGGACTCGCTGGACCCGCGCCATGCGCCCGGCGTGGGCACTCCGGTGGCCGCGGGCCTCACTCAGCGCGAGGCCCACCTGATCTGCGAGATGGTGGCCGAGAGCGGGAAGCTGCTGGGCATGGACATGGTGGAGGTGAACCCCATCCTGGATGTGCAGAACCAGACCGCCCACCTGGCCATGGAGCTGATCCTTACAGCCCTGGGCAAACGAATCTGGCAGGGGCAGTAAGGGAGAGGTCCCTTTGAGGTAAAATGACGCCATGAACGATAAATACGGTCCCATCCTTGTAGTGGAAGATGTCCCGAATATCCTCGACCTGCTGGAGATCACCCTGAAGTTCAGGGGGTACAAGGTGATCACGGCCCGCGATGGACAGGAAGCCCTCCAGAAGATCGAACAGGAAACCCCCGCGCTGATCGTCAGCGATATCCTGATGCCCAAGATGGATGGTTATGCCTTTGTGCACCAGCTGCGCACGAGCGACAGGACCATGGCCATCCCGGTGATCTTCCTGACCGCCACCTATGTCACACCGGAGGACAAGGCCTTCGGGCTGAGCCTGGGGGCCTCGCGCTTCATCGAAAAGCCGATCGATACGGATGATTTCCTCCTGACGGTTGCAGAGATCCTGGCCGAGGGTCCCAGCTCCAACCCGCCTACGCTGGCCCAGCAGGAATTCTTCGTCGGGTACCGCGCCCGCCTGGAGAACAAATTGTGGCACAAGCGGCGCCAGATCGCGCGCGCCGAGGCGCTGCTGCCCACCCTCCCTGCAGACCAGCAGGAAGCCTATAAATCGCTGCTTGAGCAGTCCACGCGCGACCGGGATGAGATCCAGGCCGAGCTGGACGAGATCTATAAGACCCTGGACAAATTCCAAAGCTGATCCATGCATCCCACACTGGAAGACCTGCAAACCCTGGCCCGCGGGGCGGGCGAAATCCTGCGCGCTGGATACGAGCGCGAGCACCAGGTAAGCTATAAGGGCGTCATTGACCTGGTGACCGAAGTGGACCGCCAGTCGGAGGCCTACCTGCTTGGCCAGATCCGGGAACGCTTCCCCGGAGGCCATATCCTGACCGAGGAGAGCGGTGTGATCGAAGGCGACCGCCGCGCCATCTGGTTCATTGACCCGCTGGACGGGACGGTGAACTATGCCCACCACATCCCCATCTTCTGCGTTTCGCTGGCCTATGCCGTGGAGGGACAGGTCCAGATGGGCGTGGTGTATGAACCGATGCGGGATGAGATGTTCAGCGCCGAGCGCGGCAAGGGGGCGCATTTGAACGGGCGCAGCCTGAGACCCTCCAGCCCTCCCGACCTGCAGCACAGCCTGCTGGTGACCGGGTTCCCCTACGACGCATGGAACACACCCCAGGATAACTTCGCGAACTTCGTGAGGCTTTCGAAGATGAGCCAGGGAGTGCGCCGGCTTGGATCGGCCGCCCTGGATGCCACGTATGTGGGCGCGGGCCGGCTGGATGGCTTCTGGGAGCTTCGCCTCAACCCCTGGGACATCGCCGCGGGCGGCCTGATCGCTTCCGAGGCGGGCGCCGTCGTGACGAACATCGATGGAATGCCGGACTACATCTCCTCCCCGCAATCCGTGGTCTGCGCCGCGCCCTCCATCCACGCCTCCCTGCTGGCCGCGCTGCACGCCTCTGCTTAAAACCAACACTCCCTGAAAACTCATCGGGCAGGGAATTGAAATTTCCCGTACAATAGACTGGGTGACCCGGTATGCCCATTACCGTGCCCATCAGCCAGACGAAAATCATCACACCCCATCGCCGGCCCGAGCTGTTAACGCGCGGACGTCTCCTGAGGGATATTTCCGCGTCCCTGGACCGCAAGCTGATCCTGATCTCGGCCCCCGCGGGCTATGGCAAGACCTCCCTGCTGGTGGACCTGGCGAACAGCACCGACCTGCCCGTCTGCTGGCTTTCGCTTGATCCGCTGGACCGGGACCCCCAGCGCTTTATTTCCTATATCGTAGCCTCCCTGGGCGCGCGCTTTGCCGGGCTGCAGGCGCCCATGCAGCCGCTGCTCAACAACCTGCGCTCCATCGAACAGGACGCCGAGGAGGTGATCGTCACGCTGACCAATGAGCTTTACAACCAGGTGGAGGAGGACTTCATCTTCATTCTGGATGACTTCCATCTGCTGGACGGGCTCCCCCAGATCGCCTCCATCCTTAACCGTTTCCTCCAGCTGGTGGACGACAACTGCCACATGGTCCTGGCCACGCGCACCCTGCCCGAACTCCCCGACCTGACCCTGATGGTGGCCCGCGAGCAGATCGAAGGGCTGGGGCAGATGGAGCTGGCCTTCCAGCCGGCGGAGATCCAGGCGCTCTTCCACCAGAACCTGAAACAGGAGATCAGCGAGAACACCGCCCAGAAACTGTGCGAGCAGAGCGGAGGCTGGATCACCGGCATCCTGCTCTCGGATGAGACCGACCAGCCGCGCATCCCCGGCGCGGATACCTTTGCATACTTTGGCAAACAGGTTCTGGACCGCCAGCCCAAAGCCCTGAGGGAATTCATCCTGCGCACCTGCCTGCCGGAGGAGTTCAACGCCGACCTGTGCGAGGCCGTCCTGCGGCCCTTCCATTCCCGGCGGCAGAACTGGACGGCCAACATCAGCGCCCTGGTGGAGAAGAACCTCTTCATCCTGCAGGTGGGCGGCGACGGAGGCTGGGTCCGCTATCACCCGCTGTTCAGGGAATACCTCCAGTCCCGGATGAGGGCCGAACGTCCGGAGGAGATCCAGCCGATCCTGGAGCGGCTGGCGAAGTTCCACGAGGACAACCTGGAATGGGAGAAGGCCTACTTCACCTGCCAGCAGTTGGATGATCCGGAACGCCTGGCGGAACTGGTGGAGCACGCGGGCACGCCCATGCTCCAGCACGGGTTCACCACGCTGGAGGGCTGGGTCAATTCCCTGCCGCCCGGGTTGGTCACCGAGCGCCCGGGATTGATCTCGCTGCGCGGGGGCATGGCCATCGTCCGGGGGAATTATCGCGAGGCGGTCAACCTGCTGAACAAGGCTGAGACGGCCTACCGGGCCAAAAAGAACGTGGAAGGCCTGGCCCTGGTCCTGACCCGCCGCGCCAGCGCCTACCGGCAGTTGGGGAAATACGAGTCCGCGCTGGAGCACGCCGAAGAGGTGTTGAAGCTGACCGAATCCGACCGCAAGCTCCAGGCTGCCTACGCGGAGGCGCTGCGCATCAAGGGCCTGAGCTTGTTCCGCCTGGGCCACTCGCAGGAAGCCATCGGCTACCTGGAGCATTCTCTTTCGCTCTTCAATGGGCTGAAGGAAACCGGGAGCATCCCCGTGCTGTTGGTGGAAACCGGCATCGTCCATGCGGCCATCGGCGACATGGAGGCTGCCGGTCTTGCCTATCAGAAAGCGCTGAAGATCTGGGGCAAGGAAAACAACCTGGCTTCCCAGGCGGATGTGCTGAACAATATCGGCAACCTGGAACACCAGATGGGTGAGTATGAGCGCGCCATCGAGGCGCTCGATCAGGGATTGGTGCTGGCGCGCAAGGGTCGCTATCCGCGGGCGGAGGCTCTGATCCTGCTCAGCCTGGGCGATATCTATTCCGAGCTGGAGGACTATGAGGCCGCCCGGCAGGCCTACCAGAAAGCCCAGCCGATCGTGGACCAGTGGCCGGGCGCTTTCATCGATACCTACCTGATCCTGGCGCGCGCCAACCTGGCCCTGCTCCAGCAGGACATCGGTCAGGCGCGCACCATCCTGCAAAAAGGACACCAGAGGCTGCAGGCCAGTTCCTCGCTGTATGAGCGCGGGCTGCGGGCTCTCATCGAAGGCCGCATCCACCTGCTGGCGCGCCAGCCGGACAAGGCAGTCGCCAGCTTCGAGCAATCCACGCAGTGTTTCACGCAGGATGGCAGGGAGATCGAATCTTCCTGGGGCCGGATCTGGCTGGCCGCGGCCTTCAGCGAGACCGGAAGGACCAAGCAGGCAGCCGCAGAGATCCTCGAGGTGGTGAGTCCCGGAAGGAATCCGGGCCACGCGGTGCTGGTGATGATCGGGCAGGCCGCCCCCTGGCTGAGGACCTTGAGGTCCGACCCCCTGACCGGCGGGAAGCTGCACAACATCCTGGACCGGGCGCTGCGCCTGCAAAACAAGCTGCCCGGCCTGCGGCGCTCCATCCGGCGGCTGGCGCAGTCCATCGAAATGCCCTCGGCCAGCCTGGTGATCCGGGCTTTCGGGCGCAGCGAGGTGCAGGTCAATGGGCGGATCGTCAGCTCTTCGGAGTGGAGCACCCAGTCGGTGCGCGACCTGTTCTTCTACTTCCTGAGCCGGGGCGTGGCCGTCACCAAGGAACAGGTGGCCGCAGCCTTATGGCCGGAGGTGGATGACCCCCAGGTCCTCAAGCAGCGTTTCAAGGCCTATATCTTCAGGCTGCGCCGCGCCACCCGGCGCGATATCATTCTCTTTGACGAGGAATATTACCGGTTCAACTTCGGCCTGGACTACGAGTATGACGTGGAAGCCTTCGAGACCTTCCTGGCACGGGCGCGCGCCACGCGCGAGCTCGATGAGCAGATCGATAACTACCAGAAGGCCATCGAATTGGTGAAAGGCCCCTACCTGGCCGATGTGGACCTGCCCTGGGCGCTGGGGGAACGGGAGCGCTTGGAGCAGATCCATCTTTCGGCCCTGGGAGACCTGGCCCAGCTTCAATTCTCCGGCCGGCGTCTCAATGACGCGCTGGGGACGGCCCAGCAGATCCTGTTGATCGACCCCTATCGCGAGGAGGTGCACCGGTTGATGATGCGCATCCATGCCGCCCGCATGGACCGTGCAGCCATCCACCACCAATATCAAACCTGTAAAGCGGCCCTGAAAACACTGGGGTTGGCTCCCTCCCCGGAAACGGAACGTCTCTACCATGAACTAACCGATTAGAACAAAAACCGGCCCAAAAACGGCCTGTTTTTGTACCCTGTTTTGTACCCTGGGGGCGCATAAGATGGGGCTACATAACATCTAAAGGAGAATGCGCCCAATGAAGAACATTGCCTCCCAGGTCACGAACGTTGACGAACATGTAGATGAGCGCTCGACCCGCGTCCCCACTGACGGCTGCGGCAGTGTCCGCCGCACCCCCACCGACGGCTGTGGCAGTGTCCGCCGCGTCCCCACCGACGGCTGCGGCAGCGTTCGCCGCGTTCCCACTGATGGCTGTGGCAGTGTTCGCTAAACAGCAAAGGATGGTGTTTTCATGATCGCACCCGACATCTTCGCGCCCCCCCAGAGCGCGATCACTCAAACGAAGGAACAAATGAACGGCCTCTCCCGCCTGTTCGCCGCGGCCGTGGTCAACCGGCAGTTCCGTGAGGCGCTGCTGCGTGAGCCCTGCGCGGCCCTGAAGAACGGTTACCCTGGCCAGATCGTACCGTTGAGCCAGGAGGAAAAGGACCTGATCATCTCGATCCGGGCCAGCTCGCTGCCTGAACTGGCGCAGCAGGTCAACCGGGCGCTCGGCAACGGGCCCTGGGCGTAGTTTTCTTTTTCGTTCGTTCACAATCGCGCCGAGCGTGGTGGTCCGCCACAAGCTGGCAGGCCAGGGGACATCGATAATGGCGCAGTTGTCCAATCGCGTCCAAGTTCATATTGGATGGTCAAGGGAGTTCGAATGCAAACCTTCCCGGACGCTGACGAGGAGCAGTTGCAGGCGATCCTTCGGGTCTTTCCTGACCTGATGGTCGTCCTGGACAGGAACGGCACGGTCCTGGACCACAGGTCCGGTGATCCGCGCCTCCTGTTTCAACTGCCGGGGGATATTTTGGGACGGAAGCTCCAGGAGATCCTGCCTCCCGATACTGCGGCGCGCTTCGAGGAAGCGCTCCATTACCTGCGCCCCGGCCAGACCATCACCCTGGATTTTCCCCAGGCGATGCAGGGCCGGGAGTTCTGGTTCGAGACCAGGCTGGTCCGGATCAGCGCGGCGCAGGTGGCGGTGTTCATCCGCGATATCACGCCGCGCAAGCGCAGCGAGCTGAACCTGCGCCAGCAGGTGGAGCGCATGTCTGCCCTGCGCGCCATCGACATGGCCATCACCACCACGCCAGACCTGGAGCTGACGCTCTCGATCCTGGTGCAGCAGGTGCGCACCCAGCTCAAGGTGGACGCGACCTGCATCCTGCTGATGGACCGCAAGACCAACACCCTTGAGTTTGCCACCGGGGACGGATTCCGCACCGAGGCCCTGCAGCACACCTCGCTGGGAGAAGGCATGGGCTATGCCGGGCGCGCCGCCACCACCCGCGAGATCGTCCGGGTCCCCAACCTGACCAGCCGGGACACCGATTTTTTGCGCTCACCTTATTTCTCACAGGAAGGATTCGTCGATTATTTCGCCATCCCACTGATCGCCAAGATGCAAATGCTTGGCGTGCTGGAGATCTTTCACCGCAGCGCACTCAACCCCCAGCCGGACTGGCTGGACTTCATGAACATGCTGGCGGGCCAGGCCGCGATCGCGATCGACAGTGCCGTTATGTTCCACGACTTCGAAGAAACCAACACCGCCCTCACCTCCGCCTATGACGCCACCATCGAAGGCTGGTCACGCGCCCTGGAGCTGCGCGACCGCGAAACCCAGGGACATACCCAGCGCGTGACCCGGATGGTCACGCGGCTGGCCGCCATGCTGGGGATGTCGCCCGATGAGATCGTCCACATCCGGCGGGGGGCCGCCCTGCACGACATCGGCAAGATGGCCATTCCGGACCACATCCTCTTCAAGCCGGGGCCGCTGGACCCGCCCGAATGGGAGATCATGCGGCAGCATACCTCCATTGCCGCGGACCTGCTCAAGCCCATCGCCTACCTGGCCCCTGCCATGGAGATCCCCGAGTTCCACCACGAGAAATGGGATGGCAGCGGCTACCCCCGCGGCCTGCGGGAGGAGCAGATCCCGAAGGCGGCGCGCTTGTTCGCTGCCGTGGACGTGTACGACGCCCTGACCTCCGACCGGCCGTACCGGAAGGCCTGGTCGCACCATGAGGCTGTGGCTTATATCCAGGGGGAATCGGGCAGGCACTTCGACCCGAGAGTGGTCGAGGCCTTCTCGCGCATGATGGTACACCCGCCCGCCGACGACTAGGCGGATCACAAAAAACAAAAATCCTCCCCGGGAGGATTGCAGATGAGCGCAGAACCCTTTTCAGGGTGCTTCGCGGATATTTGGACTCTCAACGAATGGCTTTATGGGCAAATGGGGGAATAAAAAAGTGAGCGCGGAGAGATTCGAACTCTCAACCAATGGCTTAAAAGGCCACTGCTCTGCCATTGAGCTACGCGCCCGGAAAGCGGACTGCATTTTAGCATGCCCCCCGGTGAACGTCAACGTAATATCTCCGCGCCTGGCTTCGTCCATATCGCGGATGGAGGTCCAATGGCTGACGTGCAATCTGTGAACGAATCTGATTTTCAGGCCGAGGTGCTGGACGCCTCCGGCCCCGTGCTGGTGGATTTTTCGGCGGTCTGGTGCCAGCCCTGCAAGATGCTCGACCCGCTGGTGACGCAGCTGGCGCAGGAATGGCAGGGCAGGGTCAAGGTGGTCAAGCTGGATGCGGACCAGAACCCCGGCGTCCTCATGCAGTACAACGTGCTGGGCATCCCCACCCTGCTGCTCTTCAAGGAAGGGAAACTGGTGGAGCGGCTGACCGGCTTTCAACCCAAAGACAAGCTGATCTCCAAACTATCCCCCCACATTTAAAGGAAAACGGGCCATGCGGCCCGTTTTTTTTTGTTTCAGCGCAGCCGGAGGTCGAACTCGTGGAGGTCCACCCGCGCGGTCATGTCGAGCGTGATGGGTGTGACCGAGACCCGGCGCTTGCGGCGCACCACGAAGACGTCCGTATCCGTGACCGAGTCGCCCAGGTCTGCGGCCTCGCGGTAGCCCACCCGCTCCGGTACATCCCAGGAGGTACGCTCCGGCTTGAGCGGCTGGTAATAGCCCTGGGGCGCCAGGCGCGTGACCTCCCAGGGCGTTTCGGGGGTGGCCTCCGAGGGGACATCCACTTTGAGCAGGTCCACGCCCTTGAAAGGCCCTTTTTCCAGCAGCAGGCGGGCGAAGAGGGCGGTGAAGAAGCCCGCCGCCGCGAAGTTGATCTCATTGGAATAGCTCAGATGATAACGGGCGTCCGCCTGCAGGGACATGGCCAGCGCAGGGATGCCCAGCCCGGCAGCCTCCATGGCCGCGCCCACCGTCCCGGAAACGGTGATCCCCAGGCCAAGGTTCTCCCCGTAATTGATCCCCGAGACGACCAGGTCCGGCTTTTGCGGCATGACCTCCAGGACTCCATGCAGGACGGCCTGCGCCGGGCTGCCGCCCACCGCATAGACCGTCCATTCCTGGCCGTTGACCTGGATCTTCTCCTCGGCGATCAGCCCATCCGAGGTGTTGGGCAGGCTGCGTCCCATGCCGGAGGATTGCTCGCGCGGCGCGGCCACGGTGACATAGCCCAGCGCGGAGAGCACGCCCGCCGCGGCCCACAGGCCCGGTGAGCGGATGCCGTCATCATTGGTCAGCAGGATGTTGAGCTTTTCCTTCATGTTCACCTTGGGGCACGGAAAAGAGCGGGTGGACCCGCTCTCCGCTGCGCACATGTAGAGTGGAGACCCCCTCCAGCGGCAGAGGCCGGTGGGATCGGGGACATTCGCCAGGTTTTGGGCTTTGGAAGTATACCGCTGCCTGTGAAAGCGTCAAGACCGGGAGCCCAAAAGGCATTATACTGGCGCGGCATCTCCGGGAGATTGCCCCCGGTGATCGGATCACGGTATTACGGAAGTACAAGTATGCAAACAAAACTGCTGCGCTGGCTGCTCAGCACCACTGAGCGGGAGTCTCTTGCAGAGTACATCCCGGTCATTACCGAATGGCTGGCCCGGACCGGTTCCATCAATGCCGCCTGGGTGAAACCGGAAGTCTACCGGCTGTTCCAGGAAAACGGGTTTCACCTGGTGCGCAACCACTATTACGGCGTGCTGCCGGATACGCGGAAATTCGAGGCAGGCTGGTGGCAGAGCGTGCCGTATGCGGCTGCCTTTGACCGGGTCCGGAAGGCTGACGTGGAGGCGGTCTTTGCAAAGGTGCTCGGCTGGGCGGACGAGTTGAAAGCGCTGCCGCGCCAGGCTGAGGCGGGGTTCTTCTGGAATAACAGCATGTACCCGCCCCTGGATGCGATCGTCCTGTACGGGATGCTGCGCGAGTACAAACCGCAGCGGCTCCTCGAGATCGGCTCGGGCTACTCCACCGAGATCGCCCTGCTGGCCGCCCGGCATACCGGGACCGCCATCCACTGTGTCGAGCCCTACCCCACCGAACAGCTCCTCGCCCGGAAGGATGAATTGGCCGGGTTGACCCGCACCTCCCTCCAGGACGCCCCGCCCCACCTGTTCGCGGAGCTGCAGGCTGGCGACCTCCTGTTCATTGACACGACCCATACGGTCAAGATCGGCTCGGATGTCAACCACCTGGTCTTTAATGTCCTGCCGGCCCTCGCACCGGGCGTCCTCATCCACATCCACGATATTTTCCTGCCCTACGAATACCCGAAGCGCTGGTACGATGAGATCTCCATCTTCTGGAACGAGCAGTACCTGGTCCTGGCATACCTGCTGGACAATCCCGGGATCGAGATCGTCCTGCCGACCTATTCGTTGTCTGTGGACCACCAGGAATCCCTGCGCCAGCGGCTGAAGGATTTCGACATCTGGGGGCTGACGGAGAACCTGGGCGGCGCTTCCGGGGCCAGCCTGTGGCTGCGCAAACTGTAAAACAAAAACCACCATCCCGGGGTGGTGGGGGATGGTGGCGTGGCGCCCTCGGCGCGACTCGAACACGCGACCTATTGCTCCGCAAGCAAGCGC
>CAZSPX010000056.1:0-14234 GCA_964608885.1 uncultured Anaerolineaceae bacterium | reverse complement strand
CCTCCTGTGGATGCGCTCTATCTGGGGGGCGGATTCCCGGAAGTCTTCATGGAAAAGCTCTCGGCCAATGTGGCGCTGCGGATGGGCATCCGGCAGGCTGTGGAGGCGGGGCTGCCCGTCTATGCAGAGTGCGGGGGCATGATGTATCTTTCCCGCCGCATCCGCTGGGGGGAGCGCTCGGCTGAGATGGCCGGTGTGTTGCCCTGCGAGATCGAAATGACCGACCGGCCCCAGGGACACGGGTATGTATCCCTGCGCGTGGATGCGGAGAATCCTTTCTTCCCCCCGGGCAGCCTCCTGCGCGGGCACGAGTTTCACAATTCGCGCCTGCTCCTCTCGGAGGATGAACCGCTCCGCACTGCATACGCGCTCGAGCGCGGCAGGGGCGTGGGCGGGGGCCGGGATGGGCTGGTGTACAAGAATGTGCTGGCCTCCTACACCCATCTTCACGCGGGTGGCGCAAGGGAATGGGCCTCGAGGCTGGTGGCGAGTGCCCGGCTTCGGCAGGCGGAGACGGAGCTGCCATGAAGCTTCCCTCCTTCCCGGGCCTCGGCAACTTCTTCCCCAGGCTGAAACCGCGGGGAGAGGCCGCCAGGGAACGCCCGTTCTCAGCCGCGCAGATCGAGCTGACCAGCCGCTGCTCCACGGGCTGCGTGTTCTGCCCTCATGAGGCTCTCTCCGACCATTGGGTGCAGGGCGATATGCCGGTGGAGCTCTACCGGAAGCACATCGCGCCTCACCTGGGACTGTTCGACCTGGTCTATCTGCAGGGCTGGGGCGAGCCCATGCTGCATCCCGACCTGTGGGAGATGCTGAACCTGGCCCGCGAACAGGGCTGCCGCACCGGATTCACCACCAATGGGAGCTGGCTGCGCGGCGAGCGCAACGAGAAGCTGCTGGATGCGGGCGTGGACCTGATCTCGGTCTCCTTTGCAGGGACCGCGGCGGGAATCCACGAGTCGCTGCGGACGCACTCCGACTTCGCCGAGCTGTGCGGGAATTTTCAGGGGTTGGCAGAGCTGAAGGCCAGGCGGGGGTGCAGTAAACCGTGGCTGGAGCTGCATTTCCTGATGACCCGTCTCAACCTGGAGGAATTCCCGGGACTGGTGGAACTGGCCTCCCGCCTGGGAGCGGACGAACTGGTGGCGACCAACCTCGTCTATGCCCCCAGCCCTGCGCTGGACCGCATGGGGGTCTTTGGCGAGACCCCGCGCGAGGCGGACCTTGAGATCCTCGCCCGGGCAGGCGAGGCTGCCAGCCGCCTCGGGCTGCCGCTGCGGGTCTATCCGCTGCGGACAGAACCCGGGACGCTGGTCTGCGACGCAGACCCGCTGCGCTCGATCTACATCAACCACCGGGGAGAGGTGTCGGCCTGCGTCTACCTGGGCCTGACAGTGCAGGGGCGCATCCCGCGTTACTACCGGGGGCAGGCCCAGCCCTTCGACCCCTGCTCCTTCGGGGATGTGAGCGAAGGCCTGGATCGCGTGCTCGAGGGCCGGAGCCGCCGTGAATTCACCGGGTCCTTCCGCCGCCGGAATGTGAGCGGCAGCCCGCTTGCCATGTTCACCTATATGACCGGGCAGGGGCCTTCCGAGCTCCCGCCTCCGCCCGAGCCGTGCCGCTTCTGTTACAAGATGTTGGGGGTTTGAGCCGCTTTGGATCCGGCTAGAAGTGTTTCTTTTTTTGTCGGTCCAGGATCATGACGGTTAATGGATGGTTAATGATGGTTAATTAATTAAGTTCGGGTGGCACAGTGTCACCCCTTTTTGCACGCTGTGTCACCCCCCCCGGTCAAAATGCCACCCCTTTTGGGACGAATTGTCACCCCCTCCCCGTCAATACGCCACCCCCCATCGCGTGGCAGTTCCGTAAAAACATAACATGAAATAAGGCCAGGCGGGTCAGGTCAATTCATCAGTATTCCCCCGGGCATCCAGTCCCATTCGGTCAATTTTCCCCGCTGCCGCCAGGAAGCCCTGAGAGGGGCCTTGTTTTAAAAATCCGATATATGTGTCGAACAAATGTTCTAAATCGAAAATAGACCCCTTCCTGTGTCAACCAGGGCCATTGGAGGAGCAGGCGCGCGGGACAAAAAATGGAGTCTGCGAAACAACCCGGTCATGCCTCCCCGTTCATGCCAGATTCAACGGCTCACCGGGGCCGCGGAATTTCCGGTATCGCGCCTGGGACGGTATTTCCTGACCGGTCATCCACGCCCTGCGGGGGAAAGGACTTCGGGACAAGTACATATGTAGGGGGATCCGGGATCCGCCTCGGAGGTACAATGCCCGCATGCAAAGGGTCAGCGAATTTATTGATATTGCGGCGCCCTGCGAAGAGGTCTTTAACGTCATTGCAGCCATCGAACGGCGCATGCAGCTCAGCCCCCTGTGGGGATTGAACGAGCTGCTGCGCGTCTCGCCTGAGTACCCCAGGCCGGGCAGCAGCTACCGGATCCGCGTCCTGAAGGATGTCCCGTTCGGGATCGCCGGTGCGGGCGCACATGCCGTCCACGGCGCGCTGGCCGGGCTGGCCCAGGTGGTGATGCTGAAGATGGGCCATGAGAGCCTGGGGTCTTCTGCGGAGGAAGCCCGGCCCGTACCCGAGACTCTCCCTGCGGAGCCTCCCGTGGTGGATGCCGAGCAGGAATATTTCATGCAGGAATGGGAGCCGCCGCATCGCATCAGCTACGCGCTGGATGCGGACTGCAATACCATCGTCACGTGGAAGCTTCAAAGTATTCCGCGCGGCACCCGCCTGAGCTATGAAGAGGTCTTCTGCCAGGAGAACCGGGGCGGCGAGGATTTCCTGCCGATCGTGCGGAGCGTGGTCCACGAGTGGCTGCTGAACATCAAACGTTACGGCGAACTGCGCGGGACGCGCGGGCGGCGGTTCGTCAAGCGCCTGCTGGACCGGTTCTTCCTCAAGCTGCGCCCGGACCAGCGCCGTACGGTCCTGCTGATCCTGTTCATGCAGGGGATCGCCGCCGTGACCTTCGTGATCGCGGCCATTGGGCTGGGGGTCGCTCAGTGGGTGATGCGGTAAGTCTGTCGCCTCAAGGAAGTCTCCATCATGGAGAACACGGCATAAAAAAAACTGCCTGGAAGGATTTCCGGGCAGTTTTTCGTTTTCGTATAGCAAAGAATTAAGGCTCGTAGCAGCAGCGGAAACCGGTGTCGTCACTGCGGTGCATGGGCGCGGCCCAGCTGCGGTAGGCGCAGCGCGCCTGCGAGCGGGTCTCGCGGAAGGAGCCGCCGCGCAGGACGGTCTTGCCGAGGGAGGCCTCGCCGGATTCGGGCATGGAAGTGCAGCCGGTCTCGATGAGCTTTGGGAGAAGCTCCCGGTTGTGCAGATCATAGACGTGAGCCTCGCGGCCGTCGGTCGGGTCGTAGGGGTAATTTCCGAACAGGGAGGCGGTCCACTCCTGCACATTGCCGCCGGTATCAGCCACACCGAAGGGACTGTCGCCGGCGGGGGAGAAGCGGCTGACCGGGGAAGTGTCGTTCAGCCGGGCCTCGCTGGTATTGCAGGCGCCAGCCTTCCATTCATTGCCCCAGGGATAGACGCGGAATTCAGACCCGCGGGCGGCCTTTTCCCATTCCGGCTCGGTGGGCAGGCGGATGGGCAGCCCGGTCTTCTCTGCCGCCCAGGCACAGAAAGCGATCGCGTCATAGTATGAGACGCCTACAACCGGGTGATCCTCCCGGCCCTGTGGGAGCTGGCCGTCCTTCCAGAAGAGCGGCGGGCGATGACCGGTCGCCTGGAGGAAACGGGCATACTGGGCATTGGTAACCGGGTAGCGCATGATCATGTAATCGGTAACGCTCAGCACCTGGACGGGGGTCTCATCCTCATGGGTCTGGCGGTCGCGGGCGCGGCTGCTGCCCATGCTGAACTCCGAGGCCGGGATGCGTACAAATTGAAGATCAAGATCAGACACGTTGGTTCTCCTTGAGAGCGATTGTCAGGGTTCGCGGCCTGCAAGTCAATCCGGGTGCGGGCTGCCGAGCAGGGGATTGTTCGCCACCGCCCGCAAAAGCTCCACGGTGGTCTGCACATCCAGCTTGGCCATGACGTTGGTGCGATGCACCGAGACGGTCTTGGGGCTGATGCCCAGCTCCGCGCCGATCTCCTTGTTGCTGTGCCCGTCCATGATCAACTGCAGGACCTGGCGCTCGCGCTCGGTGAGATGGTTATCCCCGTTGGCATGTGAGCCTGCCTCGTTGGAATAGTCCTGCAGGACCTCCCGGGTGATCTTCCCGGCCAGGTAGGCGCCCTGCTCATGGACCTGGCGGAGGGCGTTCAGCATCTCGCGGCGGCCGGAGCGCTTGAGCACATATCCGGCGGCCCCGGCCTGCAGGGCGGGGGTGATGTATTCGTGATGGTCGTGCTGGGTGAGGATCAACACCTTGACGGCCGGGAAACGCTCCTTGATGCGGCGGGTGGCTTCCAGCCCGTCCATGACAGGCATGGAAATATCCATGAGGACGATATCAGGGGGCTGCTTCTCGATATGATCGAGGGCCTCGCGGCCGTTCTCGGCCTCGCCCACCACGTGGATATCCTCCTGGCTTTCCAGGATGGAACGGATGCCATCGCGCAGGATGGCATGGTCGTCCACCACGAGGACACGGATCATGAAACCAGGCTCCTTTCCTGAAGCGGGATGCGGATCTTCAGCCAGGTCCCGGCGCCCGGGGCCGTGAGGATCTCCAATTCGCCTCCCAACAACTCGATGCGTTCCTGCATGCCCACAATGCCCAGCCCGCGGGCGCCCCGGGTGGGGGTCTCCGGGGACTCGATCTCGCGGGCTGTGATCCCTGCCAGCTCGGCCAGGTCGAATCCCACCCCATCGTCGCGGATGCTGACCCGGGCGTACTGGTCCTGCATCTCAAGCTGGATGTCCACGCTGCGGGCGGCCGCGTGGCGGGCGATGTTATTGATGGCCTCCTGGATGACCCGGAAGAGGGCGGTCTCTGTGTCTGTCTCCAGGCGCTGCTGCGAGGCTTCTTCCCCGTCGGCAGCCTCCACCTGGACGCGGATGCCTTTGGGCTCCAGGCGGGTCTTGGCCAGCCAGCGCACCGCTGGAATGAGGCCCAGCTGGTCCAGCATGGAAGGACGAAGGTCAAAGATCAGATCGTGAACGTTATCCAGGCTGCGCTGGGTCAGGTCCCAGATGTCCTGGAAGCGGGAGCGAGCCGCGGCGCTAGCCTTCAGTTCCAGCCCGCCTTCGGCCTCATACAGCAGCGCGGTCAGGGACTGGCTCACCTCGTCATGCAGCTCGCGGGCGATCCGCTTGCGCTCCTCCTCCTGGGCGGCCAGGGCCTTCTGGAATAGCTCGCCGCGCAGGCGCTCCTTGTGCTGCACCTCGGCGTACAGGCGGGCGTTCTCAACGGCAATGGCGATCTGGTTGCCGATCGAGGTGAAGAGCTTCTGTTCCTGCTCGTCGAACTTCATATTGTCGTGGGTGCCGAGGCACATGCTGCCGAGGGCGCGATCCCGGGTCATGAGCGGGACGTGCATCATGGCGGTGACGTTCTCGCGCTGGAGCGATTTGGCGCCGCGCCCGCGCAGCTGGGAGATATCCGGCACCACCACGGCGCGGCCCAGCTCCAGCACACCGCCGCAGTTCCCATCCAGCAAGCCCACCTGGTAGGCAAGGCGCGCCGCATGCTCCGAAAGCCCGCGGTAGGCGTTCATCTTCAGGTGGCCGCTTGCCGGGTCCAGGAGGAAGATGGCGGCCATGTCTATGCCGGTGAGGTGCAGAACCTCATCCAGGGCGCGCTGGAGGATGTCCTCCAGGTTCAGGGACCGGTTCACGGTGGTGGCAACGGCGTTCACCGTGGAGAGCTGAAGGGTGCGCGCCTGCACGCGCTGGTCCAGTTCCCGGGTGAGGGCGCGGGTCTCCTCCAGCGAAGCGCGCAAGCGTTTGCACATGGCGATAAAGCTGTTGGACAGCAGGCCGATCTCATCCCGGCGGGGATTCCTGCCCGAGTGGGTGCCGGCCAGGGTCGCCTCCACCGATTGGAGGGTGGAGGAATCGAACTGTGTTTCACCGATCTTGCGCGTGGCTTCAGTGAGGGCTTGCACCGGGTTGATCACGCTGCGCGTGGTCAGGATCACCAGAAGGATCGCGCCCACCACGGTCACCAGGGCAAGCAGGAGGGTCTGGGTGACGAACTCGCGTACCGGGGCAAACAACTGCTCCGAGTCATGCCAGATCACCACGCCCCAGGGAGCATTGGCAAGGGGAGCAAAGGCGATCACGGTCCCGGTCTCATCCACCTTGTCGCCCTCGCAGCCCAGGCAGGCCTCCACACGCGGCTGGCCCTCCACGAAGAGCTGGGAGACGATCTTTTGTGTCGTGGCAGGGGTCAGGGTCCGGTTGGGCCGGTTGCTGACAAGCACCTGGCCGTTTTCATCCAGGATCTGGAGGACGCCGTTGCGCTGCAGGCCGAGCGATTCGCCGGCCAGGTAGATTTCGGGGTTGGAAAGGTCGAGCAGGGCGGCCAGGGAGGGATGGGGCTGCCCGCTGGAATGGACCGGGACCACAACGATGGCGTAGGGGCGAGGCAAACCTTCGATGGAAATCCGGCGCAAGCTTTGCCCCCAGGGCTCACGCAGGGCCGGCAGGGTCCCCCAATCCAGCGCCAGGGGATCCTCGGTGGAGGCTACAAGGCGCGCCTCCCCGTCGAACAGGTACACCCCCTGCACAGACCGGAAATCCTCCCGGAAGATATCGCCCCAGACCTGGATATTGGAATGTGGATCGGTGGTGTCGATCTCCGAGGCCAGAATGGTCAACAGCCCGGCCACCTGGCCAAGGTTGGAATCAAGGTTCTCGGCAAGGATGCGGGCGCGCAAGACATGCTCTCCGAGGAGCTGCTGGGTGGACTGGCGCACATTGGAGATGGCCAGGAAGGTGAAGCTGGCGATCAGGCCCGCCAGCCCAACCGTGACGAGGGCGGACATCTTGGCGCGCAGGCCGATGTCGAACCACTTGCGGGCGATCAGGCGGCGCAGCCACCAGCGGAAACGCGTTTTCCAACTGGAGGTCATGGACGGGCCTCCGCGGGGAGAGGCCTGGGCCATTTCCCCAGGGGCTTTTTGCGGCAATACTTGCAGGCGCCGTCGGGCAGCAGGTTGCGCTCCGCGCCTTCGAATTCGCCCTGGGCCTCATACCACTCACAGGTGCGGTCAATAGTCACACGCAGAGGCGTCTTGGGAAGCTCGAATGCGGCGCGCGCCCGGGTGGAGTCATAATAGAAGAACTGCGATTCGAGCCGCAGGCGGTCGCCGGTGAGGGGCACCGGGCCGCTGGTCTGGGGCTGGAGCATATCGGTCAGCCCGGCGATCAGGGCCACCTGCCAGCGCGGCATGGCGCGCAGCTTCATGCCGCAGCCGATCACGTTCGCGATGACCTGGTAGAGCTGAAGGTGGGACAGGTTCTCGCCGCCCAGGATGTAGCGCTCGCCAACCTGCGCCTTGAGGGCAGCCTCGATGTGTCCCTGGGCCGCGTCGCAGATGGGGATGATATTGATCCCGCCGGGCGGGATGAGCGGCGGGACGCAGTGCCTGACCACTTCCACGACCATGCCGCTCGAAACCTTGCGCACATCCCGGGGGCCGATGACGGTGGTGGGGTTCACGATGACCGCGGGCAGTCCCTTGCGGACATATTCGAGGACGATCTGTTCGGCCAAGTATTTGCTGTGACCATACACGAATCGCCCGGGCTTGACATTAAAATCGAAGGATTCATCCACCAGCACATCCGGGTGGATGCCGAGGGTGGCGCTGGAACTGGTATGCACCACCCGCTCGATGCGCGCCTGGAGGGCAGCCTCCATCACATGGCGCGTGCCTTCCACATTGACCTGGTACATGCGCTCCTCACCCTGGTTCCAGTAGTCCACCACGCCGGCGGCATGGAACACCACATCCATGCCATGCATGGCGGGGGGCAGGGTTTCGGGCTGCAAGACATCGCCTTCCACGAACTCAAAGGGACCGCCCTCGAGCAGCGCGCGCGAGGATCCCGCTCGCGCCAAAATGCGCACCTCCCAGCGCCGCTCGGCCAGCCTCAAGGCCAGGTTCGAGCCGATAAACCCCGTGCCGCCGGTGACAAGCGCGCGTGGCATCCGGGTTTACCTTGCCGCCTCAGGCATAGCCTGAAACCAGGCGAGCGCGCAGTGCAGGTCCACGACCTGCCCCACGATGATGATGCAGGGCGGCTCGACCGCGACAGCCTTCTCCAGAATATCTGCCAGGGTTCCGGTCACGACCTTCTGTTCGGGGAGCGTCCCCCGCTCGATCAGGGCCACGGGAGTTTCCGCCGGGAGTCCGGCACTGGAGAGTGAGCTGACGATGGTGGGCAAGCTGCTGACACCCATCAGGAAAACCAGGGTATCCACACCGTGAGCCAGTGCCCCCCAGTCCAGCTCCAGGGGGCGGGAACCGGCCGCATGGCCGGTGATGAACGCCACGCTGTTGGCCATGCCGCGCTGGGTAACCGGGATGCCGGCGTAGGCGGGGACGGCGATGGCACTTGTCACGCCCGGTACGATCTCAAATGGGATGCCTGCCGCAGCCAGCGCCAGGGCCTCCTCGCCGCCGCGACCGAAGACAAAGGGATCTCCGCCCTTCAGGCGGACGACATTCTTTCCGGCCAGGGCCTTCTCCACCAGGATAGCGTTGATCTCAGCCTGCGGGATGGGATGGTGGTCAGGGAGCTTGCCCACGTCCACCCGCTCGGCTTGCGGGGCGTATTGAAGCAATTCCTCATTGATCAGGCGGTCGTGGACCACCACCTCGGCCTCGCGCAGCCGCTCCACGCCCCGCAGCGTGATCAGCCCGGGGTCGCCCGGGCCGGCGCCCACCAGCGAGACCCTGCCTGCCCCTGGAATGAGTTCAGCCTTCATTTAGGATCCTTCGTCCATAGGCCAGGGCGGCCTCCTTTCCCTGGGTTTGGAGGACGCTCAGGATATCCGAATCGACCACCCTCAGGGCAGCCTCCATGCGGCTCTCACCGGAGGGGGAGAAGGCCCGCAGGCCGGGTCGCAGCTCGGCCAGCAGCGCCGTTAAGTCGGCGTATTCCGGCCCGATCCATCCCTCGATGCGCTCGCGCAGCCTGCGCGCCAGCGCGGGGCTGCCCCCGCCCGTGGAGATGGCGATGGTCAGCTCTCCGCGCCGCACCACGGCCGGGAGGGAGAAATCGCAGTGCGCCGGATCATCCACCACATTGGCGAGACAGCCAAGGCGGCGAGCTTCGGACCAGATCCGTTCGTTGACAGGAGGCTCATCTGTGGCCGCAATGACCAGAAAAGCTCGTTCCAGGTCGCCTTCCATATAGGCACGGGGAATGTACTGGATCGCCTCGGCATCCACCAGGGCCTGCAGCTCCGGGGTCAGGGCCGGGCTGATCACCTCAACGTTCGCCCCGGCCTCCAGAAGGCCCTCCACCTTGCGCAAGGCCACGCTGCCGCCCCCCACCACAATGCATCGTCGAAGCTCAAGATGGAGCAGGCAGGTCGGATAGGATTTCACCATTTTTTTGTATCATAGCGATTTGGGAACGTCAATTGATGTAAGTCACTGATTTAGGGGGAGGTTGTCAGTCAGATAAAAAATGAATGTTGATGCAGCGCGTTGCGAAATAGGCAGATGTAATATGGAGATTGACAATCAAATTTCTCCCTGTATAATGATATAGACATCACATCATCATATGTCCCGGCGGCGGTGCCATGTACGAGCCCATACAGACCGAGCGTCTCTACGAACAGATCGTTCACCAGATCGAGCAACGTATTCTCGAGGGGAACCTTAAGGTAGGCGATCAGCTTCCCTCTGAGAAGGAACTGGCCGAACAATTCGGGGTCAGCCGCACGGCGGTGCGCGAGGCGGTGAAAGCCTTGCGCGAGAAACGCCTGGTGGAGATCCGCCCCGGCCGGGGGACCTTCATCCTGAACGGGACGCCCGGCGCCATGCGCCATTCGCTGGACATGATCATGAAGTTCGGCGTGGGAAAAGGAGACCTCAACCTTGTGGAGGTGCGCGAGATCCTGGAGCCGGGGATCGCTGCACTGGCCGCCACGCGGATCACCGAGGAGCAGATCCAACTGATGAAGCGCGCCGTGGCAATCATGGATACCGCGCTGGAGGATGCGGATGTCTTTGTGGAAGCCGACCTCGACTTTCACCTGGCCCTGGCCGAGGCCACCCAGAATCCGCTGATTCCCATCCTGATGGACTCGATCATCGACATGCTGCGCGAGCAGCGCAAGCGCACCGCCCTGGTGCGCGGCGGGCTGGAGCGGGGCCAGTTCCATCACAAAAGCATCCTGGAAGCGGTGATCCGGCGCGATCCGGAGGCCTCCCGCAAGGCAATGCAATTCCACCTTCAACAGGTGCGCGAAGATTCCCAGACCTCAGCCGGATGATCGGCTGAGGATTTTTTCCCCGGAGGGCATGCATGGCAAAACTTGGTTTTGTGGGTCTGGGCGTGATGGGCAGCCGGGTGGTCAAGCGCCTGCTGGCGGCGGGTCACGAAGTGACCGGGTACAACCGTACGGCCTCCAAAGCGCAATGGCTGGTCGATATGGGTATGCACCTGGCCGATTCCCCGCGGGCGGCAGCCGAGGCGGCGGAGATCATCTTGAGCATGGTCACCCACACGGGGGCGCTGCGGAATGTGGCCGAGGGACCGGACGGCATCCTGGCAGGGCTGGGCGCCGGCAAAATCTATATGGATATGAGCACGGTCGGCCCGGCCTACAGCCGCGAGCTGGCCGCCCGGGTGGCGGAAAAGGGCGCCTCCATGCTGGATATCCCGGTCTCCGGCAGCGTCTCCACCCTGGAGGAGGGGAAGCTTTCGATCATGGTTGGGGGCGACCAGGCGATCTACGAAAAAGTGAAGCCTCTCCTGGCGGATATCGGCCCAAAGTCCACCTATGTCGGTGGGAACGGGCTGGCAGTGACCATGAAGATCGCCAGCAACCTGAGCCTGGCCGTGCAGATGCTGGCTTTCAGCGAGGGAGTGCTGCTGGCCGAAAAGAGCGGCATCCGGCGCGAGGTGGCGGTGGAGGCGCTGCTCAACAGCGTGATCGCCTCCCCGATGGTGAAATACCGCGGTCCCTTCGTCCTGGGGATGCCAGAGGAGGCCTGGTTCGATGTCAATATGATGCAGAAGGATATGAACCTGGCGCTGGAGCTGGGACGACAGCTGGATATCCCGCTGCCCACCACGGCCATCACCAATGAGATGCTGACCGCCGCGCGCGGCCTGGGACTGGCGGAAGAGGACTTTGCCATCCTGTTCGAGGTGCTGGCGAGATTGTCAGGAGTGTCGAAATGACAGAAGATCGCGATCAGACCCGGGCCGCGGCGCTGGATGTGGAGCACTGGCTGCATGCCTACGAACAGATGTACAAGATCCGGGAGTTCGAGGAAAAGGTCAATGAGCTGTATATGAAGGCGCTCATGCCGGGACTGGCGCACCTGTACTCGGGGCAGGAGGCGGTCGCGGTGGGGGTCTGCCAGGCCCTGACGCGCGAGGACTATGTCACCAGCACCCACCGCGGCCACGGGCACTGCCTGGCCAAGGGCGCCTCGGTGGACCGCATGTTCGCCGAGCTGCTGGGCAGGGAGTCCGGTTACTGCCGGGGCAAGGGCGGCTCGATGCACATCGCTGATCCCGATTCCGGCAACCTGGGCGCCAATGCGATCGTGGGCGGAAGCGCAGGGATCGCCACGGGCGCGGCCTTCTCTGCCCGCCAGCGCGGCACCGGACAGGTGGCGGTCTGCTTTTTCGGGGAGGGCGCACTGGGGCAGGGACTGCTCTATGAAGTGATGAACATGGCCGCGCTGTGGAAGCTGCCCGTCATTTACGTGTGCGAGAACAACCAGTACAACGAATATACCCATTTCAGCGAAACCCTGGCGGGGGAGGTCACTGCCCGGGCGAAGGCCTTTGGCATTCCCACCCGGACCATCGACGGGCAGGATGTGCAGCTCGTCCATGAGACGATGCGCGGGATGGTGGAGCGCGCCCGGTCGGGCGGGGGGCCCTCCTTCCTGGAATGTTTGACCTACCGTTATTACGGCCACCACGTTGGCGACATCAACCGGTCATATTACCGCTCCAAAGAGGAGGAGCAGGAATGGCGCGAGAAACACGACCCGCTGAAGCTGCTGGCAGACCGGTTGATCTCCAGCGGTTCCACCGACCGCGCGGTCCTGGAGCATATTGAGGCCGGCGTTCGGGCGGAGGTGGAGGCGGGGGTGCAGTTCGCGCTGGACGCACCCTTCCCCGCCGCCAGCGAGGTGGATGAGGATGTATTCGCATAAGGCGCTTGCAAAACCCGGGAGTGTTCATTAATGGCAGAGCGGGAACTGACATTTTCTGAAGCGATACGCGAGGCCCTGGCCGAGGAGATGCGCCGCGATGAGCGGGTCTTCATTGTGGGCGAGGACGTGGCCGAAGCCGGGACGCCCTTCAAGGTGCTGTCAGGCCTGGTGGAGGAATTCGGCAAGGAGCGCGTGATGGATTCGCCCATCTCCGAGCCGGGCTTTACGGGCATGGGAGTGGGGGCCGCCATGACCGGACTGCGCCCGGTGGTGGATATCATGTTTGGCGACTTCCTCACCCTGGCCATGGACCAGATCGTGAACCAGGCCAGCAAGGTCCATTACATGTCCGGGGGAAAGATGAAGGTGCCGATCGTTTTCCGCACCACGCTGGGGGCCACCCGCCGCTCCGCTGCGCAGCATTCGCAGAGCCTGCAGGCCTGGGTGAGCCACGTCCCCGGCCTCAAGGTGGTCATCCCCTCCACGCCGTACGATGCAAAGGGACTGCTCAAGAGCGCCATACGGGATGAGAACCCGGTGGTCTTCTTCGAGGACAAGATGATGTACAAGCTCAAGGGGCCCGTCCCCGCCGGGGAGTACCTGATCCCGCTTGGGGAGGCGGATGTCAAGCGCCAGGGGACGGATATCACGCTGGTGGCGACCAGCTCCATGGTGCAGGTGGCGCTGGAGGCGGCTCACAGGCTGGAGCAGGCCGGGATCAGCGCGGAGGTGGTTGATCCGCGCACCACCTCGCCTCTCGACCGGCAGGCGCTGATCGACTCGGCCAAAAAGACCTCGCGCGCCCTGGTGATCGATGAAGGCTACCAGAGCTACGGGGTGACCGCGGAGCTGGCGGCGGTGATTGCCGAGGGGGCGTTCTATCACCTCGACGCGCCGGTCAGGCGCATGGGCGCCATGGACGTCCCCATTCCCTTCTCACCGGCGCTGGAGGACCTGACCGTCCCCACCGAGGAGACTGTCTTTGAAATGGCAATGAAGATGTGCAGGAGGAACTGATGGCGATCAAAACCTATGGAACCATGGCCGTGGATTGGGAGCAGCGCATTGATTTCGACCGCCTGCGCCGCGAGCGATTGGACCGCGCCAAAACACTGTTGAAGGGCTCCGAGATGGGGGCGCTGCTGTGCTTCGACATGAACAATGTGCGCTACCTGACCGCCACACACATTGGCACCTGGGCGCAGGACAAGGCCAACCGCTTCACGCTCTTACCGCAGGACGATGAGCCGATCCTGTGGGATTTCGGTTCGGCGGCCAAACATCACCAATTGTATGCGCCCTGGCTGGGTGAGAAGCGCTCTCGCCCGGGCATCTCCCTGCTGCGCGGGGCGATGTCGCCGGAGATGGGGCGTGCCGAGGATGTGGCGGAAAAGATCTGGGTGGAGCTCAAGGAGCGCGGGCTGGAGAAGGAGCCGGTGGGGGTGGACATTGCCGAGGTCCCGGTCCTCTTTGCCCTGCAAAAGAAGGGCCTGACGATCGTGGACGGGCAGCAGTTGATGTCGGATGCGCGCCTGATCAAGACCCAGGATGAGATCGCACTGCTGACCCATGCCGCCGCGCAGGTGGATGCAGCCTATGATGAGCTGTACCGGGCGATGAAGCCGGGGATGCGCGAAAACGAGGCGGTCGGCCTTGTCTCAAAGGTGCTGTATGACCTGGGCTCGGAATACGTGGAAGCCGTGAACGCCATTTCCGGCGAGCGCTGCAACCCGCACCCGCATGTGTTCTCCGACCGCATGCTCCGGCCCGGAGACCCTGTTTATTACGATATCCTGCAGTCCTACATGGGATACCGCACCTGCTATTACCGCTGTTTCACCATCGGGTATGCCTCCCATGCGATGGTGGACGCCTACAAGCGCTGC
>CAZSPX010000055.1:0-14278 GCA_964608885.1 uncultured Anaerolineaceae bacterium | reverse complement strand
GCGGCGGCGTTTTTTGGAGCGGACGGCTTCGGCGGGAGCGGTGTCCGGGTCGGCATCACGATGCGCATCCCGCCCGGATCGTAACTGGCGGTAACATAGGCTGCCTCGATCCAGCAAAACCCTCCGTCCTCGCGCTGGATCGCCCAGAATTTCCCCGATCCATCGACGCCCCGGATCTCCGGAGCATCTGTGATTTCTACAGTGCCGACGATATTTTCATCCACCTGCGGCCCGGCGAAGCAAGGCAGGCTCCCGCCCACATAGGCTACTGGAAATGTTGTGGATGTGGGCAAGATGGTCATTGTTGCGGTGACGGTTGGATTGGCGGGCGATGTGTTTGTCGGCTCTATTTGAGGCGGTGCCTGACAACCTGCCAGCAGGGAGACCAGGATCAGGCCGCGCAGAAGTGGTTTGATCATCCTCGTCCTCCTATTTGCACACGAAGTGCAGCCTGATCTCGACCTGCTCCGACTCCCCACCCGCCCGGGAGTAGGAACTGATGGAATAGGTCACATCGACCTCCCCATTGCTCTTGACCGTAAAGGCATCCCGGTATCGGGTTATCCCCCTATCGACATACTCGACCAATTGTCCATGCCTGTAGATCTGGAAGGCATCCTCGTTGTCCGAAAGATCTTCCCAGGTCAGGATCACGACAGGAAGCCACTCGTACTGGTCGGGCGCGCGACCACAGTTATCCAAGACTGCCTGGAGATCCCCGGGTGCGGCAGGCTTGCGCGGCATGGGTGTCGGGGGCGGCAGCAGGTTAGGGAGGTAATCAACGATACCCTGGGAGGAGGTTCCTGCCCGGGAGATCCAGCAGCCCGTCCCGCTGGCCGGATCGATCACCACCCAGTATTCCCCATAATCGTCCTTGCCCACCACCGGGACGGTATCGCCGCTATGGAAGGTCGCCACGAGCTCTCCGCCTTCCTGCGGCGTGGTGAGACAGCGCAGATCTTCATGGATGAGGATGGCGGGCGGCAAGGATGTGCTGGTCGGGGAGGGAGCCGGGGCTGTTCCTGACGGAGCGACGGGCATAGGGACGGCGCGCGAGGGCTGGCATGCGCTCAACAGCAGGCTGCAGCCCACCGCAGCGAGAATGATCCTGTGCAGGAAGTTCAACTGGAATCTCCTATCATACATAACAAAACGGGACTTGAGGGGGCATCTCTTCCATATGAAAAATACACCCCTTGATATCCGCCCATCCCTGCGCCTATTTTGCTCCGCCCAGGCCGATTCCGGCAGTGTCGAAAATAAGCAAAACGGATGACAAACGACAATAATGAGTGGAAGCATGAAATATCCCATCCGGATCGGTCACCCTTCCGCAATGCTTCCGCCTCTGATAAAATACCTTCCGCACGCCGAACCTTCGACTACGATCAAGACCTCGGCCCTCCGTAGCCGGGGTCTTTGCGTGTAAAGAGACTCGTGTACCTCCCCTGGCGGGCGGTGAATGGAAACCTGAAAACCTATGCTTACCGAAAGAACCGATCTACGCAACATTGCCATTATTGCCCACGTGGACCACGGCAAGACCACCCTGGTGGATTTCCTCCTGCGGCAGGCTCATACCTTCCGCGAGAACCAACAGGTGGCCGAGCGCGTCATGGACTCGAACGACCTCGAACGCGAGCGCGGCATTACCATCCTCGCCAAGAATACGGCCATCACCATCCCTGACCCCGCGACCGGACAGATGGTCAAGATCAATATCGTGGACACTCCCGGTCACGCCGACTTTGGTGGCGAGGTGGAGCGCATCATGAACATGGTGGATGGGGTGCTGCTGCTCGTGGACGCAGCCGAAGGGCCCATGCCGCAGACCCGCTTCGTGCTTAAAAAGGCGTTGGAGCGGGGTCACAAGGCGGTGGTGGTGGTAAACAAGGTGGACCGCAAGGATGCCGAGCCTTCGCGCGTCCTCAACCAGACCTTTGACCTTTTCATTGAGCTGGGCGCCAATGATGAGCAGGCTGATTTCCCGGTGATCTATGCACAGGCTACCGCCGGACGCGCCGGACTCACGCCGGAGCTTGGCCCTGACCTGCAGCCCCTCTTTGACGTGATCCTGCACCGGATCCCGGCCCCCCGGGTGGACCCGGAGGCGCCCCTCCAGCTCCTGGTCACGACACTGGGATATGATGATTATCGCGGGGTGACGGCCGTGGGGCGCCTTTTTGCAGGCAAGATCAAGGCCGGACAAAGACTGGCCCGCCTGACGACGGACGGAAAGAACCTGACGGAGACGGCCCGCTACCTGTACACCTTCCAAGGGCTCAACAAGGTGGAAGTGGAGGAAGCCTCCGCCGGGGAGATCGTGTCGCTGGCTGGATTGGAGGGCATCGGGATCGGCGAAACGCTGGCAGACCCTGCCAACCCGGTGGCGCTCCCGACCATCAAGGTGGAGGAACCCACCGTTCGAATGACCTTCGGGGTAAACACCTCTCCGTTTTCGGGGAGGGAGGGAAAATGGAGCACCTCACGCAAGCTGCGCGAGCGCCTGTTCGACGAGCTGCGCACCAACGTGGCCCTGCGCGTAGAAGAGACCGATTCCGCGGAGAATTTCCTGGTCAGCGGGCGCGGCGAGCTGCACCTGGGAATCCTCATCGAGACCATGCGACGCGAAGGCTACGAATTCCAGGTCTCGCGCCCGGAGGTGATCTTCCACAAGGCGGATGACGGCGCGCTGCTGGAGCCTTACGAGGAGGTCCACATCGAGACCAGCACCGAGACGGTCGGTGTGGTGGTGGAGCTGCTCGGGTCGCGGCGCGGGCAGATGATGGAGATGCAGGATTCAGGCCAGGGGACCACCCGCCTGGTCTATATCGTGCCGACGCGCGGCCTGCTGGGGTTCCGCTACCAGTTCCTGACCTCCACGCGCGGCGCGGGGGTGATGCACACCATCTTCAGCGGTTATGACGAGATGGCCGGGCCGATGGGCACGCGCTCGAACGGCTCGATCATCGCCTGGGAAGCCGGGACAACCACGGCCTATGCACTCAAGTCCGCCGAGGAACGCGGGGTGCTTTTCTACGGCCCGGGCGTGGAGGTGTACGAGGGCATGGTGGTGGGGGAAGCGGCGCGTGGGCTGGACATCCCGATCAATGTGGCCAAGAAGAAACACCTGACCAACGTGCGCGCCTCACGCGGCGATATGGAGATCCGCCTGACACCGCCGCGCGAGATGTCGCTGGATGAGGCGGTAGAGTACCTTTCCGACGATGAGCTGCTCGAGGTGACCCCGCAGTCGTATCGCATCCGGAAGCGCATCCTGGATACCGAGGAGAGAGGCAAGCAGTCCAAAAAGGCCAAGGAACAATTCGAGGCCTAGGGCGTTGACGCCTGCATAATAAAAACTGACCCGCTCTAGAGCGGGTCAGTTGGTTTTCAGGCAGGTTTTCAGACGGGAAATCAGCACGAGAACGAGACGACGGAGGTGCTGGCCGTGCCGACCGGGTTGTAGGCTTCGATGTTGAATGTGTAGCTCGAGCTGGTCCCCCGATCAAAGGTCAGGGAGTATTGGGAGGTGTCCGCGGGAAGCTCGGTGAACACCTTTCCGTTAATGTAGACGCGATAGCCAGACTCGTTGGCCGATTTATCCGACCAGCGCAGGCTCAGCTCCACCTGATTCTGCCCGTTGCAGAAGTAATCGTACCTCTCAATGCCGGGGGCTTTTGGAGCGCCGGCCGAGGGCGTGGCCGGCTGCGTAACAGTCGGGACGCGGGCGATATCCCCGGTAGGGGTGGAAAATTCCATGGTGATCCAGCAGATGCCTGAATCGCTTTGCACGAGCCAGTAACCGGGGTACGAGCCGACGATATTCACCTTCATGCCGCCGGGGATCTGGGCTACGCGCGCATAATCAGTGCCGGGGCCGCTGCGGCAGTTGGTCACATCCTCCACGGTGAGCTGGGCCTGCCCAAGCGAAGGGGTGGAACTGGCCGCGATCACTGTGACCGGAGGGGCCGTGGGCTGCGAACGCGTCGGTGTGGCCTCGGGGAGTTGAGGGGTGCTGGAGAGAACCACCTCGACCGTCAAGGCTGCGGCGGTCTGCATCTGCGGCGGGGGGGCCGCTGTGGAACTCGCAGGCATGGTGCAAGCGGTCATTCCTGCAAGCACAAGCACCGTGAATATGACAAGGATGCGTCGCATTTTCCCTCCCGTCGGGTACTCAGGATCTGGAATCACTCTCCCGTGCCCTCGAGCCAGGTTGCCATGTAGTCCGGGTTTTCCAATTCAAGGGCATGGGTGGTCAGGTTGAGCGGATAGAAGGTATCCACCATGACGGCCAGCTCGGAAGTCTGTTTCTGGCCGATGGAAGCCTCGGTCATGCCGGGTTGGGGGCCGTGCGGCAGCCCATAGGGGTGCATGCTGATGTCGCAGCGTTCGATCCCCTTGCGGGACATGAAGTTCCCCTCAGCGTAGTAGATGATCTCATCCGAATTTACATTGGAGTGGTTGTACGGCGCCGGGATGGCTTCAGGGTGATAGTCGAACAGGCGCGGGACAAAGGAACAGACCACGAAGTTGTGGCCCTCGAAGGTCTGGTGGACGGGAGGCGGCTGGTGCACGCGGCCCGTGATAGGCTCAAAGTCCTCGATGTTGAAGATCCACGGGTAAAGGTAGCCATCCCAGCCGACCACATCGAAGGGGTGGTGGTCAAGGATGTGACGGGAGAGGCGGTCGCGCACTTTCACGCGCACCTCGAATTCGCCGCGCTCGGTATGGGTCTCCAGCTGCTCCGGCAGGCGGACATCCCGCTCGCTGTAGGGGGCATGCTCAAGCATCTGGCCGTAGGCGTTGCGATAGCGTTTGGGAGGCTCGATCTGGGAGGGATTCTCGATGGTGAAGAAGCGTGCCTGTTCGCCCTCGATGCTCATCTGCCAGGTGGTCCCAAAAGGGATCACGAGGTAATCGCCGGAGCGGAAGGGAAGATTTCCGAACTGGGTCCGGAGGAGCCCGCTGCCCTCATGCACCCACCAGGTCTCGTAGGCCTGGGCGTTGCGATAATAATAATCCATGCCCCGCGAGGCCCGCGCCACGCCCAGAGTCACATCCCGGTTGCTGAGCAGCGGGATCCTGGCGGATACCGGATCGGTCCCCAGAGGGGCATCTGCAGTGCGAAAGGCGCGGTGGCGGATCGGGCCAAAGTCCACGGTTTCGGGCTGCAGCGGGCCGAGGTCTTCGACCTTCACCACACGGGGCGGCAGGAAGTGGTGGTAGAGGATGGATTGAAGCGAGGAGAACCCCTCCAATCCCATGAGCTCTTCCCGGTAGAGACCCCCCTCCGGTTTGTGGAACTGCACATGGCGCTTATGCGGAACCTGTCCGAGCTTGTGATAAAAAGGCATCCGACCTCCAGAGTAATAACTCTAAGTTTCCGCAGGGTTGTTCGCCAGCTCTGCAAAGGAAATAAAGGTGTAGGACCGGCGCAAACGGGCTTCGCTCATGGCCGCGGCGGCCTCGGCCCGGAGCTGCTGAGCCGAGAGCACCGAGCCGCCATTCTGGGAGGTGAGACCCAGGTAGGCATTCCGCTTGTTGGAGAGCCGGCCCGTGGACAGGCTCTGCGTGGTGCGGTAGCTGGCCAAAATCCGCTCGGCCACGGCCTTTGCCCCGGTTTCATCGGTTGCCGGCAGGAGGATCAGGAATTCATCATGGTAGTGGCCGGGGACATCCGAGATGCGCAGGGTGCGGTTCAGCAGGCTGGTCATGGCCTCGTGGGCGCGTTTCCTGAATTCGGCCGTGACGCCCTCCGAGGCCAGGGTCAGGTGCATCATTGTAATGGGGCTGGGATAACGCTTGACGCGAGCGACCTCATATTCCAGAAGCACCTCGAACACATCATAGGCGAACAGACCCGTATCGGTTGCAAGATGGCGTCTTTTTTCCATGATGAGCTCCGGTTCCGTTGTAATTCAGGGCAAGGTCAGCAGGGAGCGGTCACTGGCATTGATTGTAACAGAGCATCCGGTCCATGGAAGCCGGGCGTGGGCGGTCAGGAGGGTCTCGACCCGATCTGATTGCGCAGGACCCCGATGCCTTCGATCTCCAGCTCGACCACATCTCCCGGCTGTAACCACGGCCCCTGGCGGCGAGTCAGCTCCAACAGGCATCCGGTGCCAACCGTCCCCGAGCCGATCACATCGCCGGGCATCAGGTCCACGCCCTCGGAGGCGCGTGCGATGATCTCGCCGAAGGACCAGTAGATATCCTTCAGGTTGCCCCGCGACATCTCATTGCCATTGATGCGGGCGATCATGGGCATATCGAACACGCCGGCCCGGGCGGTGGCACGCTCGGCCAGCTCGTCGATCGTGACCAGGTAAGGTCCCAGAGAGGAGGCGAAATCCTTGCCCTTGGCGGGCCCCAGCCCCACGATCATCTCCTCGCGCTGGATATCGCGCGCCGACCAATCGTTAAAGATGGTGAAGCCGAAGATGTGCCGGGCGGCCTCCTCGGCGCGGATATCGCGCCCGCCCCTTCCGATCACCGCGGCGATCTCCAGCTCGTAATCGAGCTCATTGGTCAAGGCAGGGTACGGGATCTCGTCGTTCGGCCCGTAGATGCTGTTCGGGTTGGTGAAATAGAAGACGGGGAACTTGTACCATTCGGGAGGCACATCCCGGCCGCGGTTGGCATTGGCGGTGCGCACATGCTGCTCGAAGGCGTACCCATCCCTGAGCGTGGTGGGCTTGAGCGGCGCATGAAAAGAGACATGGGCAATGTGGATGGGGGTGGAGGAGATGGACCGCTCCACTTCCCCGGCGCCGGCGCGGATGACCGCCTGCATGTCGGGATAAGGCAGGGAAAATACCCGGCCATTTTTCACAACGCCGGGTTTTCGCTCTGCATCCGTCTGGGTGGAGTAGGTAGCCAGGATCATTAAAGGTTTCCCCGGCGTTCCTGCTCCATCTCGATCGATTCGAACAAAGCCTTGAAATTTCCCTTGCCGAAGCCCTTGGCGCCGTGCCGCTGGATCACCTCCACGAACATGGTCGGGCGGTCCTGGATGGGCCTGGAGAAGATCTGGAGGAGATAGCCCTCGTCGTCACGATCCACCAGGATGCCAAGCTCGTGAATGGCCTTCAGATCCTCCTTTATGGATCCGACCCGGTCGGGGAGCGCCTCGTAGTACGTGTCCGGCACGCGCAGGAATTCGATCCCGCGCTCCTTCAGCTCGGTGACGGTTTTGATAATATTGCCGGTTGCCATGGCAATATGCTGGACGCCGGGGGTCAGGTAGTAATCCAGGTATTCCTCGATCTGGCTCTTCTTTTTCCCTTCGGCAGGCTCGTTGATGGGGAACTTGACCCGCCCGTTCCCATTTTGCATGACCTTGGACATCAGAGCGGAATACTCGGTGGAGATATCCTTGTCGTCAAAGTGAAGGAGCTGCCGGAAGCCAAGCACCTGGTGATAGTAGTTCACCCATTCGTTCATCTTCCCCAGCTGGACATTTCCGACGACGTGGTCAATGGCGGCGAGGCCGGTCGAATCGGCCTCCTTGCCCTGGAGCGGGCGGTAGGTGGGCGCAAAGATGCCGCGATAGTCATCCCGGTCCACAAAGACGTGGAGGGTCTCGCCATAAGCGAATATGGCGCTGGTGCGGTAGAGGCCGTTATCATCCTTTTCCTCGCGAGGCGCCCAGGCAGATTTGCCTCCTCGCGAGGTGGTCTCCTTCCAGGCTTTTTCCACATCCTCTACTTCCAGGGCAATGACCTTCACGCCGTCGCCGTGGACCATGTGGTGTGAGGCCAGCGGGCTGGAAGGCCCGTAGGGCGCTGAGATCACAAAACGGATCTGCCCGGACTGCATCACAAAGGAGGCAAACTCGCGGTTGCCCGTCTCCAGCCCGGAATATGCCACCGGTTTAAACCCAAAGCCCTTCCACCAATAATACATGGCGTGTTTGGCATTGCCGACATAAAAATGAAGGTGATCGATGGATTTGATCTGGAGGAAGTCCCCTTCCTCCGTGATGGGGCGGGTTTCAGATTTCGAGACAAGTTTGGTCATGGCTCCTCCGTGAGCTGGGATACCCAAATTTTACGACAAAGGGAGTCCGATTGCAAACGAGACAACCGACCATGCCCACAGAGGAGGTGATTTCAGGCCGGAGGCTTGACGCGCACAGGCCGGCCGCCTGTCATGGATCGAAGTTGAGCAGGTGTCAGCTCGAAAATCGCATTTGGAGTGCCCGCTGCCGCCCAAATCGTTTCGTATAGCAGAAGGTCTTCGTCCAAATAGGTTTCCATTGGCTTTGCATGGCCGAGAGGCGGGACGCCGCCAATGGCAAAGCCAGTCACCTCACGGACAAAGTCCGCATCGGCGCGCGTGATGGCTTCCCCCACATATCCGGCGAGGAGCTGTTCGTCCACGCGATTGGCCCCGCTGGTCAGCACGAGGATCGGCTTGCCGCTGGCTTTCCCCCTGAAGATCAATGACTTGGTGATCTGGCCCAGGGCGCATCCGGCGCGATCGGCGGCCTCCTGGGCAGTGCGCGTGGAGCTGGAATGCTCAATGACCGTAAGGGCATAGCCTCGTTCAGCCAACAGGTCCTGTATCTTCTGTGCAGATGGGGAAAGAGCAGGGGGCATGTGTCCTCCTGGGTAACAAGGGGGGCGGGGGTTCGTCATATTTTATACATCCCCCAGGGGATGGTCAATATCCTGACCCATTTTGGATGGCCGTGCGGACCCCTGCACGGTTATGAATTAGGAGCCGCCATGATCGATAGCCTGTATACCGGTATTGTCGTGATCAGCATGTTCTTCTTCGGAAGCCTGCTCTTCCAGGGCATTCAGCCCACCCATTTGAAACGGAGAAAGCTCCCGGTGCGCAACCGCCGCAACCGGAATGACCCGCGATCCTAAATCCATCCAGCGAAAGATACATTACAGAGAGTATTTGATCTCCGTATGAAATGCCCGGGGGATTCAGGCATTTAAAGACTGAAGCTCATGGCCCCAGCGGGGAAGAGTATTCCAATCGGTGGGAATGCATCCGCGTTGACCTGCCAAAAGTGCCTTAGAATAAAGGAAATCACATTGCGGGGAGGGCTGCATGGCAGATCTCTTCAATAAACTCGTTAACTGGATCAACCTCGAGCCGGCGGTCAGCCTGCTGATGATCGTCACCGCGGTGGTGCTGTTCGGCTCGGCATTCCGCGGCTACAACGGGACAGATGGAGCCTTCTGGCCCTGGCTGCGACGGGTGATCGAAGCCTCGATGGGAGCCATCCTCTTCATTGGACTGCTGTGGGCCTTCCGGGCGGTCCTCAACGACAATATTGCCACTTACTATTCCACGCACGGGAGCCTGAGCGATGTCAGCCGCGCCAGCGCCTGGTCCATCTGGGGCCGGCCGCATACGCAGATCGAACTGACGGTTGCGCACTCGGTGGAGGTGGAGGTGAAGGAGGAGATCCCACGCGAGGATCCAACCCAGCCGCCGGCCTACCGGATGGTGAAGCAGCGCCAGGAGGTCCCGCAGAACAGCATCACCAGCTTCAAGGGGGATGTGAAAATGGAGTTAAGCGAACGCGAGAAAGGCTACGCCCTTTACAGCGGTTATATCGTGGATGTGCAGCTTGACTACCATGTGGTAAATGATTCCAGCCTGACCACCGATGCGGAATTCCATTTCCCGCTATCGCAGGGGCAGACTCTATTCGAGAATTTCATCATCAAGATGGATGACCGCGATCTCAGCTCCGACCTGCGTTTCGCACCCGACCTGGTCTCGTGGGTCACGGAGATGAAGCCTCACCAGCGCAGCCAGATCACAATCACCTACGCCTCGCGGGGGATGGATTATTTCTATTACCAGATCCCCATCCAGCGCGAGATCAGGGACTTCAGCCTGACCCTGACGGTGGACCGCCTGCCGGTCTCGCTCCTCAACTATCCAGATGGGGTGATCACCCCCACGGAGATCCAGCCCACCGCGGATGGGCGAGGCTCCATCCTCACCTGGAACCTCGACCGCGCCATCACCGTGGCGGGGATGGGCGTGGCACTGGTACAGCCCCAGCAGCCGGGCGCGCAGGTCCTGCGCGTACTGGTCCTCTCGCCATATTCTCTCACGCTGCTGGGCGCGATGCTGGCGCTCACGATGCTGATCTGGGGCATGAACGTGCGGTTCCTGGACCTGGCATTGGTCTCGGCGGTCTACTGCATGCAGTTCCTGTTGATGGCCGCCATCAGCGATTATTTCTTCGGGTTCTGGGGATCGCTCATCATCGGAGCCGCGCTTACCCTGTTCCTCACCTGGCTGCTCTTCCGAAAACTGCCATCCCGGATCCTGCGCAGCCTGCTCTATATCCTCGTGGCCTTCTTCAGCCTGATCTACCCCCTGACCGGGTTGATCACCGGGTTGAGCCAGCAGAACGCGTTCGGCGCCCTGATGCAGGCCGGCCTGATCCTGTTCATCACAGGGCTGGCCCTGTACGTACGCGGCAGGCCATCCGCGGACACCGCACTGCAGTAAGCCGTGGGCACGACCTTCCCGGGACTGGTTGCCGATTGGTTCGGCCGGGAGCCGGTGGCAGGGCTTTTCCTCGTCGTGACCGCCGTCCTGATCTTCGCGAGGTCGGTCTCCCACCACCCCGAATCGAACTCCAGCCTCCTGCTATGGACGCGAAAACTGATCCATGCGCTGGCAGGCGGACTGCTGTTCCTGGCAATGGCGGGCGCATTCCAGTTCCTCCTCACCAGGCAGTACGCGGAATTCGATGATCTCTTTGCTTCATTCACAAGGAGGGGAAGCCTCCCGTACAGAGAATGGTCGGGCTGGCGCTCCCGCTATGGAGGGCCGCTCACCCAAAAGGACCTGGTCGTTGCCCCTACCATTCAGCGGGAAATCGTGGAATCCATCACGCCTATCGATCCCCTTGGCCGGACGCTGTATCGCAACACCGTGATAGAGGAGCTTCTGACCGAGAATCTCATCACGAGCTTCGAGGGGAACCTGCACATGATAATGGTCCAACCTGGCCATCCCACAGACGGGTTCAATGCATTCACTTTGACCGCAGATTATCGGTACCAGGTTGAGAACCCCGCTCAGGAGGAGGTGCTGGCAAAATTCAGCTTTCCCATCCCGGATGCAAGGCTTTGCCGGGATATCCGGGTGACCCTGAGTGGCGAGGAAATTCCCTTCTTTGTGAAGGATGAATGGCTCACATGGGAGACGAGGCTGGAACCCGGCCAACATACGTGGGTCAGCATCCATTATTTTGTAAGCGGCATGGACTATTTCGTATTTGAGATCCCTGATTCCCGGCAGATCCGGGATTTCACCCTGCGTCTCATGACCAACGCGGAGGTGTCCGGGTTGATCACCGAGCCGGAAGGGGCGGTCAGTATGGAGGTCAATGGGGAGGGAGCAGGAAAGGTGGTGACCTGGAAGATCACAAACGCCATCGCGGCCCCGCGCATGGGAACATACATGACCCAGGGCTGGCGGTATGCCCCTTCCCATACCTTACTGGTAGTGCTGCCCTATGCGGCGCGCGCCCTGATGTTCTTCCTGGCGCTTGCGGCACTCACGTTCCTGATCGCCGGTGAGCCGATCGACCTCCGGCGGCTGGCACTCCTGGGTGCGTTGTTCTGTGTCCCCGCGTTGATCTTGATGAGCGGGCTCCCGGTACCCGGCGGCGTTCCTCCGGCGAATTGGGGCCTCTGGCAGGCCAGGATGCTGCCTTTGTTGGCGCTTCTCGCGGCGGGGCCGGGTTACCTGATACTCAGGGATACGCCGCCTCTCCCCAGGGCCTTGATCCTGACACTCATGGTAATATTCAGCGGCATCTATCCCCTGGCCGGTTCGATCCCCGATGAGCAGCAGCGTAATGCCATCCTGGGCGGGGCACAGGCGGGGATGATCCTATATATCTTTGCCTATACTCTTTTCACGCGCATACGGCTTGCGCTGCGCGCGTGAAACGCGGACCCTTACCCGGAGAAGCCCAATTCCATGCCAACCCAGGAAGAAGTCTATCGCCAGCATGCTGCCGAGTATGAAAGTTTGATCGCGGCGGAGGACCACCAAGGAAATATCCTGAAGGCGCTCGAAGCTATCGTCTCACCGGACGGGATGGATATCCTGGATCTCGGCGCGGGAACGGGACGGCTGGCTGCATTGACCGCCGCACCCGCCCGTTCCTTCCTGGCGTTTGACCTCTCCCGCCACATGCTCACCGTGACACAGGACAAACTGGGAAGGCTCTCTCCAGGGCGGGGGTTCGCCGCCGCGGCAGACCACCGCTTCCTCCCGGTCCCAGCGAACTGTGCGGACCTGGTCCTTTCGAGCTGGAGTGTGAGCTACCTGGCGGTCTGGAACCCGGATCACTGGCGGCGGGAGCTGGAGACATGGCTTGCTGAGATGCGCCGCGTCCTGAGGCCGGGCGGCATGATCGTGCTCTTCGAATCCCTGGGAACCGGCAACCAGGAACCTGTCCACCTGCCGCACATGGTCAACTTCTACCCGTGGCTGGACGAGGCGGGATTTGAAAACACCTGGATCCGGACCGATTATCGCTTTGACTCAGTGGAGCAGGCGGCCCACCTGGCGGGCTTCTTCTTCGGGGTGGAAATGGAGAAACGCATCCGCGACGAAGCCATGACCATCCTTCCGGAGTGCACGGGCGTGTGGTGGAAGAGGCTTGCGGGCTGATCGATTCAACCGGGGCCGGACAGCAACCCACGGACGAGCCGCGGAATCTTTTTTAGAGCCTCGGTGTTCATGTGGGCGTATGCCCGCACCGAAGAAGCCATATCCTCCAGCTCACTACCGCCCTGCGCCAGCAATTGGACCAGTTCACGCTGCTCCCCGTGCTTCAAGGCCACCCATCCCAGGCGATGGCGCTCGATGAATTCCAGGTTAACCTCCTCCTGGCCGGGAATGTAGGCAGTGGCGATGAACGGTTTGCCGAGGGTCAGGGTTTCGAAGAGCATGTTGGGACCGGCCTTCCCCATTACCACATCGGCTGACTGCATGTAAGGCGCAAGCCGGCGGGTGAATGGAAGGGGATACAGATTCTCGCGCCCGGTGAAGTGCTTTAGCAGTCTGTCGTTTGTCCCGGCAGCCATGATCACCTGGACCCCGGGCAATTTCAGAAGCGAAGCAACGGTCCGTGCAAAACGAGCCGCGCCTTCGCCTCCACCCTGTGCAAAAACAGTGAACCTGCCGGGGGCTAGCCCCAGCGAGGTGAGGGTCGACGCAGGGTCATCATGCGAGGCTTCCAGGAACTGCCCGCGTACGGGCCAACCGGTGAAATGCAGGCGGGAAGGCTCAAAGCCGGCGGCGAGGGCCTGCTGGTAGGTCTCACGGGTGGGTGCAAAGGTGATGGCAGCGCGCTTTTCCGTCAGCCAGGAGTAATGCACGCCATTGGGGTCGGAAAAGAGCATCACCAGCGGCCGGTCGAGATGCCACCGCCGCATGGCAAAGGTCACCTCGCTGGTGAGGAAGGGGTAGGTGCTCATGACGAGGTCGGGGTCGGCCTGCCGGAGGGCCACCGCAACCCGCCGCGCCATCATCACGCTGGAGACCGCATGCGCGACCCCCGCCCGCCTCCGGCCATCCGAGAGCTTGAACTCCGCAGCCCACAACCATAGCGCGTGGCGGCTGACCGTGCGATAATGCCAGTGGACCAGGCCCGGCTGCGGATCGACAATGGTGATCTCATATTCCTCAGCCAGCAGGTCACGGAGTCCTTCAGCCAGGCTGATATGCCCGCCTCCCGTGCGGGAGGCGAAGATCAGGATCTTTTTCATTGGGTGACCAGATGCTCACTTATAGAATCGAAGGTCATGGGCCGGACCTGCTCCTGATCCATGGATTCGGGATCTCGTTCAATATTTGGAATGAACTGAAGCCGCTCCTGAGGGATCATTTTACACTGATCATGGTGGAGCTGCCCGGGATCGGCCGGACGCCCGGCCCTGAACCGGGATGCGATTACCTGAGCGCATCGGCGGAAGGGATCGAAGAGGTGCGGGCTCATCTCGGGATCGATTCCTGGCGAGTCCTGGGTTATTCATCTGGAACGCGCGTGGCTGAGCGTTATTTCGCGCTCCACGCGAACCGGGTTACCGGGGGGGTCCTGCTCTGCCCGGCGCAGACCCCGCGCCTGGCGGCGAGAGTCTTGGGCCGGGCCATCGATTGGGATCATAGATCTCCAAAACTTGGGGATTGGCTGCTTTCGGGCTGGCGAATCAAATTCCTGATCAACCTGTTTGCGTTCAACCTCGGGGGCGGGCCGAGTTTGCAGGAA
>CAZSPX010000054.1:5899-14334 GCA_964608885.1 uncultured Anaerolineaceae bacterium | reverse complement strand
GCGCGAACGAGTTCTGTCCCTTGGGGCGGCTGGCCCAGTCGATGGCGTTCTTCAGCCCACCGGGGATGGACCGGTTATATTCCGGCGTGACGAACAGGACTGCGTCCGAGCGTGCGATGGCCTCCTTGAGGGTGCGCGCCGTGGGAGGAAAATCGCTATCGTAATCATAGCTGTAAAGCGGCAGGTCCCGGAAAGGGATCTCGTGCAATTCCAGTTCCGGCGGCGCGAGGCGGACCAGGGCCTTCGAGAGCAGGCGGTTGATGGAGGCCGTCGCCAGGCTTCCCACAAAATACCCGACGTAATAAGTGGTCATGAGATCAGTCCAGGATGGCCTCCAGCTCGATTGGCACCGAGGCCAGCGCTTTTGAGAGGGGGCAGTTCTTTTTGGCTTCTTCAGCCTGGGTCTGGAACATATCCGGCTCCAGGTCATCCACCTGCGCATGCACCACCAGCCTGATGTGCGTGATCGAGCGCGGCGAGGTGGCCGTGATGAACACGTGCGCCTCGACGTTGATGTGGTGGATGCTGTACTCCTTGGCCGTCAGCAGGCTGGAGAGGTTCATGGCGTAGCAGGCGGCGTGCGCCGCACCCAGCAGCTCCTCCGGGTTGGTGCCCTTGTCAGAAGCGAAACGGGAGGCCCAGGTATAGGGCGCCTCCTTTAACAACCCGCTCTCCAGGGTGATCTTGCCGTTCCCCTCTTTCAGGCTGCCATGCCAGCGTGCCTCGGCTTTTCGTTCGATATCTTCCATCAGGGTGCCTCCTCCATAAGTATTTCCAGACCCTTTCCAGGTGAGTTGGGTCTGGCTCACTTATTTTGACGCTTAAAACTCAAAAATGCAACGCTGGCAGGAAGAATGATCGTCCTATGCCTCCTGGATGTTCCGGTAAATGCTCCTCAGAAGCCAGAACGCGAAAAGGCTCAGGATGATGAAGGGCGCGGCATAGGCGGCATATTCCCTCGGGGTGAGAATGACACCGTTCAGCGCCTGCACAATGCTCTGTGCCGCCACGGCCAGCCCGATGGTTGCATTCAAGGTGATCAGGATGCAGGCCAGCAGTGTGCCCAACGGGTCGCGCCGGAGCACGAGGATGGCCGCGGCCCAGGCCGCCGGCAGGATGATCCCCAGGTCCAGGGCATAGGTAGCCTCAGTGGTGTAATGCCCGAGCTTGGGCGGGATCCCGCCGCTCGCGAGGGCGGCAAAGATATCCACCAGCCAGACGACCAGGGACAGCCCGGCCAGGAACAGGAATAATGCGATCCACTTCCGCGGCACCCCGTCCCCGGTCCGGGAAGCAACTCCCGGCAGGTAAATGTTGCGGATCGCCAGGGCCAACCCGAAGAAGCTCGCCGAAAAACATACGATGTAGGCCGGCAGCATGGGGTTAAAGGAGGCGCCGAAGGCCAGCGAGGCCGAGTTATACAGGAAGTAGACCAGCATGCTGGTCAGGAACAGCCCGCCCCGCAGCGATCCGCGCGCGTACAGGGACAGTGCGATCAGCAGCGCCGGGACACAGATGAAGAGGGTTACCGCATCGGTCCCTTGCAGGATGGGAGCCTTGAAGGTCGAATCGAATTGATAGAGTCCCTGGCCAAATATCTCCACAGCCTGGCCATGGATGCTGGTGAAAGTGAACGGGCCGCCTCCGCCGTTCCAGAACAAACCTGCACCCGCATAGAGAACGGCGCTGGCGGCTGTTACCATTGCCAGCAGCTTGAGCAAAAATGAGGATTTCATTTCCCGTTCCTTACTCGCCCCTCTGAAGGATGTACTCGCTCACGTCCACGTTGTACTCGATTTCCTCGAGGTGGAAGATCGCCCAGGGTTTGCCCATATCGAACCAGGTGGCCGAGCCGACCGAGCTGAGCGGCGTCCCCGGGATGACCGGTCCCTCCAGGCTCTTCGTGATCCACAGGATCTTCTTCGACTGCGGACCCGGGTCGCGGTGGCGCATGGCCTCCATGAGGTCGATCAGGCCGGTCTCGGGATCGAACCGCACCACGAAGTTCTCTTCCTTTTCCCCAAAGGGAACATACAGCAGGGCAGTTTTTTCGTCCACCGGCTCCCAGTGGACGCGTGGGTCGGTCAGGTAAACGGCCGGGAACCAGGAGGTCTCGGCCCATAATCCCAGCACGGCGCCCTGGGTGATGGCCGGGTCGTTATCGAAGGTCCCGATGGGCATCTCGAAATGGCTGTTCCCGTTCACAAAGCTCTCATTGACCTTCATGACCGGCAGGCCAAAGAACGTTGCCTCGATGTAATGGCGGTAATCCCTGCCGGCATTGTGGACGAAGACAAAACGCACCGGCAGTTTGACCCCGAACGGGCTGAGCTCGCCGCGGCCCTGGATCACCACGCTCTTGATGACCGGGATGCGCTCTCCATAGACCGTCCGGTAGAAGCGCTCCACAGGGGCGGGCAGACCGGCCGGGAGCGGGAGGGTCTCCATCCCCGGCGACTTCTCGGGGAACGCGGTGAAGGGCGCCGGCTTCACCTTCAACCCCAGCCAGCCCAGCGCGACAAGGATCGCCAGGATGAGTGCGACGATGGACAGGAACTTCATGCAGATCTCCTTAAGAAGGGGTCAGGCGGGGGCGAATTTTAAGGCTCGTCCCTGCGAATGGAAAATGGAGGTCAGTTTCCACGATTGATCAGGCTGTGCAGCACGGCATTGGCGATCTTGACGAGCACCAGCGCAGCCGCGATCATCACCGCCTGGGCCTCGGTCCGGATAAAGGGCAATTTTAAGCCAAAGACGGTTCCCAGGCCGATCACGAAGATTGCCACCCCCAGCAGGATGCCCAGGATCGAGAGCGGATGGGTCCACTCACCAGTGGCGGCGATGCGCCCGCTTCCCCCGATCGTGCACATGGCAAAGCCCAGCACCAGGACGGCGATCATGGTGCCGCGCGCCGAGCCGATCAGGGGCAGGCGCCGCCCGGTGGCAAACGCCAAAACGATGCCGGCCAGGAGCAGAGCGATCAGCAGGATATTCAGGCTCAATGGGGAGGGGATGGAGGAGATCTTCATGTCGGGTTCCTTTCTCCCCTGCATGATAGGGCATTCGGACAAAAGACTCCCCCGCCGCCGGGGGAGTCTCGAACCTGGTCAGTTGGACAGGGCTAATCCTCGCCCGGTGGATATGTCTGCGCGAGCACCGTATTGACCATAACTTCCTCGAACTGGGGCAGGTTGGAGCTTTCCAGCCCGTGCCCGCCCTCCAGCCAGATCATCTCCTTGTGCGGCGCCTCCAGCATTTCGAAATAGCTCTCCGCCAGCGAGCTCATGGCATTCACGTCATTCCTCCCGGCAAAGAGATACACCGGAACTTCCAGCCGCCGCGCCTGCTCTCTGAACTCCAGGTCCCGGAGCTGGGGATAGACCGCAGTGAATGATTCGATCAGCCCGCGCGTGTGGTTGATCTTGTCCACGTACCCGTATTCGGGTGCGAAGAACGGCACGATGGGGACGATCACCGAAAGAGGCGGCTCACCCATGTACTCATTCAACACATCCAGGTAGGCCACATACTTCCCCGCCAGGCCTTCCCCCGAGTACGGCGGCGGGCCGTTGCGTTCCAATTTTTCCAGCCTGCGGGTCTCGCCCTGTTCTTCCAAAACCTTCAGCGCCAGGTTGTATCCCATCACATCATTTTCGGTGGTATTGACCATCTGGCCGTTGCCAATGTAGGCGTGATACAGTTCAGGGTATTCCTGGACCAGCCAGATCCCCAGGATGCTCGTCCACGAGACGCCATACACGTAGATCTTGTCCTCCTGGAAGCGCTCACGCAGCATCAGCGTGAGGGCGCGGGCATCCTCGATGAAGCGCTCGGAGGTCAGGTCCCCGATCGACAGAGCGTCGTAGGACTTGCCCGTCCCCGGCTCATCCCAGGCAACCACCACGAAATCATCCTCCAGGGGCTGGAACAGGCTGCGCGTTGCAAAGCCGCCTCCCCCCGGCCCGCCCATCCCCAGGTAGAGCAGCACCGGCTTGTTCACATCCTGACCCCGCAGCGTGATCCACTGCTCTGTGCCGTTCAGTGTGACCTTCTCCAGGCTGGCAATGGAATTGGGATACAGGTCGCCGTTCGCGGCCCGGATGGGCGGCGTGGCTGCGAAATACTGGGAGGCCGCCACCGCCGCAAGGCAGACCAGCAGCCCTCCCCCGAGCACAACCGCGACCCGGAGCCCGGGCTGCCTCAGGCGAAACCCCGTGATAAATACTCCAAGGTCCGCCCCCAACAGCAGGAGCCACACCCATCTGGGCACGGCAGTAAAGACCGGCAGACCCAGCACCGGCAGCGAGAGTAGAATCCCGGCCAGCACGAGCAGTCCCGCTCCGAATGCTTTCATCAGTTTTGACTGTCCTGGCATGGAAATATCCTCGCAGACCGGCCTGCCTCAGCCTTCACGGATCCACGGCTCGAGCAGGTCGAACTGCGTGAAACCCATCGAAGCATAGAGCGCATGGGCGCCTTCCGAGTAGGAGCTGACCGCAGCCAGCGTTGCGCCCAACCGCTGCGCGCGCCGCAAGCCCTCCGCCATGACGGCCTTCCCCAGGCCGCGCCTCTGGTGGGCAGGGTGGGTTCCTACTGGCTCAAAGACCGCCGTGCGCGTCACGTCATCGAACCACACGGTGCAGAAAGCCGCCATCTCCCCCTCCGCCGAGACGGCCAGGATATCCAGGTCCCGCCGGTACAGGGGCACGCGCTGGACGTTGGCATACCACTGCCATCCCCGGTAGTCTTCATCCGGCTCCTCCGGGTGAAAGACTTTCCATGAAAGCCAGCTCCGCCCGGGGTGTTCCTCGATATCGCCCAGGGCGCGGACGGTGTAGCCCTCCGTGACCGGGATCTCTGGAATGGCGGACGATAGGTCTCGCCGGCGCATGTGTTCCGCCTTGTATTTGGAGCGCACATAGCCGCAGCGGGTCATCAGTTCCTTCGAGGCGGCGTCCTTTTCGTTGACCCAGGCGATCAGCTCGCGGCCTCCCTCCTTCCGCGCGACCGCCAGCCGCTCCCAGGCCGTATCCAGCATCCTGGAGAAGAGTTCTTCAGAGGCAAAGCCCGGGTGGAGCTGAAAAAACACCTCCCCGGGGCTATCCGCGTTGAGCACTGCCGCGATCCGGCCCTCCGTCTCCCACAGGGTAACGACCTCCTCCAGCCGCATGTGGAAGATGTTCTCATTCACATGCCAGCGCCAGTAATCCCAGCGCAGGAGCGACCAGGAGTAGTCATGCCGGTCGTTCAGCAGGCTGACCTCGCGCAGGAATCGCCGGATGCTCCAGTAATCGTCCTCCTCCTGGTAGGGCCGCATGGTCAATTTCATTTCACCTCGAGTTCCCGTCCCTCCCAGCGGGGGAACCCCACGAGGAGGGAGCAACAACGGGGTCCATCACACTTTCCTGGGACGCAGGGCGGTATAGAGGAGGTAACCGCCCGCCAGGATCACGGCAATGGGAAGGAAGATCTCGGAATACCTGCCGGTGAACAGCGCCGCCACGGCCAGCAGCGCAAGGATCAGCGTAACGATCCTCGCCCAGTCCCGGTGATGCCGCTGCCAGATCACTGCAAATATGGCGGCTCCCCCGCCGAGAACGAAGGCGCCCGTCAGGGCTCCCTGCATTTCGGTCCGTATCGAGTTCGTGACATCCAGCGCCGCCACGACCGCCACAAGGATCAGGAACCCGCCGGGGATGATCGCCCACCAGCGTTCCGGAGAGCGGAAATACAGGTAGAGGAACGGCAGGCCGATCGCAAAGAGCAGCACCGGTCCGAACCAGGCGTCATCCCTTCCGCCAATGGACATCAACGGCGCCAGCCCCACGACGCCGATCACGTAGGCTGTGATCAGCGCCCAGAGCTTCTTATGATCCCTCAGGTACACGATCAGGAAGCTGCCGGCCAGCATGAACAGGAACAGCGAACCGATCCATTCGTCGCTGGAAAGGTCTCCCAGCAGCGTGGCCAGCGCCAGAAAGAGCATCACCCCGCCGGGGATGAGAGCCCACCAGTTGTGCTGCCGGTCGAGCAGGTACGCGGCTGCAAAGGGCAGCATCAGCCCGAAGAACAGCGGCGCCCCGACCGCAGAGCCGTCGACGCCGGCCTGGTCCAGGCCCACGATCACCGCCAGCCCGCCGAAGATCCCCGCCGGGAAGAGCCAGCCCCACTGCTTCCAGCCGCTCAAGCCAAAAGCGACCAGCGCCGCCAGGCTGACCCCTGCGAAGACCATCATCCACGTCTGCGAGGAAAATTTATCCAGCTGGCCAACCTGATCGAAAAGCGCCAGGACCCCTGCCCCGACCAGGACCAACCCCCAGAAGATATAGGACCGGTTAACGCTCATGGGAATTTCCTTTCTCCTTCATCGAATCTCCCGGGCATGCCGCCCGGGCCTCCCATAGTATAGGGAAAAAGATCCTTCCTGCCCCCGCCCTGGGGTGGGGTTAACCCCTGGTCAAATGGACAGGTTTACGGGCTGGTTTTATCCGGCTGCTGGCCGGGGATTTCTGCCACGGAAAGGGAGGGCTCGCATTCCATACGATCACCTCCGCATCGATGGCCATCTGCCCGAAGGCGCGCGCCACCGAGATGCGGTGATGCCCATCCCGGACGAAGTACGCCTCCCCCACCTGGATCAGCTCCACCGGGGGCAGGGACTGGTGGGAGAGACGGGCGGTTGCCACACTGACCCATCGCTCACGCTCCCGCTCGCACAGCGGATGGAACCGCCGGTCAAAATCCCCGGTCCGCCCCTCCGAGCCGACGATCTTCTCAAGCTCCACCACCCGGATGCCCGCGTGAAAGACGCCGCATACTCCCAGCGATTTGCGGATCACGTTCAGGTCATAGAGCTGGAAGGCCCCTCGCAGGAGCCGGGAGATCCGCCCGCAGAACAAGCTCCACTTGAATTGACTGATGGCGGTGTTCAGGTGCCTGGAATGGGCGCTCTCCGGGGTATAACCGTTATGGGCGAGATACTCGTGGAAGGGGTTGTTGCCGGATTCGTACATGCCAGGCTCCAAAATGCATTATAGGAGCCAGCCGGATTCTCACCCCCGCCGCGAGTGGAGTCTTTCCCCTGGTCAGGTGGTCAGGCCGGGGCAGTCCCGGCTCACCATCTCACTCCATTTCTCTTAATGAACGCGGGATAGAATTGTGGATCTGTTTCTTATTGGTGATCCCTTATCCGTAAAGGAGCCCGAAATGCGCAAAGTGGTCGCCTTCGTTAACCTGACCCTGGACGGGGTCATGCAGGGACCCGGCCGTCCCGAGGAGGATACCCGGGGAAACTTCCAGCACGGAGGTTGGGCGGCCCCCTTCGGAGCCATGCAGAGCCAGGCCGCGGCTCAAAGCCTCCCCGAGACCGGCGCTCTCCTGATGGGCCGGCGCACCTACGAGGAGTTCTACTCCTTCTGGCCCCGGCAGACCGGCAATCCCTTCACCGAAAGGCTCAACAACATTCCCAAATACGTGGCCTCCGCCACCTTGAAGGAGCCCCTCCCGTGGAGCCATTCGGTCCTGCTCAAGAACCCGGTGAACGATGCCGTGAGGGAGCTGAAAACGCAGCCCGGGAAGGACTTTATGATCATGGGCAGCGGCGTCCTGATCCAATCCCTGATGGTACAGGACCTGGTCGATCTCTATGTGCTGCTGATCCACCCCCTCATCCTGGGATCCGGCCGCCGCCTCTTTCCTGAGGGAGGCGTGCCTGCCTCGCTGCATCTCATCGACGCGATGACTGCGCCCGGCGGGGTGGTCGTGGCAAGCTACGAGCCCGCCATGAAGAGCTAGAACAGGACCACGACCAGGTTCATGGCCGCGTGCAGCAGGACCGGACCGATAAGGCTGTCGGTTCTTGAGCGGGCATAACCATACATGACTCCCCAGACCATCGCGTTCAGGGTCTGGATGGCAACAAACGCCAACGACACACCGGCCAGTCCGTTCACCGCATGGACCAGTCCGAATGCCAGCCCACTCAGCCATGCCGCCAGGTGCTGGCTGGTTGCCTCTCCATAAGAACGGCGTGACAGCAGCAGCAGGGCGGTGAAGACGACCCCGCGCCAGACCAGTTCCTCGATCACGGGCACCGTCACCACTTCGGTGAGAAGCCACTGGTTCCCGCTGTAGGGTGTGGAGCTCCCTGTCAGCGCCAGATAGGCCCCGATCACACCGCAGTTGACCGCCATCATGATGAGCAGCATCCGCCAGTGTTCACTTGTGCGGCCCCACTGCCATCCGAACAGGCGCGGCCGCCAGATCAACAGCGGAATGCAGAGCAGCAGCCACTGGGCCCGCGACACGATCCCCCACAAACCCGCCAGCCAGGCGGATTCTCCCACCGGGGGAAAGCGCGCATTTGCGAAGTTGTAATACACCGCGCTGATCCAGGCGGCCAGCAGGCCCATGCTCACGGCCGCCGCGAGCACCGC
>CAZSPX010000054.1:0-5799 GCA_964608885.1 uncultured Anaerolineaceae bacterium | reverse complement strand
GCCTCCCAGGCCGGCCCGAAGGTTTTTGCCAATGATTTCTCTTCCGCCGGCGCGAACAGCCGGGAGCCAATGTACAGGACGATCCCGAGCAATGCGCCCAGCCAGGAGTTGAGCAGAAAGCCCAGCCAGGGGAGCACCAGCAGCGCCACCGCGGTATAGAGCGGGTGCTTGACCAGGGCATACGGCCCACCTGTGATCAGCTCATTTTTGGGGACCTTCATCAGGATCAGGACCACGGACCACAGCCAGGCGACCACTCCGACGGCGAGGATGGCGATCGATACGTTCCGCAGACCCGCAGCCGGCCCGCCGACCGCGAAGATGGATGGATACAGGATGTTCAGCGCCAGCCCGATGACCAGGAACGGCAGCACGAGCAGCATGATCTTATCCCCACTCCCCATCAAGGCTTTTATATTCATGTGAATTCTCCTGAATTTGATCTGCCTCAAGAATACTCCCGGCGGAAAAAGGACTTCCCCGCCGCCGGAGGAGTCCTGTCCCTGGTCAAGTGGACAGTTTTCTGACCTTTCACCTCTGTCAACCAGCCTGACAAATCTCTAAAGCTCGCCGGGGCCGTTTCGGTCTATAATCGTTCCAAGGGGAATACTTGACTGGTGGGTGAAAATGGGTGAAATCGAATCGATCGTTCAGTCTCAGGTGCATGCCAGGCCGGTAAGGCTGCATTCGCACCCGCGTCTCTGGGTGTTGGTGATCCTCTGCCTGGTCCTCGGCCGGGCCCTGCCGTCCCGCTTGCCGGCGCCTCTCCCCGCCCCGGGCAGGAAGGATCGCTCATGACCGGGTTTCCGGATGAGATCCGGGAATTTATCGATTCCCAGGAGTGGACCTCCGCCTGGTCCCAGACCCATACCTGGCCTCACGAGTTCCTCAGCCGGGAGCGTGCCGGGGGGCCTCTCTTCGGCATGCTGGTCAGGCATATCCTGACCCACGGCTACCAGGCCATGCTGTATGGCAGGCTGATCATGTACATCAACGATCATGGGATGGTCTATTGGACCATTGCAGCCAGCGTGGAGGAGACCATCGTCGTGAACCGATTCTCCCGGGAGGATCTCTGGGAATACCGCCTGGAGTATGGGAGCCTTCCCGAGCCGGCCCGTCCTCACGACCGGCAGGGGATCTCATCGCACGACGCCGAGACCCTGCTCCCCTAACGTGACCCGGCTGCTGGGGCTTTCCTTCTCTCTTTCCACAGCAGCAAGGCTGCGGCCAGGGCCCCGATCAGCAGGACCGCGAACACCCCCACCACCCTCCACTCGGCCTGTTGGGCAAAATACCCCGCGCTGACGATCTCACTGTAGATCACCATGCCCAACGCCCCCAGGAGCAGCCTCCGGCCGCCCGGGGTCGATTTCAGCGTTCGCGCTCCCCCCAGGATCAGCGCCAGCGCTGTCAGCATCTCCGCCGCCAGGTGGAAGGCCAGCTCCCACGGCGCACTCTGCACCTCCGGCACGCCCCCGGTGATGAGCGAGAACAACCATTGGGCGATCATGAGGAACCCGACAACGATCCCATACCAGGCCGCAAATCTCATTGACTCACCTTAGCGGCTGACCAGTACATGGCTGATCCTCGGCAGGCGCACCGTGAAACCGAACAGGTCCCAGGCCAGAGGCTGCTCCTCCGGGGCAGCGTCCAGGTTCAGATCGCTGCACAGGGAATAGATGCGCCCGTCCACCTGCGCGCCCGCCGCCACCTTCACATCCGCGAACAGCGCATACAGGTCGCCATTCAGATTTTGACCGCTCTCCAGATTGTACTCCCCTCCGATCACGTACATCGCATCCCGGCTGAGCAGGCAGCCCGAAAGCAGCGCTCCGGCCAGCATGGAAACCACCGCAAAGACCGTAACCACTTTCATTCCCGTTCCTCCTCGATGCCATCCAGGGCCTCGATGATCTCCAGGATCCGCTCCGGGGCTTCCCCCACCTCGATGTAGGCATCCGCGCCTTCCTCGAGCGCCTCCAGCCCGGATTCAGGCCGGGCGCTGACCGCCACCACCTTGATGCCGGGTGCCAGGGTCCGCAGCACCGCCACGCGTTCGCTTGCCGGGCGGCCGGGGAGCTCCCAATCGAGCAGGATGCAATCGGGACGCGAGTCCTCCACCTGCGCCAGTACATGCTGCATGTCGCGTGCCTCGAAGATCACCTCCGCCCCCAGTCGGGTCTCCAGCAGCAGCCGCAGGGCTGAACGCAGGCTCTCATGATCGTCCGCCAACAGGATCCTTTTCATTCATTGCTCCTGATGGCAGTGTATACCCGTGCAGGCAGGGCGTCCCTGCCCCCCCGATGGGTTTTTCCCCTGGTCAAGTGGATAGTTGCGCCGCCGGGGTCTACCCGACCAGCCTCCTGTGCATCGCCGAGGTGACCGCCGCCACGCGGTTCTCCACTCCCAGCTTCATCAGGATGTTGCTGATATGGTATTTCACCGTGGAAAGACTTACCACCAGCCGGTCTGCGATCTGGGCGTTGTTCAGCCCATCCACCATCAGCCGCAGCACCTCCAGCTCGCGCTCGGTGAGACCTTCGGTCTCGCGCGCCTGGGCGCGGGCATTCACCAGCGCTTCAGCCGCCTCGGGTGAGAGGGTCATCCGGCCGTGATGGGCGGCGCGGATGGCGCCTGCCAGTTCGTGTGCGGTGACGTTCTTCATCAGGTAGCCCGTGGCCCCGGCCTGCATGGCTCCCTCCACCATCCCCTCCTCCTGGAAGCTCGTCAGTGCCAGCACATGCACGGAGGGGAATTTCTCCTTGATCTGGCGCGTGGCCGTCACTCCGTCGGTTCCGGGCATTCGCAGGTCCATCAGCACCACGTCGGGCTTGAGCAGGCCGCAGCGGACCACCGCTTCTTCTCCATTTTCGGCCTCGCCCACCAGTTCCAGGTCGGGATTGACCGAGAGAAAGGCGCTCAGGCCCGAGCGCACCACAGCATGATCGTCCACCAGGAGCACGCGGATCTTTTCGTTTTCCATCAGATTTCTTCCTTCCATGTGACAGAGATCTGCGTGCCCTCCCCGGGCTCGCTGTAGATCGAGATTTCCGCTCTGGCCAGGGCTGCGCGCTCCTGCATGATCTTCAGCCCCAGATGATCCGGCGGGACCAGGTCCGGGATGAAGCCGCAGCCGTTGTCCTCGATGGAAAGCTGTACCGTCCCGTCCAGCCGCAGGTAGACTCTCGCTTGCGTGGCCTTGGCATGCTTGACCACATTGTGGAGCGCCTCCTGGGCGATGCGGTACAGGCTCACCTGCACATCCGGTGGCAGCTTGCGCTCGCCCTCCGCGCTGTATTCGATGGGCAGCCGGGCGCGGCCGATCAGCGATTCGCACAACTGGCGCAGCAGGTCGCGCAGCGGGATCTCCACCAGGGCGTTGGGCCGCAGCTCCACCAGCAGCGTGCGCATCTCGGCCAGTGCACCGCGCGTGAGCTGGCGTACCTCCTCCAGGCGCTTGCGTCCCTCTGCCTGGTTCATTTCCCAGATCTCGGGCGTGACTTCGGCGATCAGGCTGGCCGAGAACAGGGTCTGCGTGACGGCATCGTGCAGGTCGCGCGCCAGTCGCGTGCGCTCGACGGTGACCGCCTCCTGGGCGGCCTTCTCGCTCAGGGCCTGCTCGGCCTTCTGGCGCTGGCGGATCTCCTCCTGCAGCTCGGCGGTCCGCTCCGCCACCCTCTGCTCCAGGATGCGGCGGTACTCGACCTCCGCCTCCGTGATGCGCTCCGTGGCGCGCCGCTCGTCGTCGATATCCTCGATGGTCCCGATCAGGTAATTTGGTTTCCCGTGCAGGTCGCGCACCAGGGAGTAATTGATGCGCGCCCAGAAGACGCGCCCGCTCTTATGCCTGTACCGGCGTTCCATCACATAAGAGTTGCGCCTGCCGGCGATCAGGTCGGCGAAAAGCTCCCGATCCAGGTCGCGGTCTTCGGGCAGGGCCAGGTCGAGGGGCGTGATGTGCTGCATCTCCTCTTCCGTATAGCCGATGATGCGCTGGACGACCGGATTGAACGTCAGTGATTGGCGGTCAAGGCTGAGAAGGGCGATCCCCACCGCGGCATTCTCGTAGATGGCCTGGAAACGTGCCTCGGATTGTTTCAGCTCGTCCGAGGCCCGCTGCGCCAGCTCGGCCTCGGCCCGCTTGCGCTGTTCCACCTCTTTCTCGAGCAGCTCATTGGACTCCCTGAGCTCGGCTGTGCGCGCCTGGATCTGCGCTTCGAGGCGGGATTTCTGCGCCCTCACACCGCTCAGCCACAGCCTGAAGAGCCCCATTACCAGCACCGCCAGGGCCACTGCCAGGACTGCCTGGAACCACAACTGCTCCCATGGAGGAGTCGGCACCCCCTCCACCTTCCACGCTGTTTCGCGATCAAGGGGGGATCCGGCAAGCCGCCAGGACAGACTTAATGCAGCAAAGTAAGCCCGCAAGTTATTCCTCCGCGCGCCAAACTAATTCATTGTAGCATTCGGAAAGCGAGGAAAAAACTAACGATTTTCAGGTATTTAATGGATATTTGTAACCGCTCCCAATTCAACGCGGGTGAAACCCCTGAGGTTGTATATACAGAAAGATGAAAACTACAGGGATTTTAAGCGGTTCGTTCCCGATTGGACCGGTCTTGCCGTTAAGACCACTTAATATGATTATACGAAAGAACCCGATTCGCGATCCATTACATAGGGGAAAAGGGCGCTTCTGCCTCCCACGCAGATATGAAACCTTCCTACCCCGGTGTATACTGTTCTAAACTGGAGAACGCCGAAGATGCCATCCTTCCCTCTCCCCACGTTGCGGCCGCTCCGCGCCGCCATCCGCGCAGCGGTCTTCTTCCTGAAAGTCTTCCCCATGCTTCCCTCCCGGCCCGTGGACTGGGTGACACCCTCACCCGTGATCGAGAAGGTGAAATACCCCACCGGGTCAGGGGTCGCAGAAGGTGATCTCTATCTTCCGGGCTCACACGGGCCTCATCCGGGCATGGTCGTTTGCCTGGGTGTGGTCCCCTTCGGTGTGGACCATCCGCAGGTCCCCATCCTGGGAAGGGCCCTGGCGCGCGCCGGGATCGCCGCGCTGCTCTACTGGTCCCCCACCATGCGGGATTTCCGGCTCGATCCCGCCGATATCGAAGATCTCGCCCTGGCCTATGACTGGCTGATCCGGCGTCCGGATATTGATCCCAACCGCAGCGGACTGCTTGGGACTTGCGTGGGAGGCTCGTTTGCCCTGATGGCCGCCGCCCACCCGCTCATCCGGGACCGGATCGCCTTCCTCAGCGCCTACGCGCCTTTCTCGTCCATGTGGACCCTGGCAAAGGATATCGCCAGCGAAACGCGCTCCGATGGGACGAAAGTCGAGCCCTGGCAGGTGGATCAGCTCACCCGCCGGGTGTTTGTCCATACACTGACAGCAAGCCTGGAACCCGGCGAGGCCGAACGGCTGCGCGCCGCCTTTGCCGTCCAGGGAGGGGAGCCCTGCGATCCTCCCTCCAGCCCTGAGGGTCAGGCGGTCCATGCTCTCCTCACTGCTCATGATTCAGCGGCCGCCGGGGCCGCGCTGCACTCCCTCCCTCCGGACATGCAGGATAAGCTCACCCGCATGTCGCCGGTCACCTATCTCAACGACCTCCACAGCCCTCTGACCATCCTTCTGCATGATCGCGGGGATCAGGTCATCCCGGTGGGCGAATCCAGGCGGCTGGTGGCCGCCCTCGCCGGGCGGTCCGGTGTCAGCTACACCGAGATGGGCTTCCAGCACCTCGACCCGGTCAAGGGCAGGCTGCCGTTCCGCACCCTGGT
>CAZSPX010000053.1:0-14334 GCA_964608885.1 uncultured Anaerolineaceae bacterium | reverse complement strand
TTGCGCGCGGGCTTATGATCTCGATTGCTACGTATTCTCCAGTCGACGGGCATGGAAATGCACAATGCTATGCCAGCCGCCTGTGCGAGTTTATTCGTCCTTTGAATGAACAGGCTCCCAAGGGGAGCCGGGTGCTGGTTTTGAACGCATACCGTTACTATATGCGTAACGATCTATTGCTTTGCGCCTCAAATTCCCAAGATTATCGTGAGCTTCAGGATCTCCTGTCCTCGGCTTCGCCGCGGCTCTGGGAGAACCTCTACAACCGTGGATTCAAGTATATTTCCTTTGAAAAAAACTACGCAGAGCGGCATATGGGCATCGATATCGAAGCGATCCTTCTGAGTGCGCCAAGTTGGGCGCAGGTACGCTTGTTTTCAAGTAGCGTCGATGGGGACCAGAAAATCTACCAGGTTCAATATCCGGGTCGTGAACCAGTTTTTTCCACAGATTGCGGACAGTAGAAAATCAGAATAAATGAAGATTCCCTCTGGCGGATTTTTTTATTTGCCTCTTGTCGATGGGCGTCAAAGAACCAGCCACTGATTCTTACTTCAAAAACTTCCGCTTCCACTCGAAGAGCTTGTTAAGTGCCTCAATGGGCGAAAGGGCATTGATATCAACATTCCTTAGCTCGTCGAGCAGGGGGCTGGTTTCTGGAAATAGCGCGGCCTGTTGGGCAGCATGGGGCTCGATCCGTACAGCCCTTCCCGAGGTCTTCTCAAGCTGCTGCATGATTTCGTTGGCCCGGGCAATGACTGGTTTGGGGAGACCGGCCAACTGGGCAACGTGAATACCGTAGGAGCGGTCAGCGCCTCCCGGAATGATTTTGTGCAGGAAGACAACCTTCCCGTCTCCTTCGCTTACGGCCACATTATAGTTGCGCACGCCCGGCAGAAGATCAGCTAATTGCGTCAGCTCGTGATAATGCGTGGCAAAGAGGGTCTTGGCGCGCAGGTGGGGATGATTGTGGATATATTCGATCATACCCCAGGCGATCGCTACGCCATCATAGGTGGAGGTCCCGCGCCCGATCTCATCCAGGATGAGCAGGGAACGGGAGGTGGCATGATGAAGGATATTGGCAGCTTCAATCATTTCCACCATGAAGGTGGATTGTCCCGCGTGGATCTCGTCCTGGGCGCCAATGCGTGTGAAGATCCGGTCCACCAGGCCGATGTGGGCGGAAGCAGCTGGAACAAAAGAACCGATTTGAGCCATCAATGCGATCAGGGCGGCCTGGCGTAAATAGGTGGACTTCCCGGACATATTTGGCCCGGTGATCACCCGAATCAGTTCTCCGGTCTCAAAGACTACATCGTTGGGAACATACCGTTCCCCGCTGCGCATGCTCTGCTCAACAACTGGATGCCTGCCCTCGAGGATCTCCAAAACAGTCCCATTATCGACCTCGGGGCGGCAGTAACCACCCAGTGCGGCTGCCTCTGCAAGCCCTGTAAAAACATCCAACTCGGCCAGGGCCCGCGCCGTATCAAGTATTCTGTGGGAACTGTGGGCAAGTTCCCCGCATATTTCGCGGAACAGGCGCAGCTCGATTTCTCGGATGCGCTCTTCCGCATTTAGGACCAGCGTCTCGTACTCCTTCATTTCGGGCGTAATATAGCGTTCCGCGTTGACCAGGGTCTGTTTCCGGATATATGTCTCTGGTGCTTTTCCGGCTGCCCCCCGTGAGATCTCAATGTAATATCCGAAAACCTTGTTGTAACCGACCTTGAGTGTGCGGATCCCGGTACGCTCGCGTTCCGCGGCCTCCAGGTTGGCGATCCATTCACGGGCGTGTCGGGAAGCTTCGATCACATTATCCAGTTCTGCAGAGAAACCTTGTCGGATGCTGCCGGTGTTTTGCAGAGTGGCTGGTGGGTCCTCGGCTATGCCGCGTTGAAGAAGATCCAGCTCCTCCTGGAGCTCATCCATGGATGAGAAGGAACGGGAGGGGTTTCCGGTCGCTAGGATCACGCCGGGTAGCTGCTCCAGGGTATAACGCAACGAGGCCAGGTCCCGAGGCTGGGCATGACCGGCAGTGACCCGATTCACCAGTCTTTCAAGATCTGCCAGTGGCTTCAAGGCGGCGCGCACTTCTGCGCGCCTCATTCCAGAATCGAAGAAATACTGGATGTGGTCCTGTCTCCGGCCGATCTTTTCCGTATCCAGCAGGGGTTGGCTCACCCAATTGCGCATTAACCTTTTCCCCATAGGTGTCACGGTATGGTCAAGCACGCTCAGGAGAGATCCCTTTACCTCGCCGCGTAAAGTTTCGGTCAATTCCAGGTTGCGCCGGGTGGCTGTGTCCAGGGTCATGAATTCGGAAGTGCTGTAAGCGCGTAAACTCGTGAGCAGTTGAAGCGCATCGGGCTGGGTTTCCCGGAGATATTGAAGGATCGCGCCTGCCGCGCGTATGGCCAGTGTTTGCCCCTTTAGGCCGAAGCCGTCGACTGATCCTGCTCCAAAATGATTGAGCAGGACCTCCTCGCATTTCCCCGGCTCAAAACGCCATGCCGGCCAGGAAGTTGGATGCCCCTGGGGGCCATTGGTAAAGGGCTGGGTGTCCGGGTGCAGGATCTCGGCAGGATTCAGCCGGCTCAGTTCAGCCCGCAGCGCTTCGGAATTCAGCTGGGTGACTGCAAATTCGCCTGTCGTGATATCTGCATAGGCGATGGCAACCGGCACTGCCGCGGAATCATCCGGGGGGCGCGCCTCGCGCACCACTGAAGCAAGATAGTTGTTGGCATCCCCGGGGAGAAGACCTGGCTCGACCACGGTACCAGGCGTAACAATCCGAACTACTTTCCGGGGAAAAAGCCCTTTGACGGGCTGATCGCCTACTTGTTCGCAGATCGCGACATGATAGCCTTTCTCGATCAGGCGTGACAGGTAATTCTCAGCAGCGTGATAAGGAATTCCTGCCATGGGGATGCGCGTTCCCTTGGCTACATTTCGTGAGGTCAGGACAATATCCAGCTCACGGGATGCCGTCTCGGCATCCTGGTCAAAGGTCTCGTAGAAATCCCCGAGGCGAAAGAAAAGGATCGCATCTGGATGATCGCGCTTTATCTCCAGATATTGTTGTCGGATTGGCGTAACGTCTTGGTTTGTCATTTTGAGTGGAGAATTTTAATCCAGATGATTATACCAGTGGGGAAGTATGGGCTTATGAAGCAGGCTCTTCCGGCCTGTCTGGTGGGAGGTAGATGGTATTCTCGTAGTTCCAGCGAATGTAGTATCATCAAGGCTCAAGCGGGAAATCACCCACAGTTGCTGGTGATATCCTGCATGTCTCTATATGAGCAAAATCCCATAATTGAGGAACCAGTATGTATAAGCTTGTTCTTGTTCGGCATGGTCAAAGCACCTGGAATCTCGAGAACCGGTTCACCGGCTGGACCGATGTGGATCTGACAGACCAGGGACGCTCCGAGGCTCACAGCGCAGGCATCCTCCTTCGGGAGGGGAACTATGAGTTTGACCTGGCTTTCACTTCGGTTTTGCGGAGGGCGATCAAAACCCTCTGGATCATTCTGGATGAGATGGGCCTTGAATGGCTTCCCGTCACCCGCGCATGGCAGCTTAATGAACGTCATTATGGCTCCTTGCAAGGGTTGAACAAGTCGGAGATGGCGGAGAAATTCGGGGAAGCCCAGGTGAAGATCTGGCGGCGGAGTTACGATGTGCCACCCCCGGCCTTGGAACTCGAAGACCAACGTCATCCGCGCTTTGACAGGCGGTATGCAGGCCTTTCACCCGAGCAGCTCCCGGCCACGGAGTCGTTGAAGATCACCCTCGATCGTGTTCTTCCCTACTGGCATTCCACGCTGGCCCCTGTGATCCAATCTGGGAAACGGGTTTTGATGGTGGCTCATGGCAATTCAATTCGTGCGCTGGTGAAATATCTTGATAATATCCCGGAGAACGTGATCACCGAGCTGAACATCCCCACCGGCATCCCGCTCGTTTATGAGCTGGATGAAACGCTAAAACCTGTCAGGCACTATTACCTGGGCGATCCGGAAGCGGTTGCAAAAGCCACTGCGGCGGTTGCAAACCAGGGAAAAGCCAAGTAGATTAAAGCCTCCAGGGAACGTCACCCGGGAGGCTTTTTGTTTTCACGCGGATCTCAGCCTTGCTGCAAGCTTGGGAGCCTTCTGAATGTCGTTGCGAACCGAGTTCATCGAAGAGATAAAAAAGAATCTCCGCGGCCAGGTCCGGACCGATGCGGCCTCGAGAATCCTCTACAGCACGGATGCGTCCATATATCAGATTGAGCCTCTGGGTGTGTTCATTCCGCGTGATGTGGATGATCTTCAGGGAATCGTTGAAATCGCGGCCCGGCACGGGATTCCCATCCTGCCGCGCGGCTCAGGTTCGAGTCTTGCAGGGCAGGCCATCGGACCTGCATTGATCCTGGACTGTTCCCGTTGGCTGGATCGCATTGTTGACATTGATCCCGAGGCTCGGACTGCAACGGTTGAGCCAGGGGTGATCCTTGCTTCCCTGAATACCGCACTTGCCCCCCACGGACTGCAGTTTGGGCCTGATCCTGCCTCCGCTGAGCGGGCGACGCTCGGCGGCGTGATCGGAAATAATGCAACCGGCGCGCATTCCATCCGCTATGGGATGACCGCTGATCACATAAAAACGGCCGATGTGGTCCTTGCGGATGGGAGTCTATCCAACTGGGGGGAGATAGGGGTCAGTGAACTGGGGTTGCCCCGGGACAACGAACGGATGCGGTCCGTAATTTCTGCGATCAATCAGATCCGTGAGAATGGTTCGGAGGCCATTCGTTCCGGTTATCCGCGTTCCTGGAGAAATTCTTCCGGCTACCGGCTTAACTACCTGCTTCCCTGGTCCCCGAGCCGCCCGCCGAAGTGGGAACAGGATACTTATCCATCCATGCCTCTCCAGACTCTGAATCTCGCTCCCTTGCTGGCAGGCAGCGAGGGCACGCTCGCCGTGATCCGCCGCGCAACGCTGAGACTCGTAAAAAAACCTCGCCATTCAGTTCTGGCGGTCCTGGGGTACTCCGGGATTTCCATCGCATGCGATGATGTTCCCAGGCTGTTGAAATTCAATCCCTCCGCCATCGAGTTGATCCCGCGCAGTATCATCCGCCTTGCCCGGTCTGTTCCGGCTTATGCCGCTCAAGCGAGCATATTTGGGGATGAGGCCGAGGCACTCCTGGTTGTAGAGTTCAGCGGAGACGACATGGCTGAGTTGGTGAGAGCCGCCAACGACCTTAATCCCTTTTCGGTAGCACAGTCTCCCGCGGATCAGTCTCGCATCTGGAATGTTCGCAAGGTCGGTTTGGGGCTTTTGGCCTCGCGCGCGGGGGATGCCAAAACAGTGGCTTTCATTGAGGATTGTGCCATCCCTGTTGAGCAATTGGGGCAATTCGTCCGTGGCCTGCAGACAATATTGAAGGAATATGGCGTTTCTGCCGAGTATTATGCCCATGCCTCAGCTGGATGTTTGCATATCCGGCCAATCCTCAATTTGAAAAAGGAGGTGCAAGCACTGCGCGGGATCGCCCAGGCCACTCTGGACCTGACGCTTTCTCTGGGTGGTTCCATGTCCAGTGAACACGGGGATGGGTTGGCCCGTTCCGAATGGCTTCGCAAGACGTACGGCGAGGACGTCCTTGAAGCGTTTCGAACTTTGAAAAATGCCGCTGACCCGAAAGGCATCCTGAATCCTGGCAAAATCCTGGATGCGCCGCCCATGGACTCTAATCTGCGCTATGGATTGGAATACCGCTCACAGGGCTGGGAAACAAGACTGGATTTTGAGGCAGAAGGCGGGCTCGAGGGAGCCATTGAGCAGTGTAATGGGCAGGGCGTTTGCCGGAAATTCGATGGCACCATGTGCCCGTCCTTTCAGGCGACCCGCGAGGAAATCAATTCTACGCGTGGGCGCGCCAATCTATTGCGCACTCTGATCACACGGGGAACAAGTGAGGCATTGACAGCTGATGTTCACTCGGCGCTCGATCTTTGCCTGGCGTGCAAGGGATGCAAATCTGAATGCCCCTCGGGCGTGGATATGGCGAAAATCAAGTTCGCCTACGAAGCCGAGTACTTCAAAACACACAAACGTCAATTGCGGGATTATCTCTTCGGATATTTCCACGCACTCTCGGCTGTACTTGCCCCCATTGCCCCGCTTGCGAACGCAGTGATGGGTTTCCCCCCGACAATGAGACTGATCGCCCGCGCGACAGGAATAAGCCCAAACCGGCCCTTCCCGAAATTTTCTGTAACTCGTGCGAAGGTTCGGCGGTCTTCTCGTGATCCTGGGTCAGGTACGATTCTCTTCCTGCCTGATGCCTTTACTCATTTCATTGAGCCGCAAGTTGAACAATCTGCGTTCGATTTGCTAGACGCTGCCGGGTTTCAGGTCTACGTTCTACCGCTCATTGGGGCGGGGGCATCGTTGTTAACAAAGGGCTTTATCGATGCTGCCCGTCAACGCGTGGGGCAGGTTTTGGATGCGGTTCGACGTGTGGACCCGGAAGGAATTTTGCCTGTCATAGGGCTGGAGCCGCCGGAGGTGTCAATGCTCAGGCACGATTTAAGTGCGCTCGTGCCAGACCGCAGACTCGAAGGGAGCCATTTGTCTCAAAGAATATGGTTAATGGAGGAATTCTTGTTGCGGGTACCAGAAATACAAAAACTGCGTGTAGTCATAAGCCGTAAGTCTTCCTCCGAACTTGGAAAAATCAGCTTTCAACCCCATTGCCATCAACGTGCTGAAGCTCCCGCCCCGGATGGGCTTCCCTCAGGGACGAGTGCGACCGTGGCACTCCTTCATGCCTGCGGCTTTGAAGATATAGAGGTTATTGATGCCGGCTGCTGCGGCATGGCCGGGACATTCGGTTATGAAGCCGAGCATTATGAGCTCTCCCAAAAGGTGGGGGAGCTGAAGCTGCTTCCATATATTCGCCGTCGATTCAAGATCGAGCCAGAGACAGTATTTCTAGCCAGCGGATCCGCCTGCCGGCTCCAGATCGAACAAGGAACCGGGATAAAAACCGAAAATCCCCTGGTTTTCCTCGCCCGTTTTTTATAATGTCCCGTTTTACTGGTAGAGGCAAGCAATACCATGAAAACGTGGATGACAAATTTTCCAGAACAAGCAGTCCGGCGTTACTTCTAGGAGAGCCGTTATGGAGATGCGCGATACAGCTTGCCCACGCGCAGATAGTTTGGAAGTTTAGGGGCCGAACCCGATCGGTGGATCCCCGACCGTCAGATCAAACTTGGTCCGGTTACCGTTGGTCGTGAACTCGGTTATCTCGACGAGCGTCTTGGTCTGTTCGATGTAGTAGAAGAGCCGTGAGTTCGCTGGAAGGGCATCCAGGGTGATTGTATATCGGACATCTGCAAAATCACCCACGGATCCATTTGAATTAATCTTGCGAACTCCATAGGCAGCCAGCCAGGTGATATTTACGTCTTCTGAGAATTTTTTCGGAAGAAGGTCCAGATTCAGATCTTTCTGCATCACTGCATATTTCTTGGGATCATTGCTTCCAAGATCCATCTCAATATTGCGCGGGCCCTTGATCTTGAAACGACGGGTGCCGGTAATTGGTTGAATACGCGTCTCTGGCATGATACGCTCCCTTTCTCCTCAGGTATTTATTGAATTATATGCCCCTTTATCCGAATTATGGAATAGTAACGCATCCCGATAATCTCGAAATGACGGCTCAAAACAGTCATGGGACGGCCGATGCGCTCCGGATTTGGCCAGCTCGAAGGGAAGTGACGATGCCATGCTGACAAGAATAAAAGAACTAATTCTTGGTTCGCCTTTGCAGACCAGCCAGATGGGGGAGATGAAATTGAACAAGGTGCGAGCCCTTGCCGCTTTCTCCCCGGATGCGCTTTCTTCCATTGCATATGCCAACCAGGAAATTTACCTTGGACTGCTGATCGCCGGGAGCGCGGGGCTTTCGCTCGCGTGGCCGATTGGGATCGCGGTGATCGTGGTACTGACCGCGGCGGCGTTCTCTTATTATCAGACGATCCATGCCTATCCCGGCGGAGGCGGGTCTTATATCGTGGCGCGCAGCAACCTGGGCGATATCCCGGGCCTGGTGGCTGCCGGGGCCCTGATGATCGATTATGTCTTGACAGCCGCCGTCAGCCTTACAGCTGGGGTTGATGCGATCGCCTCGGCTCTCCCCTTCTTGTGGCCCTTTCGCATTCCTCTTGCTCTCGCCCTATTGCTGCTGATCACCTTGATCAATCTGCGTGGGCTGAGTGAGACCGGTACTCTCATGTCCATTCCAGTCTATCTATTTCTACTTACGTTTATCCCGATGCTGGCTTATGGCGCCGTGGTGCTTGTGCGAAACGGCCCGATATCGCTTGAGGCCGCGGCTCCCGCGGCAATCCAGCCCTTGTCGCTATATCTGGTTATGCACGCTTTTGCCACTGGTTGTACAGCCCTGACGGGAATCGAATCCATCAGCAATGGGGTACCTGTTTTCAGGTCGCCCGCCACGAAGAACGCGGGACAGACTCTTACGGTCATGGCATTTCTGATGGGAATTCTATTTCTTGGGAGTATCGGCCTGACGCAGTCGCTTGGGGTGATTGCAGGCCCCCAGGAAACTATTCTCTCCGCCCTTGCGCGGCGGATATTGGGGAACGGTTCACTGTATTATGTGATCCAGATCGCGACCCTGTTGATCCTGACCGTCGCGGCCAATACCAGTTTTGCAGGCTTTCCACGGCTCACTGCCATCCTGGCGCAGGACGGTTTTTTCCCCCGGCAATTCACTGCCCTGGGAGACAGGCTGGTCTTTGCCAATGGAATTGCGATTCTATCAGCCGCGACCGCAGCACTGATCCTGCTGTTTCATGGCGATTCTCATCTTCTAATTCCCCTGTTCGCGGTTGGGGCGTTTCTCGCCTTCACCCTCTCGCAGTTGGGAATGGTCCTTCACTGGTGGCGGGAGCGAGGCCCTGGCTGGAGATTCAAGGTGATCGCCAATGGATTTGGCGCGCTGGCTACAGGCCTCACCCTGCTGATCGTGGGATTCACAAAGTTTTTGGAGGGAGCCTGGATCACGATCCTGCTCATTCCCTTCATGGTGTTCATCTTCGTAAAGGTGCGTTCCCATTATCGCGAGATCGGGAGGGAACTCTCTCTGCATGGACTGCCTCCGACTCTGCGCCCACTGCCGGGCTTGAGGGTGGTGGTGCCCATCTCAGGGGTACACCGGGGCGTGATAGATGCGATGCGATTTGCCCGGACAATCTCCAGCGATATCACCGCAATCTATGTGGAAATGGAGCCCGGGGAGGGCGCCGAAGTGCAGAACAAATGGATGCGATTTTGGCCGGATATTCCGCTTGAGATCGTGCCTTCCCCCTACCGTTCGTTCATCCAGCCCTTGTTGGAGTACCTGGATCGGACCGACCTGGAGCACAATGATGGACAGGAAGCAACAGTTGTCCTGCCGGAGTTTGTGCCCGCGCATTGGTGGCAGTCCATCCTTCATAACCAGACTGCCTGGCTATTAAAGGCCGCGCTGCTTTACCATCGTCAGAACCTCGGGTTTCAACGAGTCGTTATCGATGTGCCCTTCCACTTGCGGCGCTGACCGTTGGTATGGGCGTTCATCATGGCCGGCTCGTCAGGAAGAATCCCGCCATTCCAAAAGCCACAGCCACATTAAAGGAGCTTTTCCCTCCGTGCATTCGGATATCCACAACCTGGTCCGCCTCTTCCAGCAATTCAGGATCCACGCCGGTCACTTCATTGCCAACGATGAGGACGATTGGCCTTCCGGCCGCGGAGTCGGAAGTGAATTTGAGCAGAGGGGTCGCAAATCCCCCGGTTTCAAGTGCAAGGATATACTTTCCGTCTGCCTTGAGCTGTCGCACCAATACTGCAGCATCCTTATGCATGGACCAGGCCAGGGAATCTTGTGCACCTAGGGCGGTCTTGAGGACTCTGTGATTGTCCGGCCCGGGTGTGATCCCGCAGAGATAGGCATGCGAAAAGCCAAAGCCTTCTGCTGTTCGAAGAATGGACCCGACATTCCACGCCGAGCGGATATTATCCAAAAGGACCGCGCGATCCGTCGCGTGCCGGTCAGTGATGGCAAGAGGTCCTTCTCCGGGCAATACTGCCTTAACCACGATCTCCGTTGTTCCCAGGCAATGGGGGCAGCGATCCCCGGGATCCTGACCTTCATACCAGGGGTAGCGAAGGCCGCAGGCCGGGTTTAGGCAGTGTCGGACCTGAAAGGTTTTGGAACCCATCGGTTATGATTATAGCCGTGGCTGCGATCCTGTTCAATAAACCTTATGGCGTGCTTTCGCAATTCACGGATGAAGGCACAGGGCATCCCACGCTCAGGCGCTATGTACCGATCCCCCATGTTTATGCTGCCGGGAGGCTTGATCGGGATTCGGAGGGGCTTCTGATCTTGACCGATGATGCCCCCCTGGCAGCGCGCCTGACCGATCCCGCCCATCAAGTGGTCAAGACCTATTGGGTACTGGTGGAAGGAAACCCGAAGGCAGATGCATTGAAACAGTTGGAGAGCGGGCTGGAATTGAAGGGCTATCGCTCCCGCCCGGCGAAGGTCCGTGTCATCCCTGATCCGGTTATGCCTCCGCGGTCAAAGCCTGTGACCCCACACGGACCAACCTCCTGGCTCGAGATCCAGCTTCAGGAAGGGAAAAAGCGCCAGATCCGGCACATGACCGCCGCGGTTGGGCTGTTCACATTACGTCTTGTACGGGTGGCCATCGGACCGGTGTGGATGAAGGACCTGGCGGTGGGTGAGTGGAGGCATCTTACGGCTTCTGAGCTCGGTATGCTGGGTTCTGGCAAGGTATAATCGGGCAGAGTTTGCATGAGGAATGCCCTTTCCCTGCTGACCGCCGGCATGATGGTTGTTCTGGCTGCCAGCCTTCCACTCCGCCAGACCCAGGCACAGGAATATCCAGCCCCCATCTTCCAGAGCGGATCCGATCTCTTGGCGGCAGTCAGCTCACTCCGCATATCCAATGGATTGCCTGCTTATGCACCCAACCCGATCTTGATGCAGATCGCTCAAGCGCAAGCGGATTACATGGCCGCAACCGGGGGGATATATGGACATTCGGGTCCGGATGGGAGCACTCCCAAGCAGCGCGCCGTGGCAGCGGGTTATTCCGCGGTCTTCTTTTCAGAGAACTGGCAGGCCGGCATCGGCCTTTCTCCCTCGGACGCAGTATTGCGGTGGCAGGGGGATGCACCCCATTTGACCACAATGCTTTCACCCAGCCTGGTGGAGGCCGGCGCGGGGGTGAGCAAAGCCGGGAATGTGATCTATTATGTGCTGGATGCAGGTTCCCAGGGATCATCCTCAGTCGCCGGAGATCCCGCTGTCATTGATACGACGGTGCCTGCTGGAACACCGAAGCCATCCCAATTCATGGTACCGGTGATCGTGAGTACCCCGAATATGGACGGCCTGGTTTATCATGAAGTGGCTTACGGTCAAACCTTGTGGAGCCTTGCTATTGCCTACGAAACGAGAATCGAGGCCATCCAGACCCTCAATGGATTGGTCGGTCTGGATATCTACCCGGGGCAAAAACTGCTCATCTCCGCCCTTGGCGCGACGCCTTTGCCAATGCCCTCCGCGATTGAGGAAGCAGGAGCCCTCCCGACAACAACCGGTACTACTGCAGGCCTGGTCAGCACACCGACGCTTTCCTTTCCGACCCTGGTATTACCGACCCTGATTTCGTCGTCGGACCCGGAAATTCCGCCAAGTGGCAGGTTGAACTTGACTGTGATCGTCATCATCGGGGCAGCCCTGCTTTTTGCCGCCCTTGGAGCCTGGATGGGAACCCGAAAACCCGTATAGGGAATGACCTTCTGCAAATGAAGAAACTGGATCAGCTTACCTTTACCCGTTTCATCGCAGCCTTCATGGTGCTGGTTTTCCATGGGGGTATCGGGCTGTTTCCGTTCAATTTCTTTCCAATAGTGCCGCTGCTAAGTTCAGGACAGACCGCGGTCAGTTATTTCTTCGTTCTTTCAGGGTTTGTCATGGCGCTTGCTTACTACCGCCCAGGGCAGAAATTTGATTTGCGCGGTTATTTTGTCGCCCGTTTTTCGCGTATTTACCCAATATATATCCTTTCATTCTTGTTGACGGCCTTGTTTTACCTTGACCTCATGGCCAAAATGAAATGGCCCAAAATCCTGGCCAATGTTTTTCTTTATCAGGCATGGATTCCCCTCTATTCCCAATCGTTTAATATGGCGGCCTGGTCGCTTTCGGTCGAGGCTTTCTTCTACTTGATCTTCCCCGTTTTCGCCATGTGTCTTCCCCGGATTTCCACGCGGCGGATCATCACCTTCGCGTTGGTATTCTGGGTCCTGAGCCAATTGTTACACTCGATTCTTTATATCCAGATGATGCCCGTGGCTCATCTTCTTCTCCTCTACTTTCCCGTGTTCCATCTCAGCTCTTTCCTTCTGGGTATGTCCGGAGGTGTTTGGTATATCTCCAGACCCCCAAGTATAGACGTGGACCAGAAATCCAACCGGTTCTGGCTCATTGTTGCCCTGGGACTTACCTCCTTTGCATTGATGGGGCGTCATCGTTTGCCGTCCCTTTTCAACAGCTTCTCCCTGGACGTGGGACTCCTGGCTCCCCTTTTTCTGGTCATTATACTGACACTGGCGCTTGATTCGACCCGGCTTTCCCGTTGGATGAGCCGCCCCGGGCTGGTGCTGCTCGGAGATGCCAGCTATGCGCTTTATATCCTGCATGTTCCTGTCCGCTGGTGGCTCGAACGTTGTGTGGCGGCATTGGGAGATCCGATCAGTTTTGGGACGATGTACTATTTCTATCTTCCCTTGATGATCGTTCTTTCGGTGATTGTTTTTGTCTGGATCGAGCGTCCCTTACGAGATTGGTTCCGCCGTAACATGGATAAGCTGCCGCTTATGGTTACGGACCTTGTGCTGTTGGTTCTGGCGGTCTTTGGGGCTTTTGCGCTGCGACTGGGGCCCGGGCAGGATTCTTTCGAGCATGCGCAGCTTTTCGCTCTCAGGACAGCTCCCTGGCTTTACTTTGGATCTTTGATCATCTTTGGCTTATACCGATCTGGCCGGCCCCTCTGGCAGATTTTGGGTCCTGGCACGGCCCTCGGAGCCGGTATTACGGCCGGCTTTATGTACCTGGGTTGGAAGATGGGCTGGCTTGAAGGATTTTCCAAGGTCATTATTCTCATTCAATTGGCGATCAGCTTTGTGCTTTTGTATGGCTCCCGCCTGGTTCTGAGGATCTGGAAGGCTCGCCCGATTCTTGCCGAAAAACAGGCTTGATACGGCACGTGGTATCATCCCGGCATGCTTTCCCTCAGACGATTGGGGTCATTCATCCGCCCCTATCTCCCTCACACCCTGTTCAATCTCATCCTTCTGCTGCTCCTGACTGCTCTTAATCTTATTGTGCCCCGCGTTCTGCAGGGTGTCATTGATGATGGGATTTTCCATGGACAAAGGGCCTATTTGGTCAGGGGAGCTTTGATCCTGTTGGGACTCGGGATCCTTGCTGCGGCGCTGAATCTGGTGCAACGCTATCTCTCAGAATGGATCGCCTCTCACGTGGGTTATGACCTGCGAAACCGTCTTTATGATCATATACAGCGCCAGTCATTCACATATCACGATCATGCTGAGAGCGGGCAGCTGATTTCTCGATGTATCGAGGATGTTCGTTCGATCGAGCGCTTCGCAGGGGGCAGCATTGGTGATTTCGCCCGGCTTGTCCTGCTGGGTGGGGGTGTGGTGGTGCTGATTATTTCCGCCAATCCTCGCTTGGCCACTCTGGCGCTTTTGCCGGTGATCCCCCTGATTTTCATTACTGTTCAATTTGGGAAACGTATCGGACCGCTGTTCCTTTTGGTTGACAATGCTGTCGGTGATGTATCTAATCGCTTGCAGGAGAATGTCACAGGGGTGCAGGTTGTGCGTGCCTTTGCCCGGGAGGACTATGAGATTGAGAGGTTCAAAGCCGCCAACTTGCAGGTTTTCAAGTACTGGGTGGATGTGATCGATCAGTGGGCGCGAGTAATGCCCACCACCACCTGGTTGATCACTCTGAGTACGATCCTCATCCTGCTTTTTGGCGGCCAGCTTGTTATCAATGGGGAAATCACAGTGGGTGCGATCGTCGCATTCAATGCCTATGTGTTGATGCTGTCGGAGCCTGCGCAGCAGCTCACCAACCTGGTGAATCAGGCAGGCGAAACAATGGCTGGGGTCCAGAGGATATTTGATGTGCTGGAT
>CAZSPX010000052.1:9310-15136 GCA_964608885.1 uncultured Anaerolineaceae bacterium | reverse complement strand
CACACCGATGCCGAAGGGCACACCGCTGCCGTTCTGGAACTTCCAGTAGCCGCGGTAGGAGCCAGCGGTGTTGGGCGAGGTGAGGGTCACCGTGATGTCAACCGTGGAGCCCGGAGGCACGTTCACAGGCATGGGAGCCAGGTCCGGGCCGGACATCTTCTCGCCGCTGTCGAACATCAGCTTGTAGGAGTCCTTGGTCCAGGTGCAGGTGCCCACGTTCTTCAGCCGCCAGGTCTTGGTGAAGGTGAAGTTGGGGGCCAGGCTGGTGCCATCCGGGATGGTCACATCGGCGATGAAGAGGGCGCGATCACAAGCCGCGGGGACGGGCTTGGTGGGGCCCACGGTCGGCGGGGTGCCGGGGGTGGGCGGTGTTGCGCCGCTGCGGGCGATGACCGGGTTGCCCCACAGGGCGCGGTCGCCGGTCGGAGAGCCATAGGCCGAGATCACCAGGATGAAGGTCACATCATAGCCGGCCAGCGAGCTCAGGTTCAGGTTGGCGGCATAGGTCCAGCCCTCATACTTCTCACGGAAGGTCCAGAAGGTGCGGACCGGGCCGCCTCCGATCTGGTAGTCCAGGCGGTAGGCCACGTAGCAGGAGGTGGCATTGATCTCGCAGCCAACGGTGGTCTGGAAGCGGTCGCCGCTCTGCACGCGGAAGGCAGGATACACGGCCTGGATGTAGCCGTTGTTAACGTTGTTGGGAGCGAAGAGCATGCCCGCCTGCGGGAAGGTCACGCCGCTCTCGAACTTGGGGGCGGCCTGCGTGAGGGCAAAGCCACTGTTGCTGCCGTCCGTGCCGGGGAAGGTCAGGGCGCCGGCGCCGCTGGACCACTTGGCGCTGGGGGCGTTGGCGGTGAAGTCATACGCCACGCCGGTGGTGGTGCCGCTGCCAACGTTGATCTCTGCCCAGAAGGACTTGTTGGCGGTGGAGCCGATGCCGAAGATGACGCCCGAGGCATTGCGCAGCCGCCAGTAGCTGAAGTAGTGGCCATTGTTGGCGGGGGCGGTCATGTTGAGCGTCAGGTCAACGGTCTGGCCCGGGGCGACATTGATCGGGAAGTTCATGTCCTGGGCCCCGAAGCGGTCGCCGCTGTCAAAGACCAGCGAGTAGGCGGTGGTCCAGGTGCAGGTGCCGATGTTCTTCAGGCGCCAGGTCTTCTGGAACGCGGTGCCGCCCGCGTAGCGGGTCCCATCGGGGACGGTCACGTCCGCGACGAACTGGGCCCAATCGCAGTAGGAGGCCGCGGCCGCAGGCCGGGCCAGGGTCGCCGCCGGGATCAAGGACAAGACCAGAGCGACCAGGAGAAATAGCGAGGGTAAACTTTTGCGGGAATTCATGGCTCCTCCTTCAATAGTACCTGCATGATAACGGTCTCGCAGGCAAAAAAGTTCCAAGGTTCGACTATACGCCATTCCCAAGTATAACTATTATTAGAGTTTTTTTCAATCTTTTAATGGTCTGAAATTGGCAGGGAAACGCCAGATATGGGGGTGAAAACATGGGAATGACCGCTATCTGCGGTCATTCCCATGTTTTGAAGCAGATCAGGTCGCCGGAGTCTCGGTTGCGGTCGGCACAGGCGTCTCAGTATCGAGAGGCTGCGGGGTCGGCGTCTCCGAGGGCAGCGGCGCGGGAGTATCCGTGGGGATGATCACCTCGGTGGGCGGGACGGGCGTCTCGGTGGGGGCCAGCGTCGGGATCGCCGTAGGCGTGCTGGTCGGCTCGGAGAGAGCACCGCCGCCAAAGCCGCCGGGGCGATAGATGTGCGGACCCACCCACATGGCGCGATCGCCCGCGGGAGAACCATTGGACAGCACCGTGAGGATGAACTTGACGTTCTGGCCCGCCAGCGAGGACAGATCGATATCCACGTTGTAGGTCAGGCCCTCGTGGCGCTCGTGGAAAGCCTGGAGCGTGTTGATGGCGCCGTTATCGATCTGGTAATCGAGGCGGAAGAACACGTCACAGGCGGTGGCGCCGTTCTGGCAGCTGATGGTGGAGCGGAAGCGGTCGCCTGCGAGGACGCCCATGGCAGGATAGATGCCCAGGACATAGCCGAAGTCCACGGCCTGCGGGCCCGCCAGGATGGCCGCCCGCGAATCCACCGCGCCGGTCTCGAGCACGGGCTGGTCCACGCGATACGCAAAGCCGGAGGGGCTGCCATCCGTGCCGGGACAGGGCAGGTTGCCCGCCGCGCTGAACCAGGTCGCGCTGCACAGGTTGGTGACGAAGTCATAGTTGGTGGGCAGGTTGGCGCTGAGGACGGAGATCTTCACCCAGAAGGGCTGGGTTCCGCTCGAGCCAATGCCGAAGAAGCCGCCCGAGGTATTGCGCAGCATCCAGTACCCGGCATAGCTGCCGCCAACCGTGGGCGCTTTCAGGTTCACGGAGATATCCACTGTCTGGCCGGGATTGACCGTGGAGGTGAGAGGCGAGGAGACAGGCCCGTCCATCTGGTCGCCGCTCACAAAGGCCAGGCTGTAGGAGGGAGTCCAGATGCAGGTGCCGGCATTGCGCAGGCGCCAGGTCTTGGTGAAGGAGGCGCCCGGACCGACCGAGGTCCCGTCCGGCGTGGTGACATCCTGGACGAACTCGGCCTTGTCGCAGCTTCCGGCCGGAGGCAGGGTGGGCGTCGGCCCGCCCGGGGTCACCGTGATCGGCGCCGGGGTGGTGGGCACGACGGGCGAGGTGGCGGTCGGCGGGACATACGGCGAGGTGGGCGTCATGATGATCTGGTCGGAGACCGGCCGGGCGATGCGCGGGGCCACCCACAGGGGCAGGTCGCCATAGGCCGAGCCGGCGGCGCTGACAATCAGCACCAGGCGGATATCGCGCATGTAGGCATACTTGCTCAGGTCGATATCGGCGCGATAGAAGAGCCCGTCATATTTCTCGCGGAACTTCCAGATGGTGACCAGGCTGTTGGAGCGGGTCAGGTAATCCAGCTCGAAGCTCACATAGCAGTTGACCGCGCCATACTGGCAGGAGACCAGGGCCTGGAAGCGGTCGCCCACGCTGATCTGCGGAACGTTGTACACGCCCATGATGACCCCGTCGCGCTTGTTCTGCGGGACGGTCAGGATGGCGGGCAGCCCGGCGGGTGTGCCGTTCTCGAGGATCGGGTCGGCCACGTTCTGGACGTAACCATAGGGAATCTTCTCGGGCTTGGTCGGGCAGGGGATGGGGCCGCCGTTATAGACCCAGACCGCGGCGGTGCAGATGTTCTGGGTGAAGTCGAAAGCCGTGATCAACGGCGGCTGGACATAGATATCCACCCAGAAGACGTTGCTGGCCGTCGAGCCGATGCCGAAGGCCGTCCCTACCGCGTTCATCAGCATCCAGTTGCCGCGGAAGTGACCCTGATTTGGCGGGCTGACGATCTGGACCGAAACGTCCACGACGCCGCCCGGCGGCACATCGTTCGGCAGGTTGACCCGGGAAGGCGCGCTCATCTGGTCGCCGTTGACATACATCAAAGAATAGGCCGTGGTCCAGGTGACCGTGCCGATATTCTTCAGGCGCCAGGTCTTGGTGAGCGGGGTGCTGGGGGCGACAATGGACCCATCCGGGATGGTGACATCCATGACAAAGGAAGCCCAATCCGCGTAGGCGGCTGCATGGGCGGTCGGGGCGGCCGTCATCCCGGCAGCCGGGAACAGCATCGAAGCCACCGTTATGAGGACAACGAGAAGGAAACGGTATCTGCGAACCATGATTCTCCTCTTTCTTCTGACCCACACACTTATTTCACCAACAGTATAAGCAATCCGGCAGGCAGATTCAATACAATTTCATGGTGATTTCTGGTCAAAAACCGGGCAAAAAGAGGGTGGGTATAATATCCCCGATGGCCCGCATCATCCTGCACCTGGACCTGGATGCCTTTTTCTGCGCCGTGGAGGAGAACCACAACCCGGCGCTGCGCGGCAAGCCCTTCGCGGTGGGAGGCAAGCCGCAGGAGCGCGGCGTGGTGGCCTCCTGCTCGTATGCGGCCCGGGCGCTGGGCATCCATTCGGCCATGCCCATGTCGCGCGCGGTGAGGCTGGCCCCCGGGCTGATCATCGTCCCGGGGCGGCACCGGCTGTACAGCGAGACCTCGCAGCGGGTGATGGAAAAGCTGCGGGAAGTGACGCCGCAGGTGGAGCAGATCTCCATTGACGAGGCGTTCATGGACATCACCGGCCTGGGCGAGGCGGAAGCCCTGGCGCGCAGGCTGCAGGCGGGCATCCAGGAGGATCCCGGGCTGCCCTGCTCCATCGGGATCGCCTCCAACAAGCTGGTGGCCAAGATCGCCACGGAGGTGGGGAAGAAGGGCGCGCTGCGGGGCCGCGGCCAGGGCGAAATCGGCGCACCCCGCGCGCTGACGGTCGTCCCGGCCGGGCAGGAGGCAGAATTCCTGGCGGGCCTGCCCTCCAGCATGCTGTGGGGCGTGGGGCCCAAGACCGAATCCCGGCTGGCGGAACTGGGCATGCACTCCATCGGGGATATCGCCCGCTGGCCGGAGACCGACCTGGTCCGCCGCTTCGGGGAGAACGGGCGCGACCTTTCCCGGCACGCGCGCGGGATCGACGAGCGCCCCATCGTCACCGAGCACGAGACCAAATCCATCAGCCAGGAGACCACCTTTACGCGCGATGTGAGCGATGACCGCGAGCTGGAGAGGACGCTGCGCGAGCTTTCAGCCGAAGTGGGCAGGTCGCTGCGGAAGAACGACCTGGCGGGCAAGACCGTGAAGCTGAAACTGCGCTGGCCGGACTTCACCACCCTTACGCGGCAGACCACCCTGCCCCAACCCACCCAGGACGATGCGGAGATCATCAAGACGGCGCTGGCGCTGCTCAAGGCGGTGCGCCGCCCGGGCCAGCCCGTGCGGCTGATCGGTGTGGGGGTCAGCGGGCTGGGGACGCCGGTGCTGCAGCTCGGGCTGTGGGACGAGGAGGCCGGGAAGAGGCGCAAGCTGCAGGAGGTGGTGGACGAACTGCAGGCCCGCTTCGGCCGGGACTCGATCCAGCGCGGGCCTCTTGAAAAATAAGAACTACTGTTCTACAATGAAGGCGGAGGGCGCAATGAAGATCCTGGACCTGAAAAAGGAACTGAAGGCCTATTACCAGCCGCCGAAAAAACCGGCCATCCTGCAGATCCCCTGTTTCCAGTTCGCAATGGTGGACGGGGCCATTGAAAAGGGCAGCTCCCCCGGCGAATCCCCGGGCTTTGCGGAGGCCACGCAGGCGCTGTACGGCATCTCCTATACGCTGAAGTTCATGCTGAAGAAACGGAAGACCGACCCGGTCGATTATCCCGTCATGGCGCTGGAGGGCCTGTGGTGGGTGGAGGACGGCCGCTTCGACCTGAACGTGAAGGACAACTGGTTCTACACGTTGATGATCCTCCAGCCCCCCGTCATCACGCCGGCGCTGTTCGCGGACGGCCTGGAGCAGCTCCGGAAGAAGCGCGGCGACTCGCCGGCCCTGGCACGCCTGCGACTGGCGGACTTCGAGGAAGGACTCAGCGTGCAGGCCATGCACGTGGGCCCATACGCGACCGAACCTGCCACCATCGAGGCGATGCGCGAGTATGCCGCCGGGCAGGGATATCGGGACCGGGTCGGGCCAAACGGGAAGCACCACGAGATCTACCTCGGCGACCCGCGCAAAGCCGACCCTGCGAAATTGAAGACGGTGCTCCGGCACCCGGTGGAAAAAGCAGGCTGAGTCCCCCATCAGGAAAAGACGAGCCCGGGATCATTCTAAAAGATTGATCCCGGGCTCCATCTGGTATTACGAACCAGCGGAGGAAATGTTACGGCGCGGAGCTCGCGCTGAACG
>CAZSPX010000052.1:2649-9210 GCA_964608885.1 uncultured Anaerolineaceae bacterium | reverse complement strand
AAAAAATGGGCAAAAAAAGGAGTTCGAAACCATTCTGAAAGATTGATTTCGAACTCCACCTGTACTAACGAACCACCCGGTTTTGTGTTACGCTGACCTGCAAGAGAACCGGGAAACCGCCGGTGCATAAAAAGTGGAGCTCAGAATCATTCTATTGGTCTGATTCTGAACTCCATCCTGCTTAACGAGGGTCCCAATGAATTGTTACTACCATCCGGAACGAAATGCTGTCGGCCTGTGCAGGCACTGCCAGCGAGGTCTATGCGAAGAATGTGCCACGGAAGTGGACGAGGTGCTGGCCTGCCAGGGCCGCCATGAGGAACAGGTCCGGCTCCTGGAGCAGCTCACCGCCCGGAGCCTGCTCCAATCCCGCCGGGCGGGCTCGGCCTATTCGCGGAACGCGGTCTTTTACGGCCTGGTGGGACTGCTCTTCTGCGGGTTCGGGGCGCTGCAGTACCGGTTCCTGGGCCTGCAGGCCGTGTTCTTCATCCTGATCGGGGTCTTCCTGCTCTACGCGGCCATCGCCAATTACCTGGAAGGCCGCAGGCTGAGGTGAAGGTCACGGCGCTCGCTGCCGCTCGCCGCAACCTGAGCTTGTGCAACCCACCGGGACATGCTGCGTAGAATCAGGTAATCTAACGAAAGGAGAATCCCATGAACGAGAACTACAAGACCCTGAGGCGCAGCACCCACGATACGATGCTGGCCGGCGTCTGCGCAGGCCTGGGAGAGTACCTGGGCATCGACCCGACGGTCGTGCGCCTGATGTTCCTCCTGGCCTTCTTCCTGACCGGTCCCGGCGTCCTGATCGCCTACCTGGTCATGATGGTGGTCATCCCTCCTGAAACAGTGAGCCAGTAGGGATGGACGACCCGGGATGTCCCGAGGGCGGCGGGCAAGGCAGGCTTCCGAAGTATTGAAAACTTCGGAAGTCTTTTTTTAATCCCTGGCCAGGGTGAGGAAGACATCCTCCAGGGTGGGCTCGCCGCTTTCGATCCGCTGGAGGTCCACCCCGGCCTGCCGAAGACCCCTCTCCAGGTCCTCCCGGGAAAGGCCCCGGGTGATGGTCCGCAGGTGATCTCCCGCCAGCCCGACGCGCGTCACGCCGGGGACCGCCGCCAGGGCTCCCAGCCCCGTTTCCAGGGGCTGGACGAACACCTCCCACACATCGCCCTGGATGATGGAGCGCTTCAGGTTTGTGGGGGTGTCCATCGCCAGCAGGCGGCCGTCGCGCATCACGCCCACGCGCTCGCAGTATTCGGCCTCGTCCATGTAGTGGGTCGTGACCAGGATGGTCACACCCGTCTCAGCCAGCTCGTAGATCAGGTCCCAGAAGGCGCGGCGGGCGGTGGGGTCCACGCCCGAGGTGGGCTCATCCAGGAAGAGCAGCCGCGGCTCGTGGACCAGGGCGATGCCCAGCGCCAGCCTCTGCCGCCAGCCCGCGGAAAGAGAGGCCGTCAGCGTGGAGTCGTGGCCGGTCAGCCCCACCTTCTCCAGCGTCCCCTGGATGCGTTTCCGGTCGGTGATCCCATACACGCCGCCGTAGAAGGACAGGTTCTCGAGGACGGTCAGGTCATCGTACAGGGCGAACTTCTGAGACATATACCCGGCGCGGGCGCGCACCTGCTCGGCTTCACGGAAGACATCGTAGCCGAGGACGGTGGCCCGGCCGTCGCTGGGCTTCAGCATCCCCAGCAGCATGCGGATGGTGGTGGTCTTTCCGGAACCGTTCGGCCCCAGGTAGCCGACCACCTCCCCCTCCTGCACCTCGAAGGAGATATGGTCCACCGCCACGAAGTCGCCGAAGCGCCGGGTGAGGTCATGGACGGAGATGACAGGCTCAGCCATTCGATCTCTCTGAGAAGTCGATGAAGACATCCTCCAGCGCGGGAGGAATGCGGCGCAGGTCCAGCACGCTGCCGCCCGCGAGGCGGACGCTCTCGGGCAGGCGCCTCAGAACGGCCTCGGCCTCGCCCGGATACACCCGCAGGTGCAGCCGGTCACCGAAGGCCGCCACATCCTCCACACCGGGATCCTGGTGGGCGGCGTGCCGCAGCAGGTTGAGTGGCTCGCCGCGCAGCTCGAGCACGCGGTCGGCCAGGCGGGAGCGCAGTGCGGAGGGCGTGTCCTCGGCGAGGATGCGCCCATCCTTCATGAAGCCCACGCGGTGACAGCGCGAAGCCTCATCCATGTAGGGCGTGGAGATCAGGACCGAGACGGCTCCCCCGCCGCCCTCTCCTGCCGGGGTCCCCTCGGAGGCGAGACGGATGACCAGCTGCCAGAAGTCCTGGCGGGTGACGGGGTCCACGCCGGTGGTCGGCTCATCGAGCAGCAGGACGCGCGGGCTGGTGACGAGGGCGGCAGCCAGGCCCAGCTTCTGCTTCATCCCGCCGGAGAGCTGCCCGGCAGGCCTTTCCGTGAAGCCACCCAGGCCCACGAAGTCCAGGATCTCCAGCGAGCGCGGCCGCCAATCGGCGCCCTTCAGCCCGCGCACCTCGGCAAAGAAGCGGATATTCTCCAGGACGGTCAGGTCCTCGTACATGGAGAAGCGCTGCGAGAGGTAGCCGATGTTGGAACGGGCCTGCTCCACGTTCCGCAGCACATCCCAGCCGCAGACGGAGACCTGGCCCGAATCGGGGAGCAGGGCGCCCACCAGCAGGCGCATGGTGGTGGTCTTGCCCGCGCCATCCGAGCCCACCAGCCCGTAGATCTCGCCGGGCGGGATGTGCAGGCTGATGCCATCCACGGCATGCACCGCGCCGAAATACCTATAAAGGTTTGTGGCGGAGATCAGGTCATCCATGAGCGCTCAATTCCGGCTGAAGCCCTGCGGGTGAAGGATCACCAGCGCAAGCTCCGCGCCGAGATGTTCCAGCTGCCCGCGGCTCGGATGCGGGGGCAGGCGGTGCAGGCGCATCATGGCGCCTCCCATGCGGGGATGGCGGTCGATGATGCCCTGCAGGTAATCGGCGATGGCGCAGGGATCGGTCACCGGCTCCGCCAGGGCCTCGAACTGCCGGCGGTCCACCTGGACGCGGACATGCGGGTCGGCCTGGACGTTCCGGAACCAGTCGGCGCGCCCGCCGCGCGAGGAAGCCACGTAGTAATCGCCCCCCAGCTCCGAGAACTGGAGCGGGGTCACGCGCGGCAGCCCGGTCTTGCGCCCGATGGTGGTGAGCAGCAGGACGATCTTTCCGAGCCGAGAGGTTTGGTCATGCGCATACATGCTGCGGTGCAGGGCCTGGAGCGGCCGAATGAGGGTATGCCAGAGGAAGCGTTCGAATTTCATGCGGTCACCTATCGAGGGGTTCCACAACCATCAGTTTCACATGCCGTTTCCATTCATGGAAGGAGGGGGTTGAAAGGAGGGGGTTGCTTCGTCGGTGTCCAGCCGCGTTGCGGCTGGACACACTCCTCGCAACGACATCATCCACCTCCCTCAAAGACCACATCGGCGGGCATGCCGATCTTGAGATGGCCCTGCGGGTCGGAGACGCTGAGCTTCACGGCATAGACGGTGCTGCTGCGGCCCTCCACGGTCTGTACATTGCGCGGGGTGAACTCGGCCTGGTCGGCGATGTTCACGACCACCGCCTCGAAGGTCTCGCCGGGCCAGGAGTCAACCGTGACCACGGCCTTCTGTCCCAGGGCGATCTCGCCGTAGCGGTCCTCGGGCACATAGACCGTGATGGTCAGGTCTGAGAGCAGGCCGAGGTTCAAGGCGATGGCGCCCGGCTGGAGGAATTCCCCCGGCTCGACGTTGCGCGCCAGCACCACCCCATCCACCGGCGAGGAGACGCTCAGTTTCCGGGTCTGCACATCGAGCAGTGCAAGGTTGGCCTCGGCCTGGGTCACGGCAGCCCTGGCCTGCTCGAGCGCCCTGGAAGCCAGCACGACCGGAGAGGAATCCATACCGGTCTGCAGGCTGAGCAGGCGTCTTGAGGCTTCGTCATAACGCTGCTGCGCGACGACCACCTTCCCGCGCGCATCCTGCACGGCACGCGCGGCGGTCGGGTTGAGCATGGCGTTATATTCCTTCTGGGCGGCGCGCAGCTCGGCGAGGGCAGCCACATAGGAGGCATCCGCGGCCCGCTGCAGCCCTCCGCCCTCCGCGGCAAAGTCCGCGTTGGTCTTGACCTGGTCCGCCACGAGGAAAGCAGCGCGGGCATTCGCCAGCCGCTCCGCAGCCTTGATAAAGTCCGCGTTGTTCAGGTCGGAGGTCACCTGTGACAATCCCGTCTCTGCATCCTTGAGCGCCTGCGCCGCGGCGTCCAGCTCTGCCTGCGCGGCACGGGTCTGCTCGGACTGGTCAAAGTACCAGGCGGGCTGGTTGAACTCGTCGGGCGCGGAGATGCGCCAGTCCGCGGACTGGGAGGCCTGCTGCTTCGCCGAGGCGTTCTGGACGGCGAGGTCATAATTCGTCTGCGCAGTGGCAAGGGCGGCGCGCGCGGATTCCACCGCGGCCGCGGCCGCAAGGCGCTGCGCCTCGAGCAGCGCGCCATCCAGCGTGATGAGCGGCTCACCGGCAGTGACCTGCCCGCCCTCCGCGGCGAGCACCTCCAGGACCTTGCCCGAGACCTCGGGCGAGATGTTGACGGTGGTCGCCTCGATGCTGCCGGAGGCGGTCAGGGCGCCGTTCGAGCCGTTCTGCATGCGGCGCAGGGCATAGTACCCGCCCACCAGGATGGCGAGCAGGAGGATGATAATTACGGGGACGGGGGGACGCCGAGGATGCATTCTTGCTCCTTGTATGAGAGAGTCAATCCAACCGCTTGCGGAATCGAAGCGCGGCGGCGGTCATGATGACCACGCCGAAGATGGCCAGCGCGATGAGCTGCGGCTGTATGGCCGAGGCACCCACCCCCTTCAACAGCAGCGCCCGGATGATGACCAGGAAGTAACGCAGCGGGATGCCATAGGAGATCACCTGCAGGAACTTCGGCATGGCTTCGATCGGGAAGAAGAAGCCCGAGACGAAGATGCTGGGCAGCATGGTGAACATGACGGTCAGAAAGGCCTCCTGCTGGGTGTTGGCCATCGTGGAGGCGAACAGGCCGATGCCGAGGCTGGAGAGCAGCAGCAGTCCGGAGGCCCCGAAAAGCAGGCCCAGGTCACTGCGCACCGGGACCTTGAACCAGAAGTGCCCGAGGATGAGCACCTCGATGGTATCCAGGAAGCCCAGGATCACGTACGGGAGGACCTTGCCGACCACCAGTTCCCACGAACGGATGGGCGTCACGATGAGCTGCTCGATGGTGCCGCGCTCGCGCTCGCGCACGATGGCCGTGGCGGTCAGCAGGGCGGTGATAAAGTAAAGGATCATGCCGATCATGCCGGGGATCATGAAATAGGCCGAGATCAGGTCCGGGTTGTACCAGACCTGCGTGCGAACTTCGAGAGGGACGCGCACCGCGGAAGAGCGTCCCTGGCGGGCGGCCTGCTCGGTGAGGATCTTCACAGCATAGGACTGGCCCACGAGACGCGCGGTGGAGAGGGCAGTCGAACCCACGGATGCGTCCGAACCGTCCAGGATCATCGAGACCTGGGCGTCCCCCTCCAGCAGGCGCTCGTTGTAATCGGGAGGGATGATGAGGGCCGCGCGCACATCCCCGCGCTCGATCAGCGTGGTGATGTCCTGCTGTGACCGGATCTCATAGGTGATCTTGAAGTAGTCCGCCGCTTCGAAGGCATCCAGGAGGGCGCGCGACTCGGGCGTGCGGGACTGGTCCCAGACCGCCAGGGGCACGTTGCGGACATCGGTGGTGGCGGCGTAACCCAGCAGGAACATCTGCACGATGGGCATCACCAGGATCAACCCGAGAGTGCGCGGGTCACGGAAGATCTGGATGAACTCCTTGCGGATGATGGACAACAGGCGTGAGCTCATGCAGTCTCCCTTTCCAGGATGCCGTACAGGAAGATATCCACGAAATGATCGAGGGCGTTCTCCTGGAGGGCGGGCGGCACGCGCCCCATCAGGATGCCGGTGATGTAATAGGCAAAGAACATGCCCAGGAAGGCGCGCAGCAGGACAAACGGCGGGATCTCGCGCAGGGATCCTTCCAATCCCTGAAAGCGCAGGGAAAGGGGCATGACCTCGGGCAGGAACTTTTCAAAAAGAAGGGGGACATGCTCTCCGCTGAACTCCACGATCTCCACGAGCATCAGGTTGAGGAAATCGGGGTGATGGCCCAGCTCGTCCACCAGGGTGTGCGCGGCGTTGCGGCAAAACTCCTCCACGCTGCGGCCCTCCACCCTCTGCATGATGGGCAGCATCTGGTGGATGGGATGCCGCTCCTCCAGGATGGCCTGGAACATCGCATCCTTGGAGGGAAAATAGTTGTACAGGCTGCCGGGAGAGAGCCGGGCGGCGTCCGCGATCTGGCGCATGGAGGTGGCGGCAAATCCCTGATGGATGAACAACTCATAGGCCGCGTCGAGAATGGCCTGGCGGGCACGCTCGCCTTTGGAAAGCACTTCCTCGGTCATGGTCCGCTCCCTGAAAAATAAACGAACGTTCGTTTATATAATTATACTGGGAATGAGGAGGATGTCAAGGAG
>CAZSPX010000052.1:0-2549 GCA_964608885.1 uncultured Anaerolineaceae bacterium | reverse complement strand
CCGGACCTGTCCTTCAACTTCACGGTCGGCATCCTGGATGGGACCTTCTTTGGCTTTGCGCTGGGGTTCGGGTCCTTCGTGGCCGTGATCCCGCTCTTTGTGAGCGGGCTGACAGACTCTGCGCTGCTCATCGGGTTGATCCCGGCCATCCACGCGGTGGGCTGGCAGCTCCCGCAGCTCTTCACGGCGGGATGGGTCTCGCGCGCCACGCTCTACAAGCCGCTGGTGATGTGGACCACGATCCACGAGCGGCTGCCCTTCCTGGGGCTGGCGCTGGTGGCGCTGTTCTCGCCGCAGCTGGGCGCGCAAATGACGCTGCTCCTGCTGTTTACGCTGCTGGTCTGGCAGGGAGTGGCGGGCGGGCTGGCGGCCAACCCCTGGCAGAACATGATCACCAAGATCATCCCCAGCGGGCTGCACGGGACGTTCTTCGGCGTGCAGGCCGCGGCTTCGAACGCGCTGGGGGGGTTGGCCGCGATCCTGAGCGGGCTGGTCCTTGAGAACGTAGAGGCACCTGGCAATTTCGCGCTGTGCTTTTTGATCGCGGCGCTCAGCCTCGGAGTCTCCTACTTCGTCCTGGCGCAGACGCGCGAGCACGAAGGGCCGCCGCGGCCCGTCGCACCCCCGACCAGCGTGTGGAGGGAGGCGGGTCATGTTTTGAGGAGCGACCGCAACTTCGCGGTCTTCCTGGGCGTGCGCTTCCTGAGCCAGTTCGCGAGCATGGCCTTCGCCTTCTACCTGATCTATGCGGTGGTGGAGTTCGGGATGAGCGCGGCGGTGGCGGGGATCATGACGGGGGTGCTGCTGCTGGCACAGGTGGCGGCGGGGCCGCTGATGGGACGCTGGGGCGACCGCTGGAGCCACCGCGGGGTCATGATCATCGGGGCGCTGGCCGCCTCGCTGAGCGCCGTCATTGCGCTGGAGGCGGGCGGACTCGAGTGGTTCTATCTCGTGTTCCTGCTGGAGGCCATCGCGATCGTATCCATCTGGGTCGTGCCGATGCCGCTGACGGTCCGCTTTGCACGCCGCGACGAGGACCGCCCGCTGTACATCGGCCTCTCGAACACCTTCACCGCGCCGGCCACGATCCTCGCACCCATCCTCGGCGGGTGGATCGCGGACCATGCAGGGTTCCACCTCACCTTCGGCCTCTCGGCGGGGTTCGCGCTGTTGATGGCCCTTGCGCTGGCGGTGATGGTGAGAGAGCCGGAGACCCATTCGGTTTAGAGGTTTTTGGAAAGGAGCGTTCCCATGTCCCTGATACAGGAGAAAGTGAAGCAGGCCGTCGAGATCCTGAACGAGCAGGAGACGGATGTATGGCTGACCTTCGTGCGCGAGACCAGCGGCGTGCGTGACCCGGCGCTGGACCTGCTGATCGGGTCCAATGACCTGACCTGGCCCTCGGCGCTGATCCTGACGCGCAGCGGCGCGAAGCTGGCCATCGTGGGCAACCTGGAAAAGGAAGCCGTGGAGCGGCTGGGCGTGTTCGACACCGTGCTGGGATTCGATACCGGGATGCGCGAGCTGCTGAAGGACACGATCACGCGGCTGGACCCGAAGCAGATCGCGGTCAACTCCTCGCGCGACAACGTGCACGCGGATGGGCTCACCCATTCCATGTATGAGCAGCTGCTGGAGATCTTCAACGGGACGCCATACGGGCGGAGGCTGGTGAGCGCGGAGGCCCTGATCGGCGCGCTGCGCGGGCGCAAGACCGCTACCGAACTCTCCCATATCAAGTCCGCGGTCGCGACAACGGAGGAGATCTTTAAGGCTGTCTTCGAGCACGTCCGCGTCGGGATGACCGAGATCGAGGTGGCGGAGTGGATGCAGGCCGAGGTGATGAAGCGCGGGCTGGGGCTGGCCTGGCCGGCGGAGAACTGCCCGGCGGTGAACAGCGGACCGAACTCACCCTCGGGCCACAGCGGGCCGACGCAGATCAAGGTCGAGCCGGGGCATATCCTGCACTTCGACTTCGGCGTGAAGGTGGAGGGGTTCTGCTCCGACATCCAGCGCGTGGCATACATCCTGAAGCCGGGAGAAACCGCGGCGCCGGCAGAGGTGCAGCGCGGCTTTGATACGATCCGCGAGGCCATCGAGAAGGCGCGAGCCGCAATGAAGCCTGGTGTGACCGGGAACGCCATCGACGTGATCGCGCGCGAGGTCGTCACAGGGGCGGGATACGCCAGCTACATGCACGCCCTCGGTCACCAGCTGGGGCGGGTGGCGCATGACGGCGGCGCGCTGCTGGGCCCGTTGTGGGAGAAGTATGGGAACCTGCCGCTCCACAAGCTGGAGGCGGGGCAGGTCTTCACCATCGAGCCGGGGCTGGACGTGCCGGGGTACGGTCACATCGGGCTGGAGGAGGATGTGGTGATGACCGCGGAAGGGGCGGAATACCTGGGTCCGCCGCAGGAGGAGATGGTGCTGATACAGGGTTAGGCAGGGAGTCTTGACGCGAAGTCGCAAAGACGCGAAGGGAAAACTGCCTGGGGGACGGGATTCGGGTCAGGCCAATGTCCAACCCAATGTGTTTTCTTCGCGCCCTG
>CAZSPX010000051.1:0-15203 GCA_964608885.1 uncultured Anaerolineaceae bacterium | reverse complement strand
GGCCGGCCAGACGCGGAAGATCTCGTCCAGCTTGACCGCCATGAAGATGCCCAGGCCGCTGGTGGTGAAGTTCATGAAGAGCATCTGCCAGGTGGGGCCGAAGCGCAGCGGGTCGCGCAGCAGGGCGCGCAGCTTGTCTCCAAAATTGGGCTTGTCGATACCGGCGGTGCCTTCGCGGATGAGCTTTCCCCAGCTCCAAATGAGCAGGAGCAGTGCGGCGAGCATGGAAGGCGTCGCGCCCACGTAGATGATCATGTGGGCCACCGGCTCCAGCGGAGTCACCACGCCCCACACCCCCAGGTTGAGGACGATGGTGCCCAGGATCATCAGCGGCATGGCGATCTTGTGCAGCAATCCCTTGAAGTTCAGCCAGCGCCCGATGATGAGGGTGATCATGATGGCGATGAGGGCCAGCATGATGTGCAGATGGCCGATGACCGAGTATTCCATGGTGGTCTTCTCGGGGAAGCGGATGACGTTCTCCGCCAGGAAGACCTCGAAGCCGTTGCCGAAATACGCCCCGGGAACGGCGCCGAAGAGGGCCGAGAGCACGGTGGTGACCGCGGTGGCAAAGAAGGCCACACGCTCCATGTCCACGCCCTTCCTGGTGCGGGCGTAGTCCTTGTCATGGAGATAATACTCAGGGTTCCAGGGCCACAGGGCGATGATGAGCAGCACCCCGGCGAAGAAGATGAGCGAGAGGCCGAAGATGTAGATGCCGTGAAAGGCCCAGTTGTGGCCGAAATAAGCAAACCCCATCCCGAAGATCATGGTCAGGATGTACCCCACAGTGATCAGGGCGCGGATGGCTGTTTTGAAAAACGCCTTCATCTTCAGAAGGCTGGTGATCATGTAGGTCTCGATGGCGACAATCGCCATGGCGATGGAGTGGTACAGGATGATGATGCGGCCCTCGCGCTCGGCCTGCACGATCTTCATCCCGAGGGCCTTGATCACCACCTCACGCACGCCCATTTCGGCCATCGGACCCGAGAGCATGCCCCAGATTGCGGTCTCGATGCCGATCATGGCGATCGCCACAAGGATGAGGCCCTTGGTTGAGCCGAAAAGGTAGGTGAGACGGTCTTTGATGTTCTGCATGAAGGGTTGCTCCGGCACAGGTGCTGAGGCTCTATGAGAAAAATATCACAAAGAGGCGCCTGCGTCTTTGATAAATGTCAATTCATGGCGGGGAGCCCGGAAACCCATGCGCCCTGCCGGACTCAGTCAGGGCGCATGGGCCGGGTCAGGAGAGAATTTCCTCAGCCCTTCCGTGCAAAGCCCAGCGCGTACGCACCGGTCATCAGGAAGAGCAGGGGGGTGAGGATCAGGAACACGAACTGCGGGCTGAAGAACAGCAGCTGTTTTCCAATGGAGATGAAGGCCAGGGCGATGCCGCCCAGGCCGATCAGCAGGCCGCCGATCCCGACCCAGAAGAATCCCCTGGGGGCATCCTTGACCAGGAAGGGGCCCAGGAAGATGACCAGCCCGGCCACGCCGTGGAACAGCGGGACCGCGATCTTCTTGAGGCTGTCCATCCCTGCAATGCTGGTGATGGCAATGGCCAGAAACCCCAGCAAGGCGAACCACTTGAAGTACTTCTTCCAGGCCGGGAAGTATTCCTCGGCAATGCCCATGGAGATGCCCAGGGGGATGAGGCTGGCGACGGTCAGCACATAGGGCGATTTGAGGATATCCAGGCCGAGGAAGAGCAGCAGCAGACCCGAGACGAGCAGGACCGCAAAGCCCATCAGGTAGTAGAGGTTGTGGAGGGCCTTGTGCATGTTGTAGCGCCTGTAGAAATACCAGCACAGGTAGGCTGCCAGCAGGCCGGTCAAGAGCAAAAAGATCTTGTCAAGCATTTGCATTCTCCTTGTGAGTCCGGTTCTCTCGTGAATTATCGCACAAAGAATAAGGAGAATCTGTAACAAAGGTCACATTTTGGGGCACCCGAAGCCGAATGGAGGAAACCGGGTCCATTGGATCAGGAGGCATTCCACGCTTCCAGGAGCCTGCGTGCGGGGGGCAGGATCAGGTAAATGAGCAGCCCGGCCCCCATCAACGGCGCGGGGAGGAACATCGAGAAGCGCCCCACCTCGGATACATTGTGCAGACCGAGGGGGAATCCGCTCATCATGGACATCATCCCGGCGAAGATCCCCAGCGGCAGGGCCCAGGCCTTCTTCTTGAGCACCGCAAAGATGAAAACCGCCCAGGCCGCCGAGCCCCACCAGCTCACCTGCTGCGACATCATATACATCCCGTTCCAGAAGCTGTCATCGTGGGAGGTGGTGAACTTTGCGATCGGCGCCACGCCATCAATAAAGCTCAGCACATAGGCCAGCCCGGCTATAAAGGTGAGCGTGATGATCCCCTTTTTCACGCCGCCTACGAGAAGCATGCCGAACCATAGAACCAGCGCCAGTCCAAAGACGATCAGCGTGGGCGTGGGGAGGTGGCTGTCCATGGCCGGGATGGCCGGGAAAAAACCGGCCAGGAGCTGGAGGGTGGCAGCCACCGCGCCCCAGAACCAGGCCCATTTTTCCCTGTGGACAAAGCCATACAATACTGCGGCCCAGATCGCGCCGGCCGCGGTGCCGAGCCAGCCGAGCAGCGCATAGGTGACCCGTACGGAGGTGGCTTCATCCATCCGGCCCGAGTTGACCTTGAAAGAGATGACCGGGTTATAGGTGCTTGCCAACAGGTAAAAGACGAGCAGGCCGGTCAGGATTCCAAGAACAGCGAATATTGCTCCGAGACGGTAATTGTCTTTCATGATGGGTCTCCTTTCAAAAACAGGCGGCGTAGAGGGGTCATTGAGGATGGAAATCCACGCCCAGGGTCATGGATCCGTCCCGCGCACAGGTCTGCAGGCATTCCAGGCAGCGGACACATTCGCTGTTGTTCAGGTTGGCGGGGACATCCTGGATATCCATCGAACATTCAATATCGCAGCGCCCGCAGTTGTTGCAGCGGTTCCCATCCAGTGTCAACCGCAGGGGAGCGATCCTGTTGAAGATCGCCAGAACAGCGCCCAGGGGGCAGAAATACTTGCACCAAAAGCGTTCGACCAGAACGGAACCCAATAAAAAGATTGCCAGCGAGGCCCATAGCAGGCTGGTCATCTTGAGGCCGAAAACGGCGCGCACCGGGCAGAATTCCCGCAGAGGCGGGAAGACCATATAGAGACTGGCGAGCAGGATGGCGGCCAGTACCAGATATTTGGCATAGCGCAGCGGCTGATCCAGTGCAGCAGGCAGGCGCAGAGGCAGCAGAGTCCTGGCTGGCCTGCCGCGCACGTGCCGCCTGTCGCCCTGAAGTCTTCGCGTCCAGGCTGTTACGAAATCCTGGACGGCTCCCGGAGGGCACAGCCAGCCGCAGAAGGCCCGCCCGGCCACGAGGGAGACTCCCAGTGTGCCGAGCAGGACCGAAAAATTCAGCAGGCTGGTGGACCGGAGGGTTTGCCCCTTAAAAATATAGGGCAGGAGTGTCTCGATCCCTCCAAAGGCACAAAAGGAGTCGAAGGACCCGCCCCGCGAGGCCTCTCCCGGCATGATGTGCCGGAGCCCAATGACCAGCGTGCCAATGACCACTGTCCATTGAAGCGTCCGCCGGCTGCGACTCAGTGAAAAAGGTCTTCTCCGCGAAGGGGCCGCGTTCATATAATGATCTCCGATATCAGGGAGGCGTACTGCAGGAGGATGCCCCTCCCGTGGCCGCCGCCGCGCTCGGGCAGGAAGCCCAGCAGGAAACCAAGCAGCAGGAACAGCAGATATGCAGCGATGAGGATGAAGGGGTAGAAGCGTGGTTGGATTTTCATGAGACTGGGCTCCCGCCCCTGTCGGCAGAGGGGCGGGAGCATAAGGAGAATGTGGCCGCCTGTAATTCCAATGGCGTTCCCTTAATGCGTTAAGACACCCGGTGCCGCGACCGTGGAGGGAGTCTCCTGTCTATCAACGACCGCCTGTTTCCCCGGTCCCTCCGGTAGGAGCGCTTCCTTGAATTTTGGGTGTAGAAGGGTGAACAGCAGCCCAATGATCATCGGCAGGCCGTAGGAGTAATCCCAGGAGGTTGAGTCGGTCAGAGCCAGGCGAATGATCTGCATGGGGATGTTGATGGCAGCCAGAGAAACCACCGACAGCAGTGCCAATCTCCAGCCGGCAGCCTTGCGCTCCGCGATCTTGTAGATGGCTATGAACAAGAGGATGACACAGATCCACTGGATGGGCTGCGACCATGAAAGCACCCACCACCCCAGCCCGTTGTACATCGGTTTTTCGGGGCGGGTGAGCAGCGTCCGCAGGTTGCCGATCCCCACGATGAAGGCATGGGTGGAGAGCATGCCTGCAAAGGTCAGGGCTAAAAAGTGCCCCCACTTTACCCATTTATCCACGGTTCGCAGCAGGATGAGGGACCAGAAAAAGATCAGCCCGACGAACGAGACGATCATGGGGATGGGGAAACCGTCCACAAAGGAAACATAAGGCATGAACATGAACATCCCACCGGCCGAAGGGAAGGCAGAGCACAACAGTGCGGCTGGATAGGTCCACTCTTCCCCCTTAAATATGGGGCGTGCCAGCAGGATCAGGCCGATCCCGCCGATGAAGATCAACCCCCGGTAGAGCGGGAAGGCGTAGGAGAAGAGCAAGATCCCGCTGGAGTAGGCAGGCTTTTGTGCCGAGACGATCTGCAGCTCGGTGAGCACCCGCTCGAGCGAGACCTGGATGAGAAACGGCGCGACCGTGACCATGAACAATCCGACCACCACAGACAGGATGGCAAGCAGCAAACGTTTGGACTCTGAAGTAGTCTGCATTACATCCTCCTCTTCGATGTGACGGGCCTTATGTGAAATGTAGCACAATCGAACCTGAAAAAGCTTTGCCTTAAAGCAAATCCGGAGCTGCTGGCCGACAGCCCCGGATCGCGAAGGAGAATGCGCAGAACTCAGGATTCGATCCCGAGCACTCGATTCTTAAAGAACGGGATGGCAAGGATAATGATCAGTCCCAGCGAGAGGAGGGCACCGCGCATCCACTCCTGTGCGGAAGCCGCGCCCACGGCCTGCCGGTCGATGAAGGTGAGAAAGGCCGCCACAAAGGTGACAATCCCAACGATCATGCCCGCGTACCAGCCGGCTTCCTTGCGGGCGCCCAGCAGGTAGATGGCCACGATGAAGAGGGCCACCGCCGCATACATCACGTAGCCGCCCAGGAACAGCTCGGGATTGCTGAATTTTTCATCAAAGAAGGGCGCGCTGGGGTTGTTATTGAAGTGGCGCACGCCATGCTGCGCGTTCATGAAAACCATGCCGCCGACAATTCCAAGAGCAGTGAAGACCACCACCTGGGCAAGCTTGGTCTTCCAGTCGGCTTTCTCGGTCAGCAGGATGATGAAGTAGCCGACCAGGCCCAGCAGCATGATGGGAAGTGCAGCGGGAATGCCCGCGCCCGGATTGGGGTTGCCCTGCGCGTCCGTCATCACCAGCACCAGCCAGGGGATGACCATGGTCATGCCGCCGATGGAAGGGATCGCCATCAATCCAAGCGCCACGGGACGGGACCATTTCTTCCCGGCGTACAGATCCTTGGCGACCAATACCAGGGCCGCGCCTGCGAAGACGAACAGCGCCAGCCAGGTGTGGAAAGTGGCGGTCAGGATGGCGACCGGTGTATCCCACACGCCGCCCGGGTCCTGCACCTGGAACACCTCCACCAGGCGATGCAGGGCCGGATTGAGCGCCTTCATGACGATGTAGGGGGAGAGGAACATGAGGAACAATCCAACCACCACGGCCGCGATCGCCATGATGGTGCGTCCAAGCTTCGTGGTTTCCTGATTCATCGGGTTCTCCTCGATATAATTGACTGCGGATGCAGTTCAGTTTGATTGTGTGTAAAATAGCACAAACGCCTGCGCCTGTCTTTATACTTTTATAAATTCTCCGGAGGACCCATGAACGCTCTCACAGGATGCCTGTCCACTGCCCCGGTGTTCTCGAAAATAACCGCCCAGGAGCGGGATGGATTGGCCGCCCGTGCTTCGGTCCGCCATTTTGCCAGGGATGAATTCGTTTGCTGGCAGGGGGAAGTCTGGCCGCGCGTCGCCTACGTAGCCTCGGGGCGGCTGGAGTGGGCCATGCTTTCGCCCGAAGGCCGCCGCCAGGTGGTATTCGAGCTTAAACCCTGCTCGGTCATCTGGGGTCATTCATTCGTGGACGACCTGCCCATGCCAGCCTCCCTGGAGGTTCGGGAGGATGCTGAACTATATATCTGGGAGCGCGAGCAGATCCTGCCGGTGCTGCTCCAGAATGCCGAAGCCGCCTGGGATGTCTCACGTGTGCTGGTCGAATACATGCGGCGGGTGCGCGAGGTGGTGTATGGCTTTGCCTTCCACCCGGTTGCGGGGCGACTGGCGCGTTTGCTGCTCAGCCGCTACCCGGCCGGGGATGACCGGCCCGCCCCGCGCGACCTCACCCTGGACCAGATGGGAGAGATGGTCGGCACCACCCGCGAACTGATCAGCCGCACATTGCACCGGTTCGCGGATGAGGGCTTGATCCGCGTCAACCGGATGGAGTTCGCCTTTACAGACCGCTCCCGACTGGAGGAGCTGGCCCGCCAGGATTGACGCCGGGATCGAAAAGAAGAAACCCCCGGATGGGCCGATCCTCCGGGGGTTCATCAAGTGCGGTTTCAGTCTGCGGGACTGTAGGCGGCTTTTACGACCGGTGCCGCGCTGTATTCATTCAGCAGACGCTGCTTGAAGACCGGGATCGCCAGCATGATTACGATGCTCAGGCCCATCAGGGCGCCGTACAGGTAGTCATTGGTGGCGTGGCGCACGTAGTGCGTGGCAGCGCTTCCCACCAGCGTGACCAACCCGGCGATGATGCCCGCATACCAGCCGGAAGCCTTCTTCTCGCCGAGCAGGTAGATGGCCACGATGCACAGGCCCATGCCCACCCACAGCGTAAGCCAACCGAAGAATGTGATGGCGATGCCCTCGGCAAAAAGAGGCCGGGCCGGGTGTCCGAAAAGGATGCGATAGGCCGCGTGCCCGTTGGCGAAGTTCTCGGCGGCGGTGACGCCCAGCATGAGGAACACCAGCCCGTCCACCAACTTCTGCATGAGGTCGACCTTCTCCGCCAGCAGGATGGCAAAGTAGGGAATCAGGCCGATGGTCATCATAATGACCGCGGGCGGCATGCCGCCCTTGACACTGCCGATGAAGTTCATCCACGGCACGATCATATACGCTCCGCCGATGGACGGAACCGCCAGGAGGAGCAGGGCCAGGCCGCGCGTCCAGCGTTCGCCACGATAGTAGGGCAGGACGATGGCCAGCAGCGCGATCCCGGCGATCAGCGACATGGTGCTCCAGAACGGGAAGAAGAAGCTGACCAGCCAGACGCTATATTTCAACAGCGGAGCCTGGGGATTGCCCTCGGCGGTGAACTTTTCAATGCGCGCCTGCTGGGCCTTGACGATCGGGTTGACCATGTCGAACCCGATGAATGGAATGACCGCGATCATCAGGATCGCGGCGATCACGATCAGCGTGACCACGATGAGACGGATATTGCGGGGCGTGGAAAGAAGCATGTGGATCCTCCTCAAATGAACCTGTTTGTGAACGTCTTCACACTTGTTTTATAATCAGAACACAGGCCCCCCGCCTTGACTTTGGTCAAGAAAAATGCTACTTTCAAAAGAAAGGACCTGCCATGACCCACCTCGCCGACCTGCTGGACCACGCGGAAGTCTTTGAGCACCTCACGAGGAAGCAGCGTGAGGAGCTGGCGGGGCTGGCTCACCGGAAGTCACTGGAGAAAGGGATCTCCCTGTGCCTTGAGGGGGATCCCTGGCCGTATGTGGCGTACATTGCCAGTGGATCGCTGCGATCCGTGATCAATTCCCCCGACGGGCGCAGCTATGTGGTCTCGGTGTGGGAGAAGGGGGAGGTATTCTGGGGGCATACGCTTTTCGATGGGAATCCCATGCCCTCCACACTGGAGGCGGCCCGGGCTTCGCAGCTGCATCTCTGGGAAGGAGAGCCGGTGCTGCAGGTTGTGCTGCGCAATGAGGCGGCCACGCGCAGCCTGCTGAGCCGCCAGGTCCGGTTGATCCGCAGGCGAAGGCAGAATATCCAGAGCCTGGCGTTCAGCCCGGTGGCCAGCCGCCTGGCCAGGCTGATCGCGGACCGCTTCGAGGACTCGGATGAGCCCACCGTGCAGCGCGACCTGACCCTGACCGAGATGGCCGAGAGGGTGGCGACCTCGCCCGAGGTGGTCTGCCGGCTGCTCTACCAGTTCCAGGCCAACGGGACCCTCAGCATCAGCCGGGCGAGCATCACTCTCCACGACCGCGAGGCCCTGCGAAAAATGATCCTCCCGGAATAGAGGTCAGCTTGCCAGATACCCGTCTCATTGCCCGGATCTCCGATAACCCGATCTTCTCGCGCCTGACGAACGCCGAGCAAGGACAACTGGCGGAGGAGGCCTCATTGCACTCCTACCGGAAGGGCGAAACGATCGCTCGTTACGGGGATCGCTGGCCTTATCTTCTGCTGATCCTGGAAGGGGAGGTGGAGGCAGTCAAGGAATCCGCCGAGGGGCGCCGGCTGCTGGTCTCCAGTTTTGGCGCGGGCGAGGTCTTCTGGGGGCTGACCTTTTTCGCGGAGGAAGCGCCCATGCCGGTGACGCTGGAGACGCGCGGCGCCTGCCGTGTGCTGCTGTGGCCGCGTGAATGCATCCTGCCGGCCATCCTGGAGCATGGAGACATGGGCTGGGAGCTTTGCCGCCTGATGAGCACCCGGATGATGCGCGCCAGCGCGATCGTGGAGGAGCTTGCATTTCAGCCGGTGGCGGGAAGACTGGCCGGATTCCTGATGAACCTTTCGCCCGAAACCGAGGGGCCCATCGAGCGCAGCTTCACGCTGGATGACATGGCGGCGCGCATCGGCAGCACGCGTGAGGTGGTATGCCGCTTCCTGCAGCGCTTCGCCGACCAGGGGATGATCGAAATCACGCGCACCGAGTTTGTCATCACCGACCGGGAGAAGATGGGGGAGCTTGCCCGCCAGGTCAAGGGCTGATCATTTGCGGGGGAAAAGCCCGCGCAGATAATTGATCCCCGCTTCTGCAGCAGAGGCTGCATCCGGCCTGGGGAGGAACTCCCCCGAGACCCAGCCCGGGTAGCCGGTATTTTCGAGCGCCTTCAAGATGGAGCTGAAATCAAGATGGCCCGCGCCGGGAGGCCAACGGTTGGAATCGGCCACGTGGAAGTGGAAAATGTGCTCGCCGCAGCCTGTAATGGCTGCCTCGATGCCCGGCTCCTCGATGTTCATATGGAAGGTATCCAGCAGCAGGCCGAAGTTCTCCGCCCCCACCTGCCGGATCAGCTCAAGACCTTCGGTGCAGGTATTGATGAGTGTGGTCTCGTAGCGGTTGATGGGCTCGAGCGCCAACCGCACCCCCTGCTCACGCGCCACCTCGCTGCATTCCTTGAGCGCCTCCACCAGCCACCTCATGGCCTGTGAGTGTTCCACGCCCGGCCTGACGAGCCCACGTATCAGCCCGATGATGACCACGGCCTCAAAACGCTGCGCGCCCGGGATATGGCTCTGGATGCGCCGGATGGCGGCGCTGCGCACCGCGGGGGATGGATCGGTGAACGACAGCCCCTCCTCCCCCCAGGCCTGGCCGGTGCCGATGGCCGGGACACGTAGATCGTGCTTCCGTGCCAGGGCCTCCAGGCCGGGGTAATCCACCAGGGAGGGATCGCGGATCGCCAGCTCGACCCCCTGGTATCCCAGCGCGGCGATCCTGGCAAGATTGGCCTCCAGGTCGCCTTTGAAGGTGGCGGCCTGGAACCGGGCAGCCTGTGTGGAGAGGACGATGGAGAGCTTCATGGCATTGTGAAGGGCCGGGGCGATCCGGGGATCACCCTGGCCCAGAAACACTAATTGTTGATATAGGTGACCTTGCACTCGCGACGGTCGGTCTGAAGCCGCAGGACGTTCTCAGGCAGCTCCTCGAGGCCGATCTTCTTGGTGCTCATGCGGGTCATGTCCATGCCCGAGGCCATGCAGTCGATGACGCGCGGGAAGTTGCCGTGACCGGAGTGGCCCTGAGCACCCACGATGCGCGCCTTGCGCACCTGCAGCACCTCGCCAGCGACAGGCATTTTGGCTTCGGCGCGCGCCGTCACCACCAGGGTGCTCAGCAGCGTGCGGCCCTCCCAGATGACGCGCTCGATGCCCGGGAATACGATCTCCGGCAGGCCGGTGGCTTCCATGAACATGTCTGCGCCCATGCCTTCGGTAATCTCCAGCACACGGTCGGCGAAATCCTCCCTGGAGGGATCGACATGGTAGTCGGCTCCCAGGGCCATCGCCATTCGGGCGCGCTCGGGCTGGGTCTCGGAGATGATCACCTTGGAAGCCCCGGCACGCTTGAGGATGGCACAGGCGGCAATACCCACCGGCCCGGCGCCCAGCACCACGGCCCGGTCGCCCGGCTTGATTCCTCCGCCGCGCTCGATCACGGCATTGTAGGCCACGGAGGTGGGCTCAACCAGGCTGCCTGCCACGAAGATATCATCGCCTTTGTAACGCTCACGCAGGGGCTCGAGGCTCCAGATGGTGCGGGCAGGGAGCTTGATGTATTTCGTGTAGGCGCCATTGACATTGAAGCCCACCTCGTCCAACTGTTCGCAGTGATTGGGCTGCCCGTCGGCGCATGGGCGGCACTGTCCACACCACAGCATCTCCTCGGAGGTGACGGGTTCCCCGCCCTTGAAAGGTTTGTTGGTGCGCTTGTCGCGGGCCCTGCTTCCCGCTTCCACGATCACGCCCGAGAACTCGTGTCCGAGGATGCTTGGGAAACCCGTCAGGCCTGGATAGAAGATGTAGCCGTCCTGCTCGCGTTGCGACATGTGCACATCCGAGCCGCAGATGCCGCAGGCCTTGACCTCCAGCACCACCTCTTCCGGGCCGGGGGTGGGGATCTCGTATTCGCGGATCTCGAAGCGCGGGTTGCGCCATACCTGGCTGCCCAGGTAGGTCTGGCGGCCTTCAATGTCCTTGGCCCCGAGTTTGAACCCTGGCTTGGGATCCCAATCGGCGATCAGGGTGACGCCTGGCATTTTTCCTGTCATGTTGAGTCTCCTTGGGTTGGAGGCAGGGACGATACACCGCGAAGCGTCGTCCCTGCCTCAGAGATATAAATGAACCTAGACCTCGGTCCCCTGGCCGATGCGCGGGATGCTGTACACGCTCTTCCAGCCCTTGCTGAGCGGTTCGCGCAGGTAGGGTTCCATTTCCTTCTCGGTGCGCAGGGTCACTTCCTCCACCGGCGGCACGGTCCCGGCGGGGAAGGCTTCCAGCACATCGTCATGCCACAGCGTCAGGTATTTCAGGATGGCTGCCATCGGGCGCTTGGCCTTCTGCGCGGCGCCGGAGCGGGCCTTGCCGACCACGCCCTCGGGTGTGGCAGCGATCTCGATGGCAAAATGACCTTCGCCTTCGGACCAGCGGCTGGGCCGACCGTAGGGGTCCACGGACTTGTCGAAGTGGCCTTCGGGCAGGTAGGCCTTGCCCTCGGTATCCACGGCGTGATCCATGTCCACCATGTCCGGGTGCAGCAGCAGGCCCAGAGAGGTCTCAGATTCGTCGGCATGGACGAAGTTGGTGCCCATCTGGCCGCCGCGCTCCACCGGGCGGAAGAACTCGCGCACACCGCGGTGCCAGTCAATGACCCGGAAGATGCCGGGGAGCTGGTAGCGCTTTTGGAACTCCTGCACAGCCGATTCGAGCATCCATAACTGGCCGTGATTGTTGATGATGAGCTGCTTGCGGAAACCATCGTTCCACAGGCCCAGCATCACATCGATCATCATCTCGCGGACCACGTGCTCGCGAACGATGACCGTCCCCGGCATGCCCACATGGTGGTAGGGGTGTCCGCCGTAGTTGAGGGGCGGGAGGGCCAGGTTCACCGGCGCGCCGCGTTTGGCGGTATAGCGCCGCACGCCCTCGCAGATGGCGCTGACATAGAGCGTATCCGAGGCGCTGGGGAGGTGCGCCCCGTGCAGCTCCGTGCAGCCTACCGGGATGAAGACGACATCGTTCTTCCGGCGGTTGGCTTCCACCTGCCAGCGGGTCGTGGTCTGGATGTAGGAACCGGACTTGCCCCATTCGATGGGGGAGGGGATGCCGTACTCCGCGAGGATGGCGTCGATCTGCTCGTCGCTGGCCTCCCAGATCTCCTTTTTCAGGCGGCCGACCGCGTTGTCCTCAAAGAACAGGTCGGGTTGGTTGGTGGCAAGAAAACCCGTGGGTGTGGTTTTTTCAAGCATTTTGTTGCTCCTTTTGATTGATCAGCCGATCTCGTTGATCCGGACAGGACGGTTCTCAAGCATGGATCGATTGGCAGCCATGGCGAGCACGACCGCCATGCGGCCATCGTAGCCCGTGGTGGGTGTGGGCGTATCGTCGCGGACGGCTTCGACGAACTGGCGGACCTCCTCAACATAGCAGGGCGCGAACCGCTGCATAAAGAAATTCTCCAGGCGGGCCGAGTGGAAGCCCTCCCGGTTGCCCTTCTGTATGGTGGTCTCAGGGACATTCTCGGCCAGGGCCACGCCGTCCGAGCAGAACACCTCCAGCCGCTGGTCGTAGCCAAAGACGGAATTTCGGCTGTTATCGATGGCGCCCAGGGTACCGTCCGTGAAGCGCAGGTTGATCACAGCGGTATCGATATCGTGGGTCTCCTCCAGCTCGGGGGAGCACAGCAGGGCCCCCCTGGCATAGAGCTCCTCCACTTCGCCAAGTTGGAAGCGGGCCATGTCGAAGTCATGGATGGACATATCCAGGAACATGCCGCCCGAGAGGCGCATGAACTCCATGGCGGGCACGCCGGGGTCACGGTTGGTGATCTTCAGGACCACGGGCCGGCCGATCTCGCCGGAGTGGACGATCTCGCGCACGCGGCGGAAACTCTTGTCGAAGCGCCGGTTGAAGCCCACCTGCAGCTTGACGCCGGCCTTTTCGACCGCCGCCAGGACCTCGTCAATGGATTTGAGGTCGGGGGTCAACGGCTTTTCGCAGAACACGTGCTTGCCTGCCGCGGCAGAGTCCTTAACGATCATGGCGTGGGCATCGGTGCTGGCGGCGCACAGCACGGCATCCAGATCCGGGTCGGAAAGCAGCTCGTGAAAGTCGCGTACCACGCGCGCCACGCCGCATTCATCGGCAACGGCCTGCGCCACGTCCATGCGCAGGTCGCAGACCGCGACCAGGTTGGCCTCAGGGATCTGGTGGGCGACATTCCGCACGTGGACGCTGCCCATGCGCCCGGTGCCGATCACGGCAATATTGGGTCTGTGTGTCATCTTGTTCTCTCCGGCTGCCTCCTGCAGTTAGAGGTCCATCACGATCTTCATGGCGCTCTTGGGATGGTGTGTGAGGGTGGGTACATCCAGCCCCAGGCAATCGAAGGCTCCCAGGCCTTCCTCCAGCGGGATGCGCTTGGTGAAGAAGGGGCCCATGTTCAGCCGGTTCTCCTGGAACAGGCGGATGGAGGGGACCATCGTATTCTGGCCCAGGTACAGGCCCAGGATCTTGGTGGCCCAGCGGGTGATCTCGTTGGGCACGATGGTGGTCTGGATGGAGGAATCCATGCCGAAGGGCAGCACCTTTCCGCCGGGGGTCACGCACTGCAGCGCCTGCCAGAGAGCATTGCCGGTGGCCTCGATGACGATATCGGCCTTGCGCCCGTAGGTGAACTCGGTGATGTTCCTGACCACATCCTCCTCGTTCGGGTTCCACACCGTGAGACCGCACTGTTTGGCCACGGAGATGCGGTAGGGATCGATCTCGGTCACGGCCACCTTGGCCGCCATGTTCTTTGCAAGCTGGGCGAAGAGATAGCCGATGGGTCCGAACCCGAGGATCATCACGTAATCATAGGGCAGCATGAGAAGGGTGTTCATGCCGTTGACGACCGTCGCCAGGGTCTCCACCTGGGTGCCGAGCACGTCATCGATCTCATCCGGCAGGACAAAGCACTGCTTCTCGGGCACCAGGCAGTACTCGGCGTATCCGCCGTCCCGCATCACGCCCAGGGCGCTGGTCTTGATATCCACGCACTGGCTGGTGAGGCCCATGCGGCAGAAGGAGCAGAACCCGCAGCGGATGTTGTTGTCAATGGCGACGCGGTCCCCGAGCTTGACGTGGTGGACATGCGAGCCCACCTCCACCACCTCGCCGCAGAACTCGTGCCCGAGGACGGTATCCGGCTTGAAGTGATGCTTGCCCTCCAGGATCTTGACATCGCTTCCGCAGATGCCCACGTTCCGGACCTTGAGCACCACGTCATCCGGGTCCTTGACATGGGGGATGGGGCGATCCTCCAGCACGAGCTTGCCGACATCCTTGAAAACGAGAGCCTTCATCTTATCCATCTATGTCTCCTTTTTAGTTGATGAATGCACACGTGTGCAAATTGAGCCAAAAAATCATTCGGGCCCTGTTGGCGGAGAGGAGGTTCATCTCTGTATCCGTGCCGAGCCTCCTTTTGCAAAAGACCGCACCTGCTCCAGTGTTGCCATGGTGGTGTCGCCGGGGAAGGTGGTCAGCAGGGCGCCGTGGGCCCAGCCCAGGTTCACTGCCTCCTGTTCCGGCTCACCGCTGAGCAGGCCGTAGAAGAACCCGGAGGCAAAACCATCCCCGCCCCCCACCCGGTCATAGATGTTCAGCTCGCAGGTGGGAGAGACGAAGCTCTGGCCGTTGATCCAGGCGACGGCACCCCAGCCATGCTGGTTGGTGGACCGTACCTCGCGCAGGGTGGTGGCGATGATCTTGATGTGCGGATACTTCTCGAGCACCCGGTCGATCATTCCCAGGAAGGCAGCCGGGTCGAGCTTGGACCTGGATTCCATCTCCGGCCCCGGGATCCCCAGGCCGAGCTGCAGGTCCTCCTCGTTGCCCACCAGCACATCCACATTCTCCACGATGCAGTGCAGCACCTCCCGGGCGCGCTCGGAGCCACCCCAGAGATTCCAGAGCTTGGCGCGGTAGTTCAGGTCGAAGGAGGTGACCGCGCCGGCCGCGCGAGCGGCCTGCAGGCCCTCGATGATCAGCTCGCCGGTCGTCTCGGAGAGGGAGGCGAAGATACCGCCGCTGTGGAACCAGCGCAC
>CAZSPX010000050.1:0-15436 GCA_964608885.1 uncultured Anaerolineaceae bacterium | reverse complement strand
GCCGATGTTGATCATGCGGAAGGTGTTCTCCAGCAGCTTGGCCATCTCCGCCGCCTCGGCCGAGGAGACGGAATGGATGTGCTGGATGGCGCCCTCGTACCAGGCTGTCGCCACTTCGCTGCAGGCCGGCGTGATGCCGCCCATCACCTTGGGGGTGTTGAGGGTGGTGAAGTCCGTGCGGCCCGGGTCCACCCGCTCAGGCGAGAAGGCCAGGAACCACTCCTCCCCCACCTTGAGGTCGTGCTCCTCTCCCAGGCGCGGCAGCAGCACCTCGCGCGTCGTACCGGGATAGGTGGTCGATTCGAGCACCACCACCATCCCCTTGTGCATGTACTTGGACAGCTCCTCCGTGGCCGACAGGATGAAGGACATATCCGGGTCGCCGGTCTTGCGCAGGGGGGTGGGCACGCAGATGCTGACCGCATCCATCCCGGCCAGCACCGAGAAATCCGTGGTGGCCGTCAGGTAACCGGATTTCACCAGCTTCTCGATGGCCGCCGTGGGTACATCCGGGATGTAGGATTCGCCCTTCTTGAGCGCTTCGATCTTGCGGGAGTCGGGGTCCACGCCTGTGACGCGGAAGCCGGCCTCCCCGAAGACAACGGCCAGCGGCAGCCCCACATAGCCCAGGCCGAGGATGGCGACATTGGCGGTCTTGTCGCGCAGGCGGTTGATCAATGTATCCTTGATGTTCATTTCCACTCCTTTGAAATAGGGTCCTTTATGATGGTCTTCGACGTCGCCTCATGCGGCGTATTTTCTTAAAAGAGACTCAACTGGGTCGGGTCGCTCTTCGGCTCCTCAGGCTGCGGTGCGGAGGGCGCGGTCTTTCCCAGCCCGGCGCGGGCTTCCTTTAACAGCTCGGGTAGCCTGGCGAAATCCGCCATGATGGCGGGCTTCAGCGAGGCCTGGTGCAGGGCCGCGGCGGGATGGAACATGGCGATCACGTAACGGTCCCCGATGCGGCGCATCTGCCCGTGGACCGCGCTGATCTTGGCCCCCGGCATGAATTTGCCCATCGAGAAACGCCCCAGCGTGACGATGATGCTCGGGTTGATCGCCTCGATCTGACGCTGCAGGTGCAGGTCGCAGGCGTTCAGCTCCTCGGGCAGCGGGTCGCGGTTCCCGGGCGGGCGGCATTTGACCACGTTCGTGATCCACACCTCGGAGCGCGTCACCCCGGCCTTCGCCAGCAGCTGGTCAAGGAACTGCCCGGCTGCGCCCACGAAGGGCCGCCCCTGCTCGTTCTCATGGAAGCCCGGCCCTTCGCCGATGAACATGATCTCGGCATGCGCCGGACCTTCGCCCGGCACCGCCTTCTTGCGGGAGGCATGCAGCGCGCACAGCGTGCAGACCGCCACTTCCTTTGCAACCTGTGGGAGCACTTCTTCAGCTCGCATGGCTACTCCGATCGGGCCTCTTCAGCCCTCAGATCCAGTGACATCAGGATCGCATCCTCCCCGTTATCCCGGTAATAACGCTTGCGCAATCCGTCCTGCACGAAGCCCATCGCGCGGTACATGGCCTGGGCGGCTTCGTTGCCTGCCCTCACCTCCAGAAAGGCCCGTCCGGCGCCCTCCTGTTCCGCCAGCTCCAGCGCCTTCGCGAGCAGTTTCGTCCCGATGCCCATGCGCCGGTGCTCCGCGCGGGTGGCCAGCGTGGCGATGTGCGCCTCATCCACGATCATCCAGATGACGAGCATCGCCGCCACCTGCTTGTCGAGCTCTGCCACCCAGCAGCGCGCGGCAGGATTGCTGGTCAGCTCGAAGTGAAAGGACCTCTCGGGCCAGGGCATGGAGAATGATGTGCGGTCGATCTGCGTCACTTCCGGGAGATCGGCCTCGCGCATCCGCCGCAGGATCAGCGTCATGCCGGGACCGGATCGGAGGAGTGCAGGTAGATCGGCGCCAGCGAGCTCAGTTCGTCCACGCGCCCCGCCTGCCAGCGGTCCCAGGCCAGCTCGGCCAGGATGGCAGGCCGCCTCACCGAGTTGGCCGCCGTGGACAGTACAATATTGACCCGCTTGCGCCTCAGCCTCTGGCGTTCCTCGGCGAACAGCTCGCCGCAGACGATCGTCGGGTTGTGGATGGAGCGCGCCAGTGATTCGGCGGTCTCCACCCTTGGCTCCCCCCTGGCCTGCCAGCCCTCCGGCCCAAGCTCATACCAGCCCACTGCCAGCTTGCCCCGCCCGGCCTGCAGCACGGCGGTGAGCGGCAGAGGGACAGCCGGTTGGGCTGCCGCCACCACATCCAGCGTGGGGATCCCCATCAGCGGCAGGCGGCGCGCGAGCGCCAGGCCCTTGGCAAAGGCCAGCCCCACCCGCAGCGCCGTGAAGGAACCGGGCCCGATCGCCACCCCCACTGCCCTGAGATCATCCACCTTCAGCTTGCAGCGCTTCAGCAGCGCGGTCATGGCCGGGGCCAGTTCCGTGGTGTGATGCTGCGGGCTGGTCCAGATCGATTCGGCCAGAACCTGCGCCCCGTCATAGAGCGCCAACCCCATCTGCGCGGTGGATGTATCCATTGCAAGCAGCATCAGGCCCCTCCAAACATGGACTGGCGCAGGTCCTCCAGCAGGTCATCGCAGCGCCAGCCGTGGGATTGAAAGCGCATCTGGCGATGTTCCTCTGCCACGTATTCCAGGTCCACCCAGATGTGGTCGGGCGGGATCAATTCCCGGATCCGCTCCGGCCATTCGATCAATAGCGGCCCCTGCGCCAGCATGGCATCCAGGTCCAGCTCCTCGGCCTCCGGCACCGATTCCAGCCGGTAAGCATCCATGTGGAAGAGCAGGGCCCCGTCCGCCCGGCGATACTCGTTGACGAGGATAAAGGTGGGGCTTGATACCGGGTCCAGCGACCCCCATCCCTTGGCCAGCCCCTGTACCAGGGTGGTCTTCCCCGCCCCCAGCGTCCCCTGCAAACAGATCACGTCTCCGGTCCTGAGTGAGCCTCCCAGCCGCATCCCCACCCGGCGGGTCTGCTCGGGGCTGCGACTGAAGAAATCGATGGTGTGAGCATCCAGGATCGGCATGCTGGGATTATATCGCGTTGCATTTCACCCCAATACACTTCTCGCGCCGAGTTGCCCGCGCAGCCCCTCCGCTGGCGGACGCCCATCCTCAGGGAGTGGGAGTCCGCGTGGGTGTGCGCACAGGGGCGGGTGTGGGGGTGCGTGTCGGTGTGACCGGCTTGGGCGTGGGCGATGGCGTGATGAGGGCGAGCGCCCTCAAATGCTCGTCTGCCTCCACACGCATCTTTTCGCTCACCGCCGCCACCGGCAGCTTCAGGAGCGCCTGCCAGTCCCTTGCCGCCTCTTTGATGGCGCCGCGGCCCTCATTGGAAAGCGCCCGCCAGTACAGCGCGATGCCCTTCTCTTCATCGTTGCCCGCCAGCGAAAATGCCCCTTCGGACTGCTGGTAGGCGCTGCCATATTTCTTCTGGGCGTAATACGCGCGCACCTCGCCGATCTTGATCTCGAAGGTCTCGCCCGTGAAGGGGATGGCGCGGTCAAAGTCCGCCTGCGCATCTGCGGGCTGGTCCGTCTCCAGGTAGGAGAAGGCCCGGTAGAGATACACCTGCCTCTGCTTGGGGTCCAGGCGCACCCCCTTGGTGAGGGCTTCGATCGCCTGCTCATACTCCCCCATCCGGTAATAACACTCGCCGATCAACGCCAGGGCGCGCCCGTCGGAGGGCTCATAGGTGGCGTAGGTCTTCAGGGCATTCAGCGCCTCGTCATAATGCTCCTGCTGCAGATACAGCTCGCCGCGCAGCAGGTAGAGCGGCAGCAGGGTGATGTCCAGCGAATAGGCCTTCTCGGCGTTCTCCACCGCCGTCCCGAGGTCCCCCTGCATGGCATAGGCGCGCGCCAGGCCGTAATAAACCAGCGGGGAATCGGGCAGGTATTCCCGCGCCGAGCTCAGGTCTGCCAGGGCCGCCGGGGCGTCGTTGTTGTACAGGAAGTAATCCGCCCGCGCCAGGTAGGTCTCACCAGAGCTCGAATCGTACTGAAGCGCCAGGTCGAACAGGTCCTCCACCTTGGCGTTCGGGTCCTGCATCAGGCGGGCGCGCGCCAGCCCCAGGTAGGCCGGTCCGAACTCGGGGTTGATCCGCAGCGCTTCATTATAAGATTCCATGGCTGCACTGCTGCTGCCCTCAAAGCGATGGGCCTCGCCGATGAAGTACTTCACATCCGCCGAGTTGGGCTCCAGGCGGGCGATCTCCTGCATGTTCTGGATGAACAGCTCCCAGTCGCCGCGGCGGTAGGCCTCCCGCGCCGCGCGGAACTGGTCGCTGGATTCCGGCAAACGCGGTGTGCTCACATAAAGCGGGGTGGGGGTATAGGTGGCCGGCAGAAGTGCCCACAGGGGGGTGGGACCGGTGAATGTGGAGGTGGGCTCTCCGGCCGCGCCCACCAGCGTGGGTGTTGTGGTGTAGGTGGGCGAAGGTCCGGCCGTAAATACCGGAAAGAGTGAGATCGAGCTTTCCGGGCGCACCCGCAGGCCGAAGAATATCACCGCCACGAGTGCCAGCGCTGCCAGCCCGATCGCCGCCAGCCGCCTGAAAGGCGAGGCGCCTCCCCGCGCCCGCGGCTGCTCGTGGGAAAGCAGCAGCTTCTGTTCCCAGGCTCGCGGCCGGTTGAGCGAGAATGGCTGGGTGTTTTCATCCGGCGGGATGGCTCCCAGGAGCACCAGCCCGCGCTTGGCCGCGGCGTTCTCGGGGTCCAGCTTGTGCGCCGTCTGCAGGCAGTACAGCCGCTCCTTGGGCGTATCCACCACCGCGCTCATCCACACCCAGTACAGCGCGTTGGTCTGTTCGTCCTTCAGCAGCTCAGTGAGCAGCTCCCTGGCGCGCGCCCGATTGCCTTGTCGCAGGGCTTCGACCGCCTCGCGGAACCTTGTATCATCGGCCATGAGTTTGATTGTATACCAGATTCATTTTACTCGTGGAATTCCTCCACCTGGTACACCTGCACCTCGAGGGGTTTGCGTCTCCACAGTTCCGGGTCGGCCCCCATCTTGTAGCACAGGTTGTCGAGGAACTCGGCGGGCTCGGGGATCTTCTCCCAGACCTGCGGCAGGAAGGTGGCCCGGCGGAACCCGTCCCGCAGGATCACACCATCCACGTGCGGCCTCAGCAGGCCTTGCAGCTCCTCCGGGGTCTGGTAATGCAGCGGTACGGGCGGGGTCAGGCGTGAGACCTCGATCGTGATCTGCTCCAGTTCCTCCGGCCTCACAGGCGGGAAGCGCGGGTCTTCCAGCGCGGCCGCCACGGCATGCTCGCAGACATCCTCCGCCAGCGGCTGGAAGGCCTCCAACGCGCCGATGCAGCCGCGCAGTTGCCCCCTGATCGTCAGCGTCACAAAGGAGGCCCCCGGCTCGCTCAAGTGCCCGCCCGTGACCCCCGCGGCCACTTTCCTGAAAGGCTTCCCGTTCACACCCGCTTCCAGGGCCTGGCGCGCCAGGCCCAGCAGGGTCACTTTTTCCTCCAGGGTCAGCTTTTCAGGATCATCCATGCAGCCACCCCTTTCCACGCACAGGCAAAGATCAGGCGAATTCGCGGTACTGCCGGTTGTGATAGACCAGCGGCTCGCCTTCACCGTCGCCCCGCGCCAGAACGACCTCCGCCAGGAACAGCGTGTTCATCCCCACGGGGATCTCCTGTGTGACGCGGCAGTCCAGGCAGGCCAGTGACCCGCCCAGGAACGGCGAGCCGGTCAGGGAAGCCTCGCTCTCCAGCCCTGCAAAGCGGTCCGCTTCCGTCGCACCGTGGCCTGCGAAGCGTTCCGAGAGCCCGCGCTGCGAAGCGGACAGGATGTTCACCGCGAACGCCCCCGAGGCGTTCACCAGGCGGTGCGTCCGGCTGTCTGTTTGCAGCGAGATGATGATCAGCGGCGGCTTCAGCGAGATCGAGGTGAAGGAGCTCACGGTCATCCCGTGCCGCTCCCCGTTATGCGCGGCGGTCACGATTGTGACGCCGGAACTCCACGCCCGCATCGAGCGTCTTAATTGCTCAGGATCAAGGGTCATTAATTTCTCCGTCGACATTTCATAATAATATCGCAAAAAACGCCCGCCAATATGAAAAAAACATGGCAAACAAAAAGACCAGATAATCCCCAGCCCCTGCCTCTTGATTTTTTGGATGATTAGGGTACTATTATACGAAATGGAAAACGCACAGCCTTCGCCTGCTCCCGTGCCGGCCCCTCCCCCGGCCGCTCCCTCGCCCCGCCGGAGGAAACGGGGACTGAATGCCATCGGCGCCACCCTGGGGGTGGCCGTTTTCCTGGCCATCCTCTTCACTGCCTGGATGCCGGACAGCATCTTCGCCGCCAACCTTTCCGAGAAGCTCAGCCTCATGCTGACCCCGCAGGCTGCCCCTGCCGTCAATGCCCTCAACACCCCCCAGCCCCAGTTGCGGATCGGCATCGTTGCCGGCCATTCCGGGAACGATTCAGGCGCGGTCTGCCGCGATACCACCGGCCAGGTCACCCTCACCGAGGCCGATGTCAACATGAAGATCGCCAGCCTGGTGCAAAAGGAGCTGGTGGACCAGGGCTTCATTGTGGACCTGCTGAACGAGTTCGATACCCGCCTGAACGGCTACCGCGCCGTGGCGCTGGTCTCGATCCACAACGACTCCTGCGATTATGTCAATGACGAGGCCACCGGCTTCAAGGTCTCGGCCTCCATGGACACGCGCGACGTGAACCGCGCCACCCGCCTGACGGCCTGCCTGATCGACCGCTACCAGCACTCCACCGGCATGCACTTCCACGCCGGCAGCATCACCGGCGATATGCGCGAGTACCATGCCTTTTCCGAGATCGACCCGAACACCATCACCGCCATCATCGAGACCGGCTTCCTCAACCTGGATCGCAGCATACTCACCAACCGCACCGACCTGGTGGCCGACGGCATTGTGAAAGGCATCCTGTGCTTTGTCAACAATGAGAACGTCGAGCCCACCCCGCTCCCGACCTTTGCGCCATGAACCGTGAAGTGCTGGAACGTCTCAGGAGCAATCCCAAAGCCAGGGCGGCGGCCTCCGCGCCTCCCCCGCACCGCCCCTCCAGACGCCCCTCCCGGCGCCTCCCCATTCTCCTGCCTTCATTATTTATCCTGGGCCTTTGCGCCCTCGTCTTCGCCGCCTGGGCGGCCTCCACCAACCCCGCGCTGGCCTCTGTCCTGACCCTGGCAGCCGCCACGCCAACCCAGCCCGCTGCCCGCCAGTTCTGGGCGCGCGCCGCGCTGGCCAAGCCAGCCTACGTCCCCCCTGTTACACCCACCGTCATGGTGACTCTGCCGGATGCGACCGCGGCCCCCCCCGCTGAGACGGAAGCCGCCCCCACCCCCACCGAGGCCCCTCCCATGATCTCGGCGGTCATCGTGGACGAATCCTCGCTCCCCGCCGTGCAGGCCCAGCCGGACGGGTCCTCCGCCCCGGCCGCTTATTCCGGTGACAAGTACATCCTGGTCGATATCTCCGAGCAGCACATGTACGTGTACGAGGCCGGGAACCTGATCTACAGCTTCGTGGCCTCCACCGGCATGAACAACTCCACCCGGGTGGGAAGCTTTGCGGTGCAGAGCAAGATCGACAACGCCTATGGCTCCACCTGGAACATCTGGATGCCCAACTGGCTCGGCATCTACTGGTCCTCCGGCCTGGAGAACGGCATCCATGCCCTGCCCATCCTCCCCAACGGCGGCATCCTCTGGGAGGGCTTCCTCGGCCGGCCCATCTCCTATGGCTGTGTGGTGCTGGGGACCTACGAATCGAAATTATTGTATGACTGGGCTGATTATGGTACGCCCGTCGATATTCAATGGTAAGGAAGGGAACCTCCTGAGCGGCGCCTCTTTCATTATTCTTTAGCCTGTCGCCCGCTTCGGAACGGCCTCTAATTGAGGGAATGGACTATGACCAACGCATTTCTCGAGTCTCGTCGGGCCATCGAGCAGGCGCGCGAAGCCCTGCGGCGCGGTGACCGTAATGCTGCCCTCAAATGGGGGCAGGAGGCCGCCCGCCTCGCGCCTCAATCGGAAGACCCCTGGCTGATCCTTGCAGCGGTCGCCAGCCCGCAGGCCAGCGTCAATTACATCCAGCGTGCCCTGCAGGCCAACCCTGAGAGCATCCGCGCCCGCCGGGGCATGCAGTGGGCCATGCAGCGTTTGCAGGCCTCCCCTCAACCGGTCGCTCCAGCAAAAGCTGCCCCTCCGGCGCCTGCCCCCTCCCGCCCTGAAAAGAAAAAGCCCAATCTCCTGCTGCCCGCCCTGCTCCTGATGCTGGGCTGCATGGTCGTGCTCGTAGCCGCTCTCACCGCCCTTCGCAATCCGGCCCTGGCGGCCATCCGCAGCCTGCAAGCCCCCCGGGAATCCGCTCCCGTCTCCGAGCCGCAGTCCTGGGCCCAGGCCGACCTGCCCAAGCCCACCTACACGCCCACCCTTTCCATCCCCACGGAAACCCCCACTGAGCCTCCCACCCTTGCGCCCACTGAGACGCTCACCCCTGAGTTCACTTTCACCCCTGAGGCTACTTCTACTCCGGAATCCACCGCCACACCCGAATCCACCCCCACCCTCGGCCAGATGCAGGCCGCCATCGTCGAGGATACGCCCACCTCGGAGTTCGCCCCTACGGCCCAGTCCCCCTCCTCCATTGCCGCCGCGGTCTATGGCGAGCGCTGGATCGACGTGGACCTCTCGCAGCAGCGCGTCTATGCCTACGAGGGCGAGACCCTGATGAACTCCTTTGTCGTCTCCACGGGCACCTGGCAGACCCCCACCGTCACCGGCACCTACAAGATTTGGATCAAGCTCCGCTCCACGACGATGGCCGGGCCGGGATACTATCTTCCCAACGTGCCCTACACCATGTACTTCTACAAGGGCTACGGCCTGCACGGCACCTACTGGCATAACAATTTCGGCACCCCCATGAGCCACGGGTGCGTCAACCTCAGCATCCCCGATGCCGCCTGGCTCTACGATTTCGCCGTGGTCGGCACCACGGTCAATGTCCATTACTAGGAGGCGGCCCGCCTGATTGCAAGATGGAAAAACTGACGCGCCGCGATTTCCTCAAGCTGGGCGGCGCCGGCCTGGGTGGGTTGTTCATGCCGGGGCTTCCCTCCGGTTGGGGTCTGGACCCGTTCCCCCCCGATCTGCGCGGGCGCATCACATCCAAGACCCTCTGGGTCTATGATCATCCCACCTTCAATGCCAAGCGCGTCAAGATGTACTGGCGCGACCTGATCCTCCCCATCACAGACGTGACCATCAATGAAGACGATGTCGAGGCCTATAATCGCGTCTGGTACCGGGTCGGCCCGGAAGGCTTCGCCTACAGCGGGAACATCCAGCCGGTGCGCACCCTGCTCAACCGCCCCGTTTCCGATATCGGGCTTCAACCCCGGCTGGCCGAGGTCACGGTCCCGTTCACGGACGCGCTGGAAGGTCCCGACGCGGGTGCAAAGGTGGGCTATCGTATCTACTATGAGACGGTCCACTGGGTGCTCAGGGCCCTCCGCAGCCCCGTGGATGGCCGCATCTGGTACGAGATCCTCGACGACAAGTGGAAGGTCATGTACTACGTCCCCGGCGAGCACCTGCGCCTGCTTTCCTCGGACGAGCTTTCCCCTCTTTCACCGTCTGTCCCCCCTGAGAACAAGCGCATCGAGGTGCATCTCGACGACCAGTACCTGGTGGCCTACGAAGGCGACACCCCCATCCTGACCACGCGTGTGGCCACGGGCGCGGTCCTGCGGGTGGGCACCTATTACACTCCCAAGGGCGCCTTCATGACCTACCATAAGCGCCCCACCCGCCATATGGCCGCCGGGGACATCACCGCCAGCGGCTTCGATCTGCCCGGCGTGCCCTGGGTCATGTATTTCACCGAGAGCGGCGTCTCCCTGCACGGCACCTACTGGCATAACGACTTCGGTCACCCTCGCAGTCACGGATGTGTCAACCTCACCCCCCAGGCCGCCAAGTGGCTCTTCCGATGGACCCTGCCCATCGTCCCGGACCACGAGGAATACGCCTACAAATCTCCCGGCACCCGCCTCCTCATAGACGATTAAGTGTCCTTGCGAGGTGCCGAAAAAATCATGTCGTTGCGAGCCAAGACATGGCTGAAAGCCAGGCCTGGCCCGAAGCAGCCCCCCTCCTTCCTCTCCAACTTTAACCTCTTCGTGGTACAAATACCCCAGCCATGAAAGCCCTCTCCGACCTCACCCGCCGCGACTTCCTCAAGCTCTCCGGCGCCGGGACGCTCAGCCTCCTGCTCCCCCGGCTGCGCCTGGAGCCGGATCCGCCCGCCGCGCCTGTCCAGGGCCGCATGACCATCAGCGGCATCCCGCTCTACGACTCCCCCTCCTTCAACGCCAAAAAACTGCGCCTCTTCAACCGTGACCAGGTCGAGCCGGTGACCGCGCAGGTCGAGGGCGACGCGGGCAACCCCTACAACAAGCTCTGGTACCGCATCGCAGAGGGCTTCACCTATTCGGGCTGGGTCCAGCCCGTGGAGACCCATTACCAGAAGCCCGTCTTCGACATCCCTGCCTCCGGCCAGGTAGGCGAGATCACCATCCCCGTCTGCGATCCCCGCCTGGATGCCACCGCCTATGCCAAGCGCGGCTACCGCATCTATTATGGCAGCACCCACTGGGTGCAGCGCACCATTGTGGTTCGCAGCGAGAAGAGCATCTGGTACGAGATCTACGATTTCCACCTGCACAAATCCTTCTTCGTGCCCGCCTGGGCCATGCGCCTCATCCCGCCGGAAGAGCTGTCCCTGCTCTCCCCTGAGGTCCCGGACGCTGAAAAGAGCCTCCACGTGGACCTGGCCGCCCAGCTGGTCACGGCCTTTGAGGGCGATAAACTGGTCTTCTCTTCCCGCTGCTCCAGCGGCGCAAAAGGCACCCGCACCCCCGACGGCGAGTTCCAGACCTATCACAAGGGCCCCTCCATCCACATGACCAACGAGGGCGATGACGAGGCCAATATCTATGACCTGCCGGGCGTCCCCTGGTGCAGCTTTTTCACCGGGATGGGCAACGCGTTCCACGGCACCTACTGGCACAATGACTACGGCCGCCCGCGCAGCCACGGCTGCATCAACCTTCCCTCCGAGGCCGCCAGATTCATCTACCGCTGGACGCGTCCCGAGGTCCCGCCCGATACTGACTACCTTCACCTCCCGGGCCAGGGAACGCGCGTCACCATCCTCAATTCAGGTTCCTGATCGACAAGGGAGAGAGTCATGAATCCGATCTTTGAGTTTCCCGCGTACGTGCTTCGCCGCCAGGTCCTCTCGCTGACGGGCCGCTTCCGCTTCTATGACCCCACAGACAACCTGGTGATGTACAGCGAGCAGAAGATGTTCAAGCTGCGCGAGGATATCCGCGTCTATTCCGATGAGGCCAGGCAAAACGAGGTGCTGATGATCAAGGCCCGCCAGATCATCGACTTTTCGGCGGCCTATGATGTGATTGACAGTGCCTCCGGTCAGAAGGTCGGCGTCCTGCGCCGCAAGGGCTGGAGGTCGCTGCTCCGGGATGAGTGGGAGGTCCTCGACGCGCAGGACCAGGTCATCGGCGCCCTCTTCGAGGACAGCGTGGGTCTGGCCATGCTGCGCCGCCTGCTTCTGGGCTCGCTCCTCCCGCAGAATTATGATCTGGTGGTGGGCAGCGTCCGGGCTGCCGACCTGCGCCAGCGCTTTAACATCTTCCGCTATGAGCTGGACCTCGACCTGAGGGAGAACACCTCCCGCCAGCTAGACCCGCGGCTGGCCATTGCCGCGGCCGTCCTGCTGGCCGCCATCGAAGGGAAGCAGAGCAGCTGATGCCTCGCCAGCCTCTCTTCGCCGGCCTGGTCGCGGACGAGTTTGGCAATGCCGTCGAGACCGCCCATGTAGGCGGGGAGCCCTGCTACGTGGTGAATGACGGCGGCTTCCGGCGGCACATCCCCTCCGAGCAGGTGGACCGCGTGGTGCTGGGCCACCTCGGCGATGCCATGAAGGGCAACGAGGGCCTGATCTCGGAGCAGACCGCCAAAATGCTCGGCCAGGATGATATCTTCTCGCGGGCCGTCATCGAGCAGCAGCTCAAGAACATGGAGAAGCAGTTCGATGCCATCCTCGAGACCGGGATCCCCGAGGAGGGGCGCGCCTACCTCGGCATGATGGGTTTCAAGATCATCATCAACCTGCACGGGGAGGTGATCCGCATCGAGCAGCCCTCCGCCCCGGGCGATGAGGAATAGGACCTCATACGATTGCGGCGATCCGGGCCTCCTTTTCACAAGGCCTCCCGTGACGATCCATCGAACCGGTGGCCTTTCGGAGTCTCTTATTAAAGGGTTTATCGGAGGCGAGGAGCATGCACCCCAATGAGCAGTTGATCCAGGACTTCTACACGGCCTTCCAGTCGCGCGACGGAGACAGGATGGCTGCCTGCTACGCCCCGGAGGCGGTCTTCTCGGACCCGGCCTTCGGGACCCTGCGAGGCCCCGAGGTCGGCGCGATGTGGCGCATGCTCTGCGCCCGCGGCAAAGACCTGAAGGTCGTCTTCGACCACGTCCAGGCGGATGACTCCGGTGGAAGCGCGCATTGGGAGGCCTGGTACACCTTTTCGGCGAGCGGGCGGGCCGTCCATAATGTGATCGAAGCCTCGTTCCGGTTCAACGGGGGGCGGATCATCGAGCATCATGACCGGTTCAGTTTCTGGCGCTGGGCCTCCATGGCCCTCGGACCCGCGGGGATGCTCGCAGGCTGGCTGCCCGCCTTTCAGAGTCGGGTTCGCCTCAAAGCCCGGCAGGGATTATCCGCCTTCATGAACAGAGGACAAGCCGGATGAATAAGCCGGCACAGGCTTTGTTTTTGAGCGATATAATCCGCAGATCAACGAGGCTGGTATTCATTAACCTGTGTCCGACCGGCTCACTTTAGCGAGGTGCCCATGAAAACAGAGGGATTCAAGACTTTCACAGCCACCATGATCGCCCTGGTGACGATCGTCAGCGCGATCGCAGCCTGGCGCGCCGCGACCGCCGCCAGTGCGGCCAGCCAGGCCGATATCAGCGGCCTGGCTGCTTCCATCAATGCTGAAGAAGCCCATATCCTGAACAGCATCTCGGTCTATGAGCATTTCCAGGCCTTCCTGACCTATACGCGCTACAACGAGCTGGGCTACCGCATGGCCGATGAGATCGACGCCGCAGCCGACCCCAACGACAGCAAGATCACTGCCCTTGAGCAGGGAAAATCCGATTCCTGGGGCATCGCTTACGGCCTGCAATACCTCTTCTTCCCCTCCCGCTACCTTCGTCCGGATGGCAGCTACGACCTGCAGCGCGAGATGGATGAGCTCACCGCCGATGCGGAGCGCCGCGAGGACATCAAGCCCGACCTGCACTTCACCCGCGCCGATTCCCAGCGTCTCAAGTCCAACCTGCTCATCAGCACACTCATCTTCCTGGCCCTGGCCCTCTGGATGTTCACCTGCGCTCAGATCATCGAGCGGGCCCTCAAGTACGGCTTCGCGGTGGCTGGCGTTCTCCTCCTGGGCGCCAGTCTCCTCGGCATCAGCCTGATCGAGCTTTTTATGTAGGGTATGGATATGAGCGAAAACGATTCAGACCGCGCCGAAAAGATCGTTGCCTTCCTCATCGCCACGGTCACCGTCCTGGCGGCCGTCGTCACCTTCCTGCAGACCTACGCCTCCGGCCGGGGCAACGAGGCCGACCGCAACTCCACCCTGTCCATCATGCAGGCCATGCAGGTGCGCACCACCGGCGAGACGCAGGCCAGCCACCAGTGGGAAGGCGCCTACCAGACCTGGTATGAGCTGGACCTCCAGGCCCTGGCCGCGGACCTCGCCGGAGACAAGGCTGCCGCTGAGCGCTATCGCGCTGTCCGCGATCACATTGCCACTCTCAGCCCGATGCTCTCATCCAAATACTTCGATCCCGGCTCGGGGAACACCCCGGATTACTCCGGTTTCCAGGCCGATATCTACATTGTGGAGAGCACCCGCCTCACGGAGAAATTCGCCGCCTATAACGAGATCGGGGATGCCTGGGATCAGCGTTCCAACGCCTTCGTCGTCCACCTCACGCTGCTGGCGGTCAGCCTGGCCCTCTTCGGCCTCTCCATCACCATCCACGGCCTGATGCGGACCGCCTTCCAGGTGCTGGGCAGCGTCCTCGCCCTGGTCGTTGCGGTCTGGGCCATCTTCGTCATGCTCAAGCCCCTCCCCAGCCTGCCCGATGCCGCCATCGACGCCTACTCGGAAGGGGTGGGGCTGGCCTGGCGCGGCGATTATCAGGGCGCCATCCAGAAGTTCGATGCGGCCCTGGCCGGGAAACCCGGCTATGCCAATGCCCTCTATGAGCGTGGGAACGCCTACTTCTCCCTCAAAGACTATCCCACCGCCTTGAGAGATTTCGAGGCCGCCGTGGCCGCGGGCCGTGAAGACACCAACGCCGGCTGGAACCTGGGCTGGAGCTACTACGTGCTCGGCCGCTATGAGGATGCCATCCGCGTGGACCAGGCTGTACTGGAGAAAGACCCATCCCTGGTGGCCGTGCGCTTCAACCTGGCCCTGGCGCTCATGGTGAACGGCCAGTTCAAGGAGGCCGAAGCCGAATACCAGGCCGGCGTCCAGCAGTCCATTGACGAGATGTCCAACGCTCAGCAGGCCAATGCCCAGCCGCCCTCCTCTTTCTGGTATTACCTGGATGCCTCCGCGGCTGATATTGACAACCTGCTCGGCGAGATGAGCGGTCGCCCCAACCCCTGGGGACAGGCCCCCGTCACCACCAGCATCTCTGCCGACCATATCCAGGTGCGCGCCCTGGCCGACCGGATGTACTACCTCCTGAAGGATACGACCGTCGCCCTGGAGTTCACGGGCCAGCCTTCCCCGCCGACCCCGCGCGGCGTGGCTACCGCCTTCACCTTCGGGCATGAGCAGCTGGACGATAAGGGTGAGTTCGTCCAATACGACACGGCCACCTCCTTCGCCTACGGCATGAACGAGGTGCTGGTGCTCTTCGATTACAGCGGCATGAAGAAGGGCGCGCTGGAGGTCTGGAAAGTCTATCGTGACGGCGTGGAGGACCCCACCCTGCGCGTGACCGGCAGCTGGAAGCTGGAGGAGGCTGGCAGCGCGGTCAAGCCCATCAGCTACAGTTACAGCGACCTGTTCATCTTCACGCCCGGTCTCTACACGGTGGAGCTGTATGTGGATACCCACCTGATCGGCCGCGGCAATTTCACCGTGGAAGAGCCGAAGTAGCTGAATGCATCCCTACGCCAGGGAGATCAAGTCCCTGCTTGCCCCGCACGCGGACTCCCACCTCGCCCCAGCCATGGAGCGTTACATGCGCGGGCAGTTCGAGTTCCTCGGCATCAAGAGCCCGCAGC
>CAZSPX010000049.1:12777-15820 GCA_964608885.1 uncultured Anaerolineaceae bacterium | reverse complement strand
GTGCCGGAGCCGTCCGAGCGGTGGACCACGATGATGTCCTGGTCGGGGAGCTTGATATCCGGGTTGGCCGCGGTCAGGACCGGGTCATTCCATTTCGTAATCTTGCCTAGGAAGATCTCGGCCACCGAGGTGTAGGGGAACTTGATCGGGGTCGTGAGGGGATTCCCGTCGGCGTCTTTCAGGTTGACCACGATCGCCTCAGCACCTGCCACAGTGGGGAACATCTGGATCCCCTGGGCTGCTGCATACTGTTCCTCGTTCAGGATCGCATCCGAAGCTCCGAAATCCACGGTCTTCTCGGTGATCTGCTTGATGCCTCCACCCGAGCCGATGGACTGGTAATTGAACTTCGCCGACGAATCCACGAAGGCGTAGTCATAGAACCACTTGCTGTAGAGCGGGAAGGGAAAGGTCGCGCCCGCACCATTGATGGTAATCGAGCCGGCCGCAGGCGCCTGTGCGGCTGGCGTATCCACCGCGGCAGGGACCTGTACCTCAGGAGCCTGGGTATTGCTGGTTACGGGAACGGCCGGCGTTGCAGCCCCACCACAGGCAGCCAGTAAAATGCTCATGGCGGCCATCACGAACAGGATCGGTCGAACAAATCGTCTCATTCTTTTTCTTCTCCTTTGATTTTTCTACACTGCCATGTTATCAACCGGCTTTTAATGACAAAAGAAGGTTAAGTTAACGTCTTGTTAAAGATTCCCGCCGCTTAATCGGTCCGGACTCTGGTGTTTGAACGCCAGAGTCCGGGGCAGCTCGGGGGGCAAAAAAGTAGGAAAAATCAGTCCTCGTAAGGCACTTTGCTCTGCTTTTCCCCTCGAATCAGCTCGCCCACCAGAGAAGCCTCCTCCCAAGCCCAAGTGTTCAGGTCGGTCAGTGCACGGTAAGCGGTCAGGTCAAGCTGCAAAGGCGTGACCGAGACCAGCCCTTGCGCCAGCGCGCCCACATCCGTCCCCCGTTCGGGCACGCCCGTGGGTGCATCCCCGCCGATCCAGTAATAGGCGCGGCCGCGCGGGTCTACGCGCTCATCCAGGCGGTCGTGATAGACACGCAACCCCTGCCGGGTGACGGCGATCCCACGGATCTGGTCCCGAGGCAGGGCTGGCACATTCACATTTAACAAGATCTCCTGTGGAAGGCCGTTCTCGAGCACCTGCCTGACCACCTTGCCAGCCGCCGCGGCTGCCGGGCCAAATTCCACTTCGCCCATATGGCCTTCCACCATTTCGAGCGATACGGCAATGCCGGGGACTCCCGCGATGACCGCTTCCATGGCCGCGGTGACGGTCCCTGAGTAGGTCACGTCATGCCCCAGGTTGGCACCCATATTGATCCCCGAAACGACCAGATCAACAGGCTCTTTGAAGTAGCCCAATACAGCCAGCGAGACGCAATCCGAGGGCGCGCCATCTCCAGCGAAGGCCTGGGTCCCGTCGGGAAGCAGCACCGGGCGGACGCGCAGGGCGCGGTCCAGGGTCTTTACGTGCCCGCCTGCGGACCAGTTGCGGTCCGGCGCGAGAATGCTCACCTTCCCAAAATTGCGCATTTCCTGCGCCAGCGCAAGCAGGCCGGGCGCGAGCACGCCATCATCATTGGTGACGAGGATATGCCGGGTCATTTGGCACTCCCGTTCCTCAGAAAATTGCGGCGCTTTTGGACGGAATCCACAACACAGACGACCACCATCCCAAGGGATGCTGATATTAATAACAGGGTATTGGGTTCAATTTGCATGTTCATATGCATGTATCCTACTCCCCGAACTTTAAGGGCGTGAGAAAAGCCTGTTAACATCTGATAAAGGTTCGATCCTTTTTCGAAAGAAAAGAAATCCGAGGCCGCCCACCTTCTCGTCCCCGGTGGTATGGACTTGTAGGCAATTGCCCCCTGCGCTCTCCTCCTGTTTTACCGGGCTGGGTGTAAACTCGCATGAGTTTACGGGTTGCATTGATACCGAGGAGTTCCATATGTCAAAGCTTATGCCTCATCTCATCATCCTGCTGCCGGGCATTATGGGCAGCACGCTTCAGAAGGATGGCAAGGACCTCTGGGCGCTCTCTGGCCAGGCTCTCTGGCAGCATCTCCGCACCCTGGGAAAACGGATCTCCGAGCTGGACGTCCGGGGCGATGACTGGGAAAGGGACGATCTCGGAGACGGGGTCCGCGCCGCCCGCCTGATCCAGGACCTGCACTCCATCCCCCCGCTTGTCGAGCATGCCGGCTACTCCGTTATCACTCGCGGCATCACGGACTTCTTCGGCCTCGAGCAGGGCTCCATCGACCAGCCCTCTGACTCGGCCAGCTTTTTCACCTTTCCCTACGACTGGCGGCGCGATAATCGTGTCGCAGCGCGCAAGCTCCAGAAGTTCATCGAAACGCAGCTCCCCCGCTGGCGGGATTCGAGCGGCGCAAAGAACGCCCAGGTCATCCTGATCGGTCACAGCATGGGCGGGCTGGTGTCACGCTACTACCTGGAGGTGCTGGGCGGCTGGAGGGATTGCTGCGCGGTCATCACCGTCGGCTCGCCTCATCGGGGTGCCATTGGAGCCCTCGATACCCTCAGCAACGGCTTCAAAAAATTCTCCATCAACTTCACCTCACTCACCAGCCTGGTGCAGTCCTTCCCCTCGGCCTACCAGATCCTGCCCACCTACCCCTCCGTAGATATCGACGGAAAGCAGGTGCGCCCCGCTGAGACGGACGCAATCCCCAACGTGGAGCAGGGGCAGGCCAAAGCCAGCCGGGAGGAATTCCTGGAAGCCATCCGGCTGGCAGCCATCGAGAACGCCAAAGACCCCGATTACGCGCAGAAGACCATCCCCTGGGTCGGGACGCGTCAGGATACCCTGCAATCCGCTTCCCTCAAGGACGGCAGGCTGGTGGTGAGTTACGACCCGCCTCCCGGACTGGACCCGGCGCTGGCGGGCGGTGATGGAACCGTCGCGCGCCTCTCGGCTGTCCCTGCCGACCTCGATGGCAAGCGCTTCGAGCGCTTCGCAGTCGAGCGCCACGGCTGGCTCACCAACAACCCGATGAC
>CAZSPX010000049.1:4200-12677 GCA_964608885.1 uncultured Anaerolineaceae bacterium | reverse complement strand
CCCGTGCACACCGCCTTCGAGGTGCTCGATCCGGCGGCTATCGAATAGAAAGGCATGCTCATCCGGGCAGATCTAACAGGACCTGCACCCAAAAAAAGAAGGCCCCGGCTGGCTCCGGGGCCTTCTTTCGCGCAGGATCATTTATGCTCGAGCAGGTACAACCGGCGTTTCCGGCGTGCATCCACCCCGACCACCACGATCAGCGCCAACAAGGAGAGAAAGAGAAAGACCGTACTCATCGCCTCAAAATCCATAAGTGCATCATATCGCGGAATGGGTGATAGCGACCTGTGAATCCCCTAACAAGCAGCCGACAAAAATGTCAGGCCAGCGGGATGGTGAAGAGGAAGCGACTGCCTCCGCCCGGAGCGTTTTCGGCCCGGATGCGCCCCCCGTGCGATTCCACCAGGTGCCGGGCAATGGAAAGTCCCAGCCCCGTGCCGCCCCCCGAGCGGGAGGGGTCGGTCTTGTAGAAACGCTCGAAGATACGCGGCAGGTCGTCCTCGGGGATGCCTGCGCCGCTGTCGCGCACCTCCAGCTCCAGAGCGCCTTCCAAGCCGCGGGCCCCCAGCACCACCTCCCCGCCAGGCGGGGTGAACTTGATGCCATTATGGATCAGGTTCACCAGCACCTGCTCAAGGCGCGGCACATCCGCGCGCATGCGCGGCAGGCCGGCCGGGCATTCCACGCGCAGGGTCACGCCTGCGCGCTCGGCCTGCACCTGCATGCGCCGCGCCGCCGAGGCCATCAGGTCCGCGGCAGATACAGGCTGCAGATCGAGGGCCACCTGGCCTGATTCGATGCGCGAGAGCTCGAGCAGTTCTGCCACCATCTGGGAGAGGGCCTCCACCTCTACGAGCATCAGGTCGAGGAAGCGCCGCGCCGCGGGAGGGTCCTCCAGTGCGCCCTCTTCCAGAGTCTCGGCCAGTGCCTTGACGGAGGCAAGCGGGGTGCGCAGTTCGTGCGACAGGTTGCTGATGAAATCCCGGCGCACCGTCTCCAACCGGCGGATGCGTGTCAGGTCTTGCAGCAGGAGCAGGCTGCCCCCGGCGTTATACCGGTCGGGGATGACGATGATCTGGATGAACTGGCGCGTCGCGGGCAGTTCCACGGATTCGACCTGCACCTCGCCGTTCTCGTGACTGCGCTGCCAGGCCTGGATCAGTTGGTGGTGGCGCAGCACCTCGGGAATGGAGCGCCCGATCAGGCCCGCCCGCGTCAGACGCTCGGCGGCCGGATTGGCGAACTGCACACGGCCCTGCGGGTCCACGATCAGGACCGCGTCCGTCATCTGCTCGAGCATGGCGGCCAGGCGGGCACGCTCCGATTCCAGCATGGAGAGTTGGAACTCAAAGCCGGTGCGCAGCGCGAGCACCGCGTTGGAGAGTTTCTCAAGCCCCTCCACATCCGAGGGCAGGGCCGAGACAGGCTCGGCGCCATCCGCGGCCCGGCGCAGCAGGGAGGAATAGCCCCTCAACGCCTGGCGCAGCGAAGCGTACCTCCAGAGCGACCAGACCAGCGCCGCCGCCAGAAGAACGATAACAATGAGGAGAACCTGGTCCATCCGCCGCTGCCCTGTAAAGCTCAGCCCTCAAAACGGTACCCCCCGCCGCGCACCGTGACGATGCGCCGGGGATTGGCGGGGTCGGGCTCAATCTTCTGCCTGAGCCAGCGCACATGCACGTCCACCGTGCGGCTGTCGCCGGTGAAGTCCCAGCCCCAGACGCGCTCCAGGACGAAGTTACGCGAGAGCATCTGCCCCCGGTGCTCGGCGAAGAACAGCAGGAGCTGGTACTCTTGGGGCTTCAGTGACAGCGGGACGCCATCCAGGGTCACCTCGCCCCGGGTGCGGTTGATGACCAGGTCCCCGAACTCCAACACATCCTGCGGGGAGGCAGGGAGCGTGCGGCTTTTCTCCAGCTCCTCCTTGAGCAGCCGGGCACGCCGGAGCTGGGCCTTGACGCGCGCAGCCAGCTCACGCATGGAGAAGGGCTTGGTCAGGTAATCATCGGCGCCCACCTCCAGGCCCACCACGCGGTCGATCTCATCATCGCGGGCGGTCAGCATCAGAATGGGTGTGGACATCTCGCGGCGCAGGATGCGGGTGACCTCGAATCCGTCCAACCCGGGAAGCATGATGTCCAGGACGATCAGGTCGGGCGGGGACTGGCGGGCCGATTCAAGGGCGGCGCGCCCATCCGAGGCGGTGCGCACCTCATAGCCTTCCTTCTTCAGGGAGTAGGCCAGAGTCTCGAGCAGGGCGGTTTCGTCTTCCACGACGAGCACGGTTTCAGACATGGGCCCTCAATATAACATGAAGGGAAGGGCAGTATTGTTAAGGGGTGGTTAATAGCCGGGGCTCAGCCAAAGCGTCCGGTCACATAATCCTCGGTGCGCTTCTGGCGCGGGGAGGTGAACATGGTATTGCCCTCACCATACTCCACCAGTTCCCCCTGGAGGAAGAAAGCCGAGAAATCGGCCGTGCGCGCCGCCTGCTGGACGGAGTGCGGCACAAGCACGATGGTGTATTCCTTTTTAAGCTCCTGAAGGGCCGCCTCCACCTTGGAAGTCGAGATCGGGTCCAGGCCGCTGGTGGGCTCATCCAGCAGGATGACCTCGGGCTGGAGTGCCAGCACACGCGCCAGGCAGACGCGCTGCTGCTGACCGCCGGAGAGATCAACCGCGCGGTCATCCAGCCGGTCCTTGACCTCATCCCAGATGGCGGCCAGCTTCAGGCCGCGCTCCACGGCCTCATCCAGGCGGGACCTGCGTTTTTCGCCGGCCAGTTCCAGACCGTAGGTAAGATTTCCGCGGATGCTCAGGGGAAGCACCACCGGGCGGGCGAACACCATGCCGACCTTGCGGCGCAGCGCGATCACATCCGTGCGGGGATCCATGATGTTCTCGCCATCCATCAGGATGCGACCCGAGCTGGCCCGGATCTCGGTCAGGTCATTGAGGCGGTTGAGGCAGCGCAGGAGCGTGGATTTCCCTCCGCCGGCCGGGCCAAACAGCACCGTAACGGCGTTCTCGCGGATGCCCATGCTGATGTTGCGCAGTGATTCCGTGCCATCAGCATACTGGAGCGAAAGGTTCTCGATGGTGATCTTATCCATTTTCAAGGCGATCCCTGCTTACCACTGGCGGTTGCGGCGCGCCCGCGAGCGAATGAGTGTGGCCGTGATGTTCATGGTCAACACAAAGATAAGCAGGACCAGCGCCGTCCCATACTGGATCTGGGGAGGCATTTCCGGCACCTGGGTGGAAATGACGAACAGATGATAGGGCAGGGCCATGGTGGCATCCAGGGGCGAATGGGGAAGCTGCGGCAGGAAGAAGGCCGCGCCCGTAAACAGGATGGGCGCCGTCTCGCCGGCGGCGCGTTCCAGGCCCAGGATCACGCCGGTCAGGATTCCCGGAAGGGCCTGGGGCAGCACGATCCGCTGAATGGTCTGCCAGCGAGTGCCTCCCAGGGAGATGCTCACCGTCCGGAAGGATTGTGGAACCGCCCGGAGGGCTTCCTCAGCGGTGCTGATGATGACCGGCAGGGTCATGATGGAAAGGGTCAGCGAAGCAGCCAGAATGCTGGTCCCGAAATTAAGAAAGAGCACGAACAGACCCAACCCGAACAGCCCGTACACCACAGAAGGGATGCCGGCCAGGTTGATGATGGCGAGGCGGATCAGCCGGGTCCACTTGGAGTCGGGGGAATACTCGGAGAGATAGATGGCCGCGGCGATTCCCAACGGGACCGAGAAGACGGCGGTCCCCAAGGTCAGGTAGAGGGTGCCCACGATGGCCGGAAGGATGCCGCCTTCGCGCATCCCGTTCCGGGGGGCGGCGGTGAGGAACTCCCACGAAATGGCGGGGCCGCCTTTCACCAGGATGTAGATGATCACCCCGATGATGGGAGCCACCGTCAGCAGGGCAACCAGTGTGATGAAACCGAAGCCGAGGCGCTCGGTCAGATAGCGGTTGAGGGGCAAAGTCCGCCGGGTCATGAGAGGATCCTCTCCGCGCGCTTCTTGGACCGGAACACCACGCTCGAGGCCAGGATATTGACTATCAGGGAAATGATGAACAGGACCATGCCAATGAAGAAGAGCGTATGGTAGTGGACGCTGCCGTTGGCCACTTCGCCCATCTCGGCCGCGATGGTGGCGGTCATGGTGCGGACCGGAGAGAACAGGCTGGCCGGTGTGAGGGCCAACACGGGCGCATTACCAGTGACCATCATGACCGTCATCGTCTCGCCGATGGCGCGCCCGATGCCCAGCATGACCGCGGTCAGGACGCCGGAACTGGCAGCCGGAAGAGTGACGCGCCAGATGGTCTGCCAGCGGGTGGCGCCCAGGGCCCATGCTCCCTCCCGGTAGGAGCGCGGGACGGTATCCAGCGCATCCTCGGCGACGGAAACCACTGTGGGGACAGCGATCCCGCCCAGGAGCAGAGCCCCCGTGAAGGCGGTCAGGCCGGTGGGCAGGTTCAGGAAGGAACGGAGAAAAGGCGAAAGGACCAGGATGCCAATGAAACCCAACACCACAGAGGGGAGACCGCCCAACAGCTCCACCAGGGGCTTCAGGATCTCACGCATCCAGCGAGGGGCGATCTCGGAGATGTACACTGCCGTCCCGATCCCGAAGGGCACGGCAACCAGAGTTGCTCCCACGGTCACAATGAGGGAGCCGGTAATGAGCGGCAGGATGCCAAAATAATCCTCGATGGGATACCAGCGCAGGCTGAACAAGGTCCGCAGGGGCACCTCGGACAGTGTCGGGATCCCCTCGCGCAGGAGGAAGAAAAATATAAGGGCCACGAAAACAATGACCGAATACCCCGAGGCCCGCACCAGGCGGGTGATGACAAACTCACGCCAATTAAGAGTCTTTTCCATTCTTTTCCACCATCGCCATCAAATCTCCCGATCCACGAAGCGAGGTCACTTGACCGGCACAAAGCCCAGCCGCGTCACGGTCTCCTGGGCGGCGGGCGAGAGGATCCAATCCAGGTAGGTTTTGACAGCCCCGCCCGGCTCACCGGCGGTGTACATATACAGGTCGCGCGCCACCGCGTAGGAGCCGTCATTCACGGTCTCCGCCGAGGGCAGGACGTACGGTTCTCCCTCCCGGCTGGCAATGGCGATCATCTTGAGGTCGTGAGGCACATACCCGAGACCGTCATATCCGATGGCATTAGGATTCTGCCGCACCTCATATACGATACCCTCCGAGGAGGGCAACAGGAGGGTGTTCATCGCAAAGAGGGTTTTGTTGTCCTTCTGGCTCAGGCGCAGCACGGTCTCCAGGAAATACACGTGTGTGCCGGAATTGGTCTCGCGGGAGAGGCGGACGATGGGGCGATCCTCACCGCCGACCTCGCTCCAGTTGTTGATCTTACCGCTGTAGATATCGGAGATCTGCTGGAGGGTCAGTTGGGAGACCGGATTGGAGGGGTTGACGATCACGGCAATGGCATCGCGTGCGATGACGAACTCGACGGGGTCCACGCCTTTGGCTTTGGCCTCATCGATCTCCTCCGGCTTGATCTGCCGGGAGGCGTTGGCGATATCCACGGTACCGTTGATCAGCGCAGCGATGCCTGTGCCGCTTCCGCCACCCGTCACAGAGATGCGGACATCCGGGTTCTCCTGCTGGTACTGCTCGGCCCAGGCAAGGGCGAGGTTCACAATGGTATCGGAGCCCTTATTCTCGATATAGGAGGCAGCCTGAGGGGAAGTCTGAGAGGAACCGGACGAAGCGCAGGAGACAATGAATAAAGAAAGGATCAGTACCAGCCCAAACCGGCGCGCAAGGGGGTTCATCGGCTCGATTATATCGCAATGATGATAGAATCCCTCGCATGGACCAACCCGCTTTCACCGTCGAGGGACTGGATTTCTATTACGGCGCTTCCCGGGCGCTTTCGAACATCAACCTGGAGATCAAGCCGCGACATGTAACCGCCCTGATCGGCCCTTCGGGCTGCGGCAAATCCACCTTCCTGCGCTGCCTGAACCGCATGAACGACACGATCCCGGATACGCGCGTGGAAGGCAAGATCCTGCTGAACGGCGAGGATATCTACCACGGTGATCTGGATGTGGTGAGCCTGCGGCAGCGGGTTGGGATGGTCTTTCAAAAACCCAACCCCTTCCCCCAGTCCATCTATGACAATGTGGCCTTCGGCCCGCGCGTAATGAGCAGGGTGGAGGGCAGGAAGCAGCTCGACGAGCTGGTGGAGAACAGCCTGCGGCGAGCCGTGCTCTGGGATGAGGTCAAGGACATCCTGGCGGAGAATGCGCTCAGCCTGTCACTGGGGGAACAGCAGAGGCTGTGCATCGCGCGGGTCATCGCGGTGGAGCCGGAGGTTATCCTGATGGACGAGTCCACCTCGGCGCTGGACCCGATCGCGACCCTTCACGTGGAGGAGTTGATCGCAGAGTTGAAGAAGGATTACACCATCGTGATCGTGACGCACAACATGCAGCAGGCGGCGCGGGTCTCGGACCATACCGGTCTGTTCTGGCTGGGCGAACTGGTAGAGTTCGGCCCCACCAACAGCCTCTTCACCCGCCCGGAGAAGGAGCTGACCGAGGCGTACATCACGGGAAGAATGGGATAATGAACTGGCCCTCGCCGGTCCCAGGCGAGGGCCTTTTTTATTGAACGAGGGGCTACCCCGGTTTGACGCTGCGGCGGCGCAGCAGCTTCAGCAAAGCCCAGACGATCAGGACGGGAGGCAGGAGAATGGGGACCAGCACCACGCCGGCCCAGATCAGGAAATCAACGATACCCTGGTAGGCAATGGTGACTGTCTTCCTGGCATCCTTGAAGGTATCGCCCGGCTTCCAGGGGATGGGCGTAGGTGTGGGGGTGGGCGTGCTAACCAGCTCCGGCAGTTTGGGCTCGAAGTTCACAGTGATGGTGGAATAGGCGGAGCGGTCCTGCAGGTAGTTGATCTGTCCCTTGATCTGCTCGATCTGGCGCTCGATATCAGAGAGCTGCTGATTGATGCGCAGGGCCTCATCCACGGTCTTGGCATCATCCAGGAAGGTCTTGATGCGCTCGCGGGTCGCCTCCAGGTTGGTGAGCTGTGACTCAAGGTCCACGTACTGGTCGGTGACATCCTCGCCGGAGGCGGTCTCATCCAGCACCTGCACCGAAAGGGCGCGCAGCTTGCTCAGCCCCCGCTCGAACTGCCCCACGGGCAGGCCGATGGTAAGGCTGGCATATTTCAGGTTGTACTCGTAGTAGGCTTGCACCCAGGTTCGTGAGCTGACAATATAGCCCCCCAGGTCGCCGACCAGCTGCGTGGTGCGGTCAATGGCGACATCCGTATCCTCCACCATCAAGCGCATGTCGGCGTTCTTGATGATCATGCGCCCTGCGGCGGGGTTACCGGCACTGATATCCTGCCCGGTATTGATGACCCCTGCGGTTGGCAGAGCCAGGGCTTTGGAATCTTCGGCGGGCGCGGCTGCGCCGGAAGCCTCCATGCTCTGCGGTTCGGCGTAACCGTAGGCATCCAGGGGGGCCATCATGGTGGCCGCTGGCGCCATGGTGGCTGGCGCAGCGGGAGCTCCACAGGCCGCAAGCAGGATCGCGCCAAGCGCGATCAGTGAAAAAAGGGCGGTGCTTCGAGTGTTCATGGTTCTCCTCCTGAGAGAACGAACTGGATTTGCCCTCAGGACGTGAACCTACAGACAAATGTTCCCCCGGAACAGACCAATTACTTCAACAGCCCCTCGATCTGATCGCAGTGATCGGCTTCGTGCTTTGCCAGGCGGCGCACCTGGGTAAAGACCGTGTGCCGGCGTCCAGAGATCAGGGCGCCGCGCTCCCACTCTTCAGGCTTGAGCAGGCGGATGACACGCAGCAGGTTCTCGCGCTGTAAGGAGAAGGCTGCCAGGGCATGCTGGAAGGACACCTCCGGATAACCGGCGGCGCGCGCATACTTCCTCTCATTGATATCCGGGAGCTCAGGCTCTTTCTCGGCCAGCATGGCATAGATGGAGTGAGTCCACAGGTCGGCGCAGGCTCGCAGATGCCCCAGCACTTGCTGTGCAGACCAGGATTTGGCGTCCGGAGCAAAGGCCAATTGCCCGGCGGAACTGGAGGCGGCCAGGCGCGACAGAATCTGCGGCGTGCGCTCCAAAACTTCCAGGATCTCTTCGATGGCGGCAGCGGTAGCCTTCATTGCTAGATCCAGCCGGCCTCAACGGTGCGCTCGTTTTTCACATCGCCAGTGTTGAGGGTGGTTCTCGGCTCGAGTAGAAGTACATGGACTTCTTCCACAGCAAAAGGCTGGTGCTCCACCCCGCGGGGGATAATTACGAACTGGCCCGGATGGAGGGTCAGCTCGCGGTCGCGCAGACGGATCACCAATTCTCCCCGGATAACAAGAAAGAGCTCGTCCTCGGCCTCGTGTTGGTGCCAGACAAACTCGCCCTGCAATTTGACCAGCTTGACGTAGCTTTC
>CAZSPX010000049.1:0-4100 GCA_964608885.1 uncultured Anaerolineaceae bacterium | reverse complement strand
CCGGATGACGCCATCAATGGCCAGTACCACGGGCCGCCCGGCGGCCATGTAGTCGAACACCTTGTTGGGATAGGTGGTTTTGTACTCCTCCAGCGGCTTCAGGATGGCGATGCAGGCATCCGAAGCAGCCAGTGCCTCCGCCATCCCGGATTTCGGGACGGGCGGCAGGAAGCTTATATTGGCAAGCCCCAGGGCAGCAGCCCGCTTTTCGAGGGCTGGTTTCTCCTTGCCATCTCCCACCAGCACGATATGCACCTGCGGCAGGTCCTGGAGGAGGCGGGCCGCATCCAACACCACATCCAGGTCGTTGGACATGCCGTGCGCACCCGCGTAGGTGACCACATACTTCTCTGCAAGGTCGTGCGCATGGCGATACTCTATTCCCCGGCTGGAGGGGTTGAACATCGCCGGATCGGCGCTGTTGGGGACCAGCTCCACGCGCCGCCCGCCGTGCGTTTCCACATGCCGGACATATGCCGGGCTGTTGACGATCACCCGGTCCGCGGCGCGATAGAGGAAGCGCTCCAGCCACTCGGAGAGACGGATGAGCACAGGGCTCTTGAGCACCCCCACCGCGATGGCGAACTGAGGCCAGAGATCGCGCACTTCGAAGAGAAATTTAGCCCTTTTGAGCCTGGCCAGTGCCCAGGCCGTGACGCCCTGAAAGATGGGCGGGGATGTTCCCCAGACCAGGTCCACCTCCCTCACGCCGAGGCCGATCCAGAAAGAGGAGAGCATGAATGAGAAGAAAGCGAGCATGCGATGCATGAAGGACTTGTGATGGGCCCGGTACACACTGGCACGCAGGATCGTCACCCCCTCGATATGGGCTCCCTCCGCCTCCGTCGTCCCGCCAGTGATGTAGCTGACCGGGCTGGCAATGACGGTCACGCGGTGACCTCGCCTGACCAGATAGCGTGAGAGCTCGTAATGGCGCGTGCCGCCAGGCTCACCGAGGGAGGCAAAGGCCTGATGGATGATGAGGATATGCATGAGGATATGAGCAGACTAGGCTACCGCCTCGCGGATCTCGAAAGGCTCGGAAGGCCAGCCTGCGCGGCTGAAGTGGAGGACCATCCCGGCGACCTCCACCGGTAAAACATTGTGGTCGAGCAGTTCCGTTACGGGCATCCAGAGGGGATGGTACGTTCCGAAGAATCGGATCTTTTCCGGAGGGGCAGCCTGATATTCCTCGCCGGTCCCGGTGCCGAACACGCCGCCGATGGTTTGGACCAGGAAGTACTCCTGGCGGTTGCTGCGGAACCAGGCTTCCCCGACCCTCCGCAATACGACTACGCGCAGCCCGGTTTCCTCCTCCATCTCACGCACGACCGCCCGCTCAGGCGTCTCGCCGGCATCCACTCCCCCGCCGGGGAAGGTAAAGTAGTGCCTGCCGGAGCGATGACGCTCGATGAGAGCCACCCGGTCATTCTCGATCAGGATCCCAACGGCACGGACTCGCATGCTCTCTCCTCGGTCTGGATCTTCCCGCCAGCGTTTCTTTCAAATGGGAACAACGAATTCGGTTGTGAAAGTCACAGGCCGGGCGGTGGCGACCTCCACCGCTACGGATAATGCAGGGATTTTAACCCCATAGGTGGGCGAAACCCAACCCTCCCAGGGAAGGACTTCACCCCGGCCATGGACCAGTTCCCCCGCGCGGGCGATTGTCAGGCGGGGCGGGGAAGACTCGAGGCGCGGCGCTTCCGCGGAGGCCGCCAGCGATAGGGTAACCCATCCAAAGGGCGAATTCAGGCGGAGTCTCAACCTCTGTCCTTCGCGTACATCCAGCTCCCAATCTGGCAGCAGCCAGTGGAGGCGATAAACGTGCGAGGCCGGTCCGCGCGGCGTGAGGGTGTCCTCGATCAGCCAGCGATCCCCGCTGCGGATGGTCACGCTGCGCTCATGCCGCAGGCCGGGATAACCCCTGTGCCAGGCTGTGACTTTTTGGAGTATGGTGGGATTGCTCTCGACGTTCATCTTCGAATAAGCAGGGAACCAGTCCAGGGCGAGGAAGCGGCCGCCGCGGGTCATCTGGTCGCGGCCATCCACGGTCACGGTGTTGTGGACGCGCGTGGAGACGAGCGGATTATCCCAGGGAGGCGGGGCGTTGTAGAGGTACGTCCCGGCATCGCGGGCGATGTTCAGGCCGCGCCACCAGAGGTCCAGGTGAAGCTGATCCATGTGACCGAGGCGGCTGGGAAAGCGCGAGGCGCGCAGGTAGCCCCAGGATTCGCGGCCGCGCAGATTATCGCTGAGGTAGTGCTCCGGCTCGTAGGTACGGGAGGCTGGCTCAAGCCCGAGCCAGAGAGAAGTCTCATCCCAGGGGCCGGAGGACATCTGCGTCTTGAGGAAAGCCCGCGCGGCGGCCTGCACCGTGGGGCGGAAATCTGAATAAGGGGAGGAACTGAGCGGAAGGATCAGCGCGCCATCATTGGCCCCCAGGTTGGGGACCTGACCGGAGACCGGATCCAGCATCGAAAAGAGGAAATGAGCGGCCCGTTCCAGAGATTGAAGAGTGGGATGCGGCCAGGGCTCCTCCCGGATGGAATCCACCCAGAGGGCAGCATGAAGCACAAGGCGGTGATAGTTGGTGGAGTGCTGGATGTACTCCCCGTACCCACTGATCTGGCGCTGAAGCGCACGGTTCAGCCAGTTCCAGCCGAGCGCCTGCCAGGATGGATTCCCCAATGCGCGGCCAGCCGTGTAAAGGCCGGCTGCCTCGGTCACCAGATGGTTGTTGTTCTGAGAGCGGGCATACACCAGCGTATGAGGAATACGCGCTGCATGCTGCGCAACGGAGCAGATGAGGGCTGATAACCGTCCGGGTGTCGAGGAGGGAGCCGGGCCCATGACTTCTCCTGCCCAGACCATCGCCATCAGTCGCAGGGCCGCCTCCTGCCCGTTCATCCAGTGAGGGCCGAGATATGCAGGGTTTGCCGCGGCGAATTCCTCAAAGTACTTCCAGAAGGCCGTTGCGAAGCGGTCATCCTGCGTCAGGTGCCAGGCACGTCCAAGCACATAGGCCCACCCAAAGCGGGCCGGCTCCCACAGGAATTTGACATCCGGCACTCCACAAGATTCCAACCAGGCGGGATGAAGCTCATAATGCGTCCAGTGCTGGAGCGGCCCTTCCGGGATCAACCGAAGAGGTACAGGCTCCGCACCAAAGAGACGCACCTTACCGGCAACTATATCTTCGACCTCGGCAAGGAGAGCGGCTTTGCCGTCCTCGCCGAGGGTCTGAAGGAGGACAGAACGGTCCGGCAGCTTGAGAGAAATGCGAAACTCCGAAGGGAACTTCCGCCCCGTGATCTGCTTCAAGGCCTTCTGCTCCAGGCGGCGGTAGTGCCCGCTCCGCACACCAAAGCGGTACAGCGCGTTGAGCGCCAGCGGGCCGGGGCCCAACTGGCTCAGTACCTTGAAGAGGAGGAGCGGGCGCGGGAGCGGCATGGCTCAGGGGCGTTTCAGATTCTGCATGTACACGGACAACTGCTTGAGGATGGGGATGATGGGCGGGCTGATGGGCTCGGGGATGTCGTCCAGCGGGAACCAGCGCCAGTCCGTATGCTCGGGGCTGAGCCTTATTTCGCCGTTATATTCCCTGCACAGATAGGCGATGTTCACAAAGTGAACCTCGTCGCCGTTTGGGTAGCGGTAGAACTGCTCCTCGCCGGAGAATACGCCGAAGAGATCAAGGCCATGCACGGCGAGACCGCTCTCCTCGAGGGTCTCACGCGCGGCGGCGTTCTCGACGACCTCGCCCGGCTCGACGGCGCCGCCGGGGGGACCCCAGCAGCGATTATCCACGCGCAGGAGAAGCAGGAGACGGTTATTTTCATCCAGCACGAAGACCGAGGCGCCGACGATGAGAAGCGGACTGTGGCCGACGTGCTGACGGAGGTCGGTGAGATAGCTCATGCGATCCCGACAGGCTGATCGCTGCGAATCGATTCCACTGCTGCGAAGGTAGCGCGGGTCACGCCGATCAGCTGCTCATAGGGGATGGGCGGCTCACCTCCCTCGCGGATTGTGCGCGCAAAGGCAGCCATTTCGCTCTTCCAGCCCTTGTCCTGACCAGCGAGCTTCGTCATGCCCTT
>CAZSPX010000048.1:0-16106 GCA_964608885.1 uncultured Anaerolineaceae bacterium | reverse complement strand
TTTTTTTTCAAAAGTGGATTAGACAAATCTGATCCACGAAAATAAATATGACATAAAACCGGGCGGATAAGGATGTTTTTCATTTCGGCAAAAATGGCCGGATGCTATAATGATTTTGTGGGTTTGAACACAAATCATTGATCATGTCTGAACGAGGTGCGCAATGGATAAGAACGGCACAACGAATACTCTCTTCATGACCAGACACCAGCTTCAGGCGGAATTATTGCGGTGCGAATACTGCAAGGAAAAGCCCTGCACCAAGGCTTGTCCCGCCAATTGTTCCCCCTTTGATTTCATCATGGCTGCCCGGGTGGGCAACCCTTCAGACATTAAGCGCGCGGCTGCGGAGATCATGAGCAATAATCCCCTTGGCGGGGTATGCGGATTGGTCTGCCCGGACCGATTCTGCATGGCGGCCTGCTCGCACAAGCGCTTCGACGGGGCCATCCAGATCCCTGCAGTTCAAGCGGCCCTGATCCACGAGGCGCGCCAACTCGGGGGCATCCCCGCCATCGAGCCTCCGGCCCTCAACGGCAGGAAGGTCGCAGTGGTGGGCGGCGGGCCTGCCGGCCTGGGCGCAGCTGCGGCTCTGGGCCAGATGGGCTACCGCGTGGAGATCTTTGAGGTCCGCAAGGAGCTGGGCGGGATGATGAACCTGATCCCGGATCACCGCCTGCCAAAGGAGATGGTCCGGGAGGATATCGCCTACCTGCTCTCCACCGGCGCGATCAGAGCAAAGACCGGCGCATCCATTCCCGATCCGAAAACCCTTCTGTCCGAGGGCTATGATGCGGTCTGCATCACGGCCGGCCTCTGGAAACCGATTGAGCTGGGGATCGAGAACGAGCACCTGGCCCTTAAGATGGCCGACCTTCTCTCGGACCCCAAAGCCCATCCTCTGCAGGGACGTGTCGCCATTGTAGGCGGGGGTGCGACGGCAGTGGACTGTGCCATCACAGCCCGGGGGTGTGGAGCGGAGCATGTAGAGCTGTTCATGCTTGAGAAGCTGTCTGAAATGCCCCTCACCGGCCACGAGCGCCAGGAGCTGGTGGATTTCGATATCGAGGTGAACGGCCGCATCCGCCTGACCCGCCTGCTGGCCTCTGGAGGCCGGATCACAGGGTTTGAGACCCGCAGGGTCCAGCTCCCGGAGGGTCTCCCGTTCAGACCCGCCAATATGGCGGATGTGGACGGCACCGATTCGCTCCGCACCGGGTACAGCCAGGTGGTTATGGCGATCGGAATGCGCTCAGCCCTGCCGCGTGAGACCGCCCCCGGCCTTTTTTATGCCGGCGATATCGCGCACGGTCCCATCACAGTCGTCGAGGCGGTCGCCTCCGGCAAGAACGCCGCTCTCCAGATCGATGCATGGCTCAATCAGAAGCCGGGACCTGTCCTGGAAAAACGGATCAAATCCCATTTTCAACTTCCAGGCTACAATCCTGTCCCGGTCTCGTTGGAGACGGAATTCTTCGGGCGGACAATCCATTCGCCCTACCTGCTCTCCGCCTCACCTCTCACCGACGGCCTGGAGCAGATGAACCTGGCTTATCGCAGTGGCTGGCCGGGCGGGGTCATGAAGACTGCCTTCGATAACGTCCCAATCCACATCCCCTCCGAGTATATGTTCACCTTCGGGCCTTACACGTACGGGAATGCCGATAATGTCTCCGGCCATCCCCTCGACCGGGTCTGCTGCGAGATCGAGGAATTGGTCAGGCTTTGGCCCGACCGGCTTACCATGGCCTCCACAGGCGGCCCGGTGACCGGTGATGATGAGCATGACCACAGGGGCTGGCAGTCCAACACCCGCAAGCTGGAGGCCGCCGGGGTGATGGCGATCGAGTATTCGCTTTCCTGTCCGCAGGGAGGCGACGGAACCGAAGGTGATATCGTCTCACAGAACGCTGTCCTCACGGCCAAGATCATCGACTGGATCATGGAAATCGGCGCACCCGATATCCCGAAGCTGTTCAAGCTGAGCGCCGCCGTGACCTCCATCGTCCCGATCCTGCGCGCCATTCGCCAGGTCCTCGACAGGTATCCACATAAGAAGGCCGGCATCACCCTGGCCAACTCCTTCCCCACCCTGGCCTTCCGGCATGCCCCGGGACGCAGCTGGGAAGAAGGCGTGGTGGTCGGGATGAGCGGCGAGGGCGTAACCCCCATCTCCAACCTGACCCTCTCCCAGGCTGTCCCCCAGGGTATCGAGATCTCGGGAAATGGCGGCCCGATGAACTATAAGGCTGCCATGGACTTCCTTGCGCTGGGCGTCAAGACCGTCCAATTCTGCACCATTGCCACCAAGCACGGCGTGGGCATCATCCGTGACTTGGAATCGGGCACAGCCCACATGATGCGCGAACGCGGCATTGCGTCCATGCAGGAGCTGATCGGGATCGCCCAGCCGCATCCGGTCACAGACTTCATGGCGCTTTCTCCGGTCAAGAAGGTCTCGGAGGCGGACTTTGCCATGTGCGTCTCTTGCGGCAATTGCGCGCGATGCCCGTATCTGGCCATCCACCTGGATGCCGACGGCCATCCGCACACCGACCCGGCCCTCTGCATCGGCTGTTCCATCTGTGCTCAGAAATGCATGACCGGCGCCATCCATATGCGCATCCGCACGCCTGAGGAGCTGGCGGTCCTCCAGGAAAACTGATCCGCCATCCCATCTGAAAGGACCCACCATGACCATTCGATTCGAGAACGGTATTGTCGCGACCCTCGGTGAGAACAACCAGGTGATATGGAACGCCTCCGTTGTGACCGAAGGAGAGAACGTCGCCGCGGTCGGGAGCAGCGCCGAGATGCGGCAGCGCTTCCCGGAGGCCTCTGTTGTGGACTGCGCAGGGAAGATCATTCTGCCCGGTTTCATCTGCACCCATCACCACTTTTATTCCACCATGGCGCGCGGCATGGCCATCCCCGGGGAGCCCGCTTCCAACTTCGTGGAAATCCTCGAACGCCTGTGGTGGAAGCTCGATATGGCCCTGAGCGATGAGGACATTACCCTCTCGGCACAAATCCCAATGATCGAATGCATCCGCAACGGTACCACCACGATCATCGACCATCACGCCTCCCCGGCCATGCGGGATGGCTCGCTGGACCTGATCGAAAATGCCGTGCGGGGAGCCGGTCTGCGGGCTTCCCTATGCTACGAGGTCTCCGACCGGAACACCCCCGGCGGGGGGATCGCTGAGAACGATCGTTTCATCCGCAAGATCGGCAAGGGAGACGGGCAGATCGCTGCCATGATGGGTCTGCACGCTTCCTTCACTCTCTCGGACGAGACCCTGGAGAAATGCGTGGGGATCGCACAGGACGCCGGGGTTGGCTGTCACATCCATGTTGCCGAGGACGCCGCGGACCGCGAGGATGCCATTGAGAAATACGGGGTCCCCACCGTTCACAGGCTGGAGAAGCTGGGCGTGACCGGGGAGAAATCCATCTTTGTGCACTGCGTTCATATCGACGAATCAGAGATGGACCGGATCGCCTCGACCGGTACCGTGGTGGTCCACAACCCCGAATCCAATATGAACAACGCCGTGGGTGTGACCCGGCTCTTCGACCTCCTACGGCGCGGCATCCTTGTGGGTCTCGGCACTGATGGAATGTCGTCCGATATGCTGTCGCAAATGCGCTGCGCGTACCTCCTGCACCGTCTTGCCAACCGCGACCCGCGGGTCGCCTTCCTGGAGGCTCCCCAGCTTCTGCTGCAGAACAATGCAAAGATCTCCGAGCGACAGTTCGGATTGCGGCTTGGTGAGATCGCTCCCGGCCGCCCCGCTGACCTGGCGATCCTCGATTACCAGCCGCCCACACCTCTCAGTGAGGCCAACTTCCTCGGTCACCTGATCTTCGGCCTTGTGGACGCGACCGTGGATACCACGGTCTGCCGCGGACGGATCCTGATGCAGGGCAAGAAAGTGCTGGCACTGGACGAGGAGCGTCTGGCGGCCCGCTCACGCGAGCTGGCTCCCAAAATGTGGGCGCGGCTGTAGCGCAGCGATCAAAATGCCTTATTAAAAAAACCGTCCCCGCCTGCAGGCGGGGACGGTTTTTACTTCCATGGCAACTGAAACCGCACTACGCCGTTTCAGCCGCTTCCAATTCTGCAGTATGTTCCAGGATCTCATTGAGGCGGGGATGTTTGCACAGGAAGCAATAGCCGAAGGGGATCGAGTACTCGCAGGCATTGGGGCCACTGCGCAGGCATTCTGCATAGACCCCGGCCACAAGGTGCGCGGCCCGGCAGTCCTCGATCTTCAATCCGGGTCTGGCCTCATTCTCATCAGTCAGTATATTCATTGGACGCTTCTCCTGTTCAAGGATTCTTTCCCAGCCTCCGAAGAAAATCTCCATGGTTAGTATAGGTTGAATCCTGTGCCACCTCAAGATGATGAAGCTCCTCATCCGGGAGTAAAAACGTCCCGGTGACCGGTCACCCTTCGGGCAGAAATTCCTTTCAGGTATAATGACCACTCTTATCCGGTTTTCAATGATATCTGCGCCGGTTGATCTTCATCCGCCATCATCACGCACATCGAGGAGGATAGCGCATGGAAAGAGTGGCACTCTATTTGCAGGACTCCCACAACCTGAGGGATGGGCTTGATTATGTCCGCTATGCCGAGGAGCGCGGCTTCGAGGCCGTTTGGCAGGCAGAGTCGCGCCTGGTCCGGGATGCCATTGTCCCCATGGCGGCCTATGCGGCCGTCACCGAAAGGCTCAAGGTGGGCTCGGGCGTCATCAATAACTGGACGCGTAACATCGGCCTGCTGGCTGCCACCTTCCTCACGCTGGACGACCTTGCCCCCGACCGGGTGATCTGTGGAATCGGCGCCTGGTGGGACCCGCTGGCAACCAATGTAGGCATTGATCGAAAAAAGCCCCTTACAGCCATGCGCGAGACCGTGGAGGTGATGCGCCGGCTGCTGAACATGGAGCGCGTCACTTTTCACGGGGAGTTCCATCACGTGCAAGATATCGAGCTGGATGTAGTGCACGGACGGCGCGAGCCGCGCAACATCCCCATCATGATCGGCGCGACCGGCGATCTGATGATGGAAATGACCGGTGAGATCGCCGACGGCTGCGTGATGAACTATTGTGTCCCGCCCGAATATAATGACCGCGCGCTGGAGATGCTGGATAAGGGAGCACGAAAGGCAGGCCGCACCCTCGATGATCTCGACCGCCCCCAGCTCATCGTTTGTTCTGTGGACGAAGATCACGAACGCGCCATCGACACGACCAAGATGCTGCTCTGCCAGTACCTTGCCCAGCAGCCCCACATCGCCAAGGCCTCCGGTGTTTCAAAAGAGGTGGTGCAGCAGATCCAGTCCATCCTGGGCTGGCCTGCCACCAAAGAACAGATCATGAAGGCCAAGGACCTCGTCCCGGACGAGCTTGTGGACCGCATCACCGCTTCCGGGACTCCGGAAGAGGCCCTGCGAAAGGTGGAGGAATACAAAAAGCGCGGCTGCACCTGCCCGATCCTATACCCCGTGGGCGGCAACTTCAGATTGCTCATCGAAACCTTCGCCCAAAACTGACAATCGGCGTTATAAATCAGGACGGCAGGCACATCATGGCTCTGCCGTCTTTTTGTACAATATGCCTGTTTTTTGTCTGGAAACTTCCATCCCAGGAGAGCCCTCCATGTTGACCCGAAATTTATCCAAGTGGGTATTGTGCCTGTTGATCCTCCCGCTTCTGGCCGCCTGTGCTCCAGCCCCCTCCCGGCCAGCCACGCTGCGGATCGCGGTGCTCCCCATCATCGATGCCCTGCCCATGTATGTGGCCCAGCAGGAGGGACTCTTTGCAAAAAAGGGATTGACCGTTGAATTCGTTCCCGTCGCCTCCGCCCCCGAGCGTGACCAACTCCTGAGCGCGGGCCAGGTTGATGGGACCATCAATGAGACGCTGGCCGTCATGCTTTTCAACAAGGACACCATGCAGATGCAAGTGGTCCGCTACGCCCTGCGGCCGACCGAAGGTTATGGCCATTTCTTCATCCTTGCCTCCGGCCAAAGTGGGATTTCCACTCCAAACCAACTCAAAGGTGTGGAGATCGGCGTCTCACAGGGGACCGTGATCGAGTATGTCACCGAACGCCTGCTCCGATCAGAAGGCCTGAGCGCGGAGGAGATCAAGACCCTCGCGGTACCGAAGATCCCGGACCGCATGGCGCTGCTTGCTTCGGGCGAGCTTAAGGCAGGTGTCCTGCCCGATCCACTTGCCTCCCTCGCGGTGCTCCAGGGCGCGAAGATCGTCACGGATGATTCCTCTCACCCGGAATACGGCTTCAGCGTAATCTCCTTCCGCAAGCAGGTTATTGACTCACAGCCGGAGGCCATTCGCATCTTCCTCTCCGCTATCGAGGATGCGACCGTCCTGCTCAATCGCGACCCGGCAAAGTACACCGCCCTCCTGAGCGAGCAAAAGCTCGTCCCCGAGCCATTGATCGGCAAGTATCAGGTGCCGCCTTTCCCCGCTGCAGGTGTCCCCACTGAGGCGGAATGGAACGATGCCATGGAATGGGCCAAGGGAAAGGGCATGCTCAACGCGGATATACCCTATGCGATCTCAGTGAACCCTGCCCTGCTTCCTTGACCAATGTAATTACACGCAGAGCCCGTACATGATCCTTACCCGCCAGCTCACCTTTGCCTATCCGGGCAGATCGCTCATCTTCCAGGATTTCAACTGGGAAGTGAGTGATGGGGAAACCTGGGCGGTGTTGGGAGCCTCGGGCTCCGGCAAAACAACCCTGCTCTACCTGCTGGCGGGATTGTTGATGCCCGGCGCCGGGGAGATCGAGGTAGACGGCTTCCCTCTTACCAGGCCGCGGCCACGCACAGGCCTGATCCTGCAGGACTACGGTCTTCTCCCCTGGGCAACGATCCGTCAGAACACAGAGCTGGGGCTGCGCGTCCGGGACTTTTACGGCCCTGACGGCACTCATGCCCCGCGGGAGCATACACCACTTCCGAACGTGCTTCCCTGGCTGGAACGACTGGGCATCAGCGACCTCGCGAACCAATATCCCGGGCAGATCTCGGGTGGACAGCGCCAGCGGGCGGCCATCGCCCGGACCCTGGCGTTGAAACCCGACCTGCTCCTCATGGACGAGCCTTTTTCTTCGCTGGACGCCGTGAACCGGGAAGACCTTCAGGAATTAACCCTTAAGCTCTGCCGTGAAGAAGGGCTGACACTGGTATTGATCACCCACTCCATCGAGGAAGCGCTCATGATGGGACGGAAAATCCTCGTGCTCGGCCCACCACCCAACCGGGAGCCCCGGAGCTTCCGCAATCCAGGTGCAGGTGATCCACAATTCCGTCTCAATCCGGAATATTCCGAGCTTTTCCAGCGCCTGCGGGCAAAGATGGACAATGAGATCGCGGCGTGATCTGCTGCTGGCCGCCCTTGGCCTGGCGATCGCATGGCAGCTCGCAGCCATGCTGATCCGGCGTCCCATCCTTCCCACGCCCGTCGAGGTAGTCGTGGCGCTGTTATCCGAGCTTGGGAATGGGCTGCTGATCCACGCGCTGGCCTCGCTGTGGAGGGTTGTGGCAGGGACTTTGCTATCCGTCCTGCTGGCCGTGCCCGCGGGATTGGCAATCGGCGCCTCCACTCGATGGAACCGCTTCTTTTCTCCGCTGATCTATCTTCTGTACCCGATCCCAAAGGTCGTGTTCGTTCCCATTGTCCTTCTCTTCCTGGGAATTGGAGATGCCGCCAAGATCGCCATCATCTTCTTGATCCTCTTTTTCCAGATCCTGGTCCTGGTGCGGGACCAGGCAGCCTCCATCCCTCCACAGCTTCTGCAGAGCCTGCGCAGCCTGGGGGCGGGCCGCCGGGCGCTCTTCCGGTTCGTCTACCTCCCGGCCAGCCTGCCCGCCATCCTCACTGCGCTGCGCCAATCCGTGGGCACGGCGGTGGCCGTTCTATACATCGCGGAGCTCTTCGCAACCACGCGCGGGCTCGGGTATTACATCTACTACCAGGGCAGCACCCTGTTGAACTATCCGGCCATGTATGCAGGCGTGGTTGTTATGAGCCTGCTGGGACTCGGCCTGTATTTCACCGTGGACTGGCTGGAGCGCCGCTGGTGCCCATGGAGATTCACCAACGCTCCCTCCTGAGCAAGTCTCTACCGGGCCAGGAACAACCCCGCCCAGAACAGCAGACTGAAAAGTAACGCGGTCTGGCCCGTGGCTGCAAGCGCCCCATTCAAGGGGCGGCCCTTTTGTGTCAACACAATATGGACCGCTTCCACCCCCAGGGGCAGCGCGCCCCAGGCCAACAATGAGAACCAGGGGATCAACCCGAGCGCGGCGGGCACAACCAGGACCAGGAACGCCCCAACCATACAGATCAGGTATTCGGCCCTGGTCCCCCTGTCTCCCAGTCGCACCGCCAGGGTACGCTTGCCTCCCTCGCGATCGTTCTCCAGGTCACGAAGATTGTTCACAACCAGGATGGCCGTGATGATCAGCCCCGGAGGAATTGCCATCCACCATGCCGCCGGGGTGACAGACCCTGCCTGCACAAAGTAGGTCCCTGCCACCGCGGCCAAGCCAAAGAAGATAAACACAAAAAGCTCCCCAAGCCCGTGATATCCCAAAGGGAACGGCCCGCCGGTATAGGCAATGGCCGCCAGGATCGCGGCAGCACCGACAACGACGACCTGCCAGCCGCCGATCCAGGCAAGGTAGAGACCCAGCAGGGCAGCCAGACCGAACACCACTGCCATGCCCGCCTTGACCTGCCCCGGACTCAGCAGCCCCGTCTGCGTGACACGGACCGGGCCTATGCGGTCAGGAGTATCGGTGCCGCGCTCGAAATCAAAGACATCGTTGGCAAGATTGCTGCCGATCTGGAGCAATAATGCCGCCAGCAGGCAAACCAGAGCCGCCTTCCACTCGAAGACGCCATCCCGCCAGGCCAGGGCGCAGCCTGTCACAACCCCGGCCGCAGCCGCCGGGAGAGTCCGGGGGCGGATCGCAAGCGCCCAGGCGTGCCAATCAAAACGATTATCCACGGATGAATATTGCCCTTTCTGAGCCGGGCAGTATATCACAACGCCCGCGTTTATAATTGCACGAGTTTTCTCAAGGAGCTTACATGACGCAGTTGGAGGGCCGTGAACGCGCCCGCTTCATCCAGGGCATGTTCACCCGCATTGCCAGTCGCTATGACCTGATGAACCGCCTGATGACAGGCTTCCAGGATGTCCGCTGGCGGCGCCAGGTGATCCGCCTGGCCCACCTCTCGCCAGGAGACCGCGTTCTTGACCTGGGAACGGGGACCGGAGACCTGGCCCGCGAAGCCCGGGCTCAACAGCCTGCAGCCTCGGTGACCGCCGCGGATTTCACCCTGGAGATGATGCGTGTGGGCAAGCGCATGGGCTCGCTCGACTGGTCCGCGGCGGATGCCCTGTCCCTGCCCTTCAGAGCCGGGTCTTTCGATGCCGTGGTATCCGGCTTCCTGATGCGCAACGTAAATGATCTGCCGGAGGCCCTTCGGGAACAGCACCGCGTGCTGAAGCCCGGAGGCCGCATTGTGATCCTCGACACTACCCGCCCAGGGCGCAGCCTGCTCTCGCCTTTCATCCGGTTCCATATGCACGTCATCATCCCGGCACTTGGCAGCCTCCTGACGGGCACCCGGGAGGCCTATACCTATCTCCCCGAAAGCAGCGAAGGCTTCCTTGCCGCTGAACAGCTCGCCTCCCGGCTGGAGACTGCAGGCTTTCACCAGGTCAGCTTTCAGCGCCTGATGTTCGGGACCATTGCCATCCACCGGGCGGAAAAATAGGCCTCAACGATCGCGGGCGGCATACTCAGGCAGGTCGCACATGGGCGGCCTTTCCATCTCAGCGATCTCGTTCACTTCCAGGAACAGGCTGCCCTGCTCGTAGCGGATCAGCTTCATGGTCTTGTTCACATCCTCCAGGATATTCGTCCCATAACGGCGCTCCAGGCGGCGGACCACGGACTGGATGATGGCAAAGGACATCTTGCTCAGCGATTCAAGCGGCTGGTTGTGATGGATCCTCTCGCTTAGATCCACCTGGGCAAGGCCGCCCAGGCCATATTTCTCGAAGATGTCGATCAGCAGCCCGATCTCCACCCCATAGCCCGAGGAAAAGTGCATCTGCTCCAGCGCCGCGCGCCGGCCCCCATATTCACCGGAAAGCGGCTGGATGATCCCGGACAGCTCGGGGTAGAAGAGGTTCAACAGTGGCCGGGCGGTCAGCTCCGTGACGCGTCCACCGCCGCTGGCCTGCATCTTCCCATCCACTTTCAGCGGACGCTGGTAATAGCCTTTGATGAACTGGATGCGCGGGTTGAGGAGCAAAGGACCCAGCAGGCCGTACACAAACCCGGCGCTGATGTTGACGATATCCGTATCGATCCAGAGGATGATATCCCCGTGGGTCACGTAGAGACTTTTCCAAAGGGCCTCGCCCTTCCCGCGCCGCGGCCCATGCCGGGGAAGGATCTGCTGGTGGATATAAACCGGCACGCCCAGACCAGCAGCGATGTCGCGTGTCCGGTCGGTTGAATTCGAATCCATCAGCACGATCTCGTCCAGCACGGGCACAGTATCCATGAGCGCGCCCTTGACGGTCCGGATCACATCCCCGACGGTCTCCTCTTCGTTGAGCGCAGGCAACGCCAGGCTGACCTTCAGGTTCTGCCGCTGCTTCCTCCTCACCAACGCCTCCAGGTCCGCGAACTCCTCGGCGTGGTAGGTGTTCTCCGCGAACCATTTGTCCACCAATACCGAGATGGCGCTGCGAGCCACCAGGGCGCTTTCCAGGTCATCCGTCAATGGGCCGAGAATCTTTACAATCAACGTCCCTTTGCCGCGCTTCTCAAGGATGGACTCCGCGATCGGCCCAATGCCCACCTTCTCATCCCTCGGGCGGACAGTCGAGCCCATGATCAGGAGGTCACAATCGCGCGCGGCCCCCAGGATGGCATTGGCGGGGTCATCGGTGAACAGCTCCATGCGCTGGATGGCCGGGAGGTGCTTGAGCACGCGCGAGATACCCTCATAGGGAGCGTCCTGCGAGGCCGGTACCTGGTTCGGTATCACATGCAATGTGGTCAGCTCGGCGTTCTCGCTCCCGGCAATGGACAGGCCGATGCGCAGAGAGAGCTCGGAACTGGGGCCGCCGCGCTGGGCCACCAGCAGGCTGCTAATCTTCTCGGGAACTTCGCCCGAGATCACCGCCACGCTGCACGGAGGCGTTCGCAGCGCATCGCTCATGTTGATCCCCAGCGTCAGAGCATGGCACTCCTCCAGGATCAGCAGGTCGGGCGTCTCGTCCTGCACGATCTTGACAAGCTCATCCCAAGGCCGGTTGGAGACGCGGACCTGCTGGTCTGCCCGGACGCCCAGCCGCTCCCGCAGCTCCCGCATCTGCCGCCGCACCTCACGCGCCGGCAGTGCGCCCTTGCTGAGCGATTCGCCCAAATCCACCTGTACCAATCCCACCAAAAGGATATCCCTTCCGCCTGCCAGAGATTGAGCTACGCGCAGGGAGGCGGAGCTGTCACAGCCGTGCACAAGCGGGACGATCACCTTGTGAAACAAGTTCGATGGCATCTCTTATCCCTCCTCCAGGAGGGAAGAGATCCTCTCCTGATAGATCCGGTCCCAGGTATATTCAGTGCGGACGCGCCGGCGAAGATGGAATACGGGGCTGCCCTCCAGACGATCTGCGACCATCGCAGCCACTTCAGCAGGGGATGCATCGAGCGGGAAGAAATCCGCACCGCCTGCCCCCAGCTCGCGCAGCGGAGGGATATCCGCGCAAAAGGCCGGCAGCCCGGCCAGTCCGGCCTCCAATACAGGAATGCCAAACCCTTCCTCCCGGCTGGGAAGGAAAAGCGCATCAGCCAGGCGATAGAGATCAGCCACCACAGCCTCGGGGAGCGGGGCACCGGCGGCCTCGGCCAGGAAATGCACGGCCTGCTCCAAGCCCAGCTCTCCGCGCAGAACCTTCAGAAGCTGAAGGTAGGCCGCGTTCTTCGGGTTATGCGGTCCTGGCGGCCCGGTAATGATCAGCGCCGCCCCGGGATATCGCCGGCGCAACTCGGCCGTCATGCGCAGGGCGAATTCCAGGTTCTTGCGAGGCGTAATCCGCACCGGAAGGAGCAGGAGCGGAAAGGCGTTCGACATCCCCAGCTCGCGGTCCAACGCGGCGGTCTGCTCCTCCAGCTTGAGGAAGTCAGGGGGGTCCACGCCGTTCGGCACGACATGGATGCTGCCATCAGGGATGCCCATCAATCCTGCCAGCTCCTTCCGGCGGAATTCCGAGATGGTCACTTGCACCGCATTGGGCCAGGGAGTGCGAAGGAGGTCCCAGGGATAACCCGGATGCAGCTCATCCCGATAGCGCGGCGTGGTCCAGGCGAGGTCGTGATGCCAGAGGATCATCCATCCTGGCTGCCCCTGCCGGGACATCTCGTAGAGGGCCGCGGTGAGGGCCAGGTTCTTGTTGAGGGAGCAGACATTGTGCGCGATCACGCGGTCGCTGCCCTCCAGCGCAGCAGAGAGCTCCTCCACCAGGCGGCTCACCAGCGAAGGGAACTGAGCGGGAACCTCACCGCCGTCGAGGCTTTCCTTGGCCGCAAGGATCTCGGGATGGCGGGAATCCACCAGGGGGATGGAAACGAAGGGAACGCGCATATCGGTGGGCTCGCCGCGCGCGGCGACGATGCTCACGGCATGACCCGCCGAAGCCATCAAGCGGGCATGATGCCCCAGGACCGATTCCACCCCGCCCACCACGGGTGGGGCGGAATGGTGAAGCAGGACAATCCTCAAATATTGCCATCCTCTCCGAAGCATGAATAGAACAGGGCCGTCAACTGGCGACGCAGCACAGAGTAGGAGAAGAACTTGCGCCCCAGCCGGTAATTCATCTCCAGGCGGTCCTGGAACTGCTCCGGCTTTTCCAGGACCTGCCGGACCTCATTGACCGTGTCTTCCGTGATGAAGCCGTCAAATTCGATCGCCCAAAAGCCGCGCGGCTTGATGTCGGTGGAATAGATCGTATAGTTGTTGACCAGCAAGGGCCGCTGGAAATAGATGGCCTCCAGAAAGGCATTTCCAAAGCCCTCGGTCAAGGAGGGATAGGTGACCAGGTCAGCCTGACGGTACACATCGCCCAGGGAGTAGATTTTGCGCCAGTCCGGCAGAAGACCGCGTTCCAGCTCGATCCGGTCGGACACAAAGTTGACCGGGGTGTGAAGGATCTCGGCGAACTTACGCACGTGCGCTTCATACACATCCCCTTCGTCGCCAGCGGCGTGGGAGATCACCAACTGGCCCTTGAGTCCCAGGCGCTGGATCAGCTCCACCGCATGCTCGATGCCTTTCCGCCGCACCACGCGTGTGGGCTGAAGAAACATGCATTCATCGGACCCCACATTCAGGTCCGCGCGCAGCGAAGCGATGTAATCATCCGGAGGGCCGGGAGGGTTCTCGAAGTCCATTACGTTGGGGATAATGAGGGTGGAAATGCCGCGCCTGCGCCCCAACTGGGCGCCCGCCAGCGAGTTGATCACCACATGGTGGATACTGGGCAGCTTGGGCGGGAAGGCCATCTCCAGGTAATCACCAATGCAGTTCGAGAGGAAGCGCTTGCGCTCCCAGGAGAAATCATGATGGTGGCCGATGGTGGGGATGCTGGTCTCGGCGATGACCTCCGTGAGGGCCAACCCGAGGGGAATGTTCATGGGAATGGACAGGGCATTCTCGACGATCAGGAGCTCGATATCGAACTTTTTGATGAAACGGTAGAGGTGCTCCTTGAGATAGACACGCAGCTCGTGGATGCGCTTCGAGACCTCAGGTGGGCGCGACGTGGAGGAGTAAGCCACACGGCTGATCTCCTCGATATCAGGGTCTTTGAAATGCGCCTCGGGGACCACATAGCTGATCGATTCGGGCAGATCCGAGAGGCCGGCAAAGTAGAACAACTGCTGGCGCTTTTCCGTGAGCACCTGAGCCCACTTGCGGGTCTCCAGAGAAACTCCATCGGTGCTGCTAAAGCGGGTGGAGACGAATCCGATCCGGTGAGGAGGCAGGGGATTACCTTCGGGCATAGCGGTTCCTTTCGATAAGACGGGTCATGCCAGCCAGAGGGTTCCGTAGGGCTGCATGAGGAGCGAGGCACTTTCAGAAACGTCACGGCCGGTAAGGATGTCACGAGGATGGGGGCCAAGCCTACCGAGAACCCCTGGCGGGAGGACCTGTGCCCGACGGTTAATGTTCTGCAGGCAGAGCAGCCTTTCCTTCTCATCGGGGCTGGTGCGCAGCAGGCCAAACACTGCAGGCCCGGCCTGCACCACTTGCTGGCCCCCAAAGGGGTGGAAGGCGGAGTGCTGAGAGCGGATCTTCAGCAGATGGCTGAGACGTTCAAAGACCTGCGCGCGGCGGGAGGCGGGGTCGGCCAGCTCGCTTTCCAGCTCAAGGCGCTGAAATTTCTGGCGGTTGATGGAGCGATTGCGCCCCGTCGCTGTGACGCCCTCGGGCCAGCCGCGCGAACCGAACAGGCTGTGGAAGTAGATGCCCGGCAGGCCTTTCAGTGCGAGCAGGATGGCATGGGCAGCAAGGAACCGGTCCACCTGAAGAGAAAGGGGTTCACCCACGCCGGGAGGGTTCAGGGCATCGAAGTAGCTGATGTTCAGCTCATAAGGCAGCAGATCCCCATCCCCCACGGTCTTATAGGACACCAACCCGCCGTGCTCCTGAGCTCTGGACACTACATCACCGATCTCCTCTTCGCTGAGGATGCCGCGCAGAGGATTGAGGCCGATGCCGTCGTGGGAAGCGAGGAAGTTGAAGAATGTGACCTCGCCGGAGGGCAGCTCGAGACCGCGGGCCCATTCCACCAGCGCCTGCACGGAGCCGGTCTGGAAAGAATACAGGACCAAGGGAGGCAGCGTGAAGTTATAAACCAGCCGGGCCTCGTCAGTGCCATCCCCGAAGTAAGAGATGTTCTCGGCGTGGGGCACGTTGGTCTCGGTGATGATGGAGACATGCGGGGCTGCTTCATCCAGGACTGCCCGGAAGAGACGAATGAGGGCATGGGTCTGCGGGAGGTGGACGCAGGAGGTACCGGGCTCCTTCCAGAGGTAGGCGATGGCGTCCATGCGGAGAAACTGAGCGCCGCGCTCCACGTACAGCAGGAGGATATCCACAATCTGCAGCAACACTTCAGGGTTCTTATAGTTCAGATCAGCCTGGTCGGCGCTGAACGTGGTCCAAAATTGCTGGATGCCGCGAGAGGTCTGGAACGGGGTCAGGAGGGGCAGCGCCCTCGGGCGCACAACCTGAGAGAGGTCCGCACCGGGAGGCGGGTTGATGAAATAATCACGGTACCGGGGATCTCCCGTTTTCATACGCTGGAACCAACCGCTCTCGACCGAGGCATGATTGATGACCGCATCGAACATGAGACGGAATTTGGCGGCGAGAGAAGCGATATTGTCCCAGCTCCCGTATTCGGGGGCCACCGTGCGATAATCCACTACCGAGAAACCGTCGTCGGAGGTCCAGGGGTAGAAAGGCAGGAGGTGGATGCCGCTCAGAATGCCCGCGCAATGCTGGCGACAGAATTCCGCAAGCACCTGGAGCGGGGGGACGCCATCTGCTTGAACCTGGTCGGGGTAGGTGATGAGTAGGGAGTCGCCCTGGCTGAGTCCTCCTGAGGCATGCGGGAGCCGCTCCCTGTGATGGTCGATGACCTGCATTAATTGACCCAGCACGGCCCCACCCCTGTCCTCGCCGTATAGCTGCGCCAACAACTCTCTCATCCTCTGCTCATTTGTCATGCTGTTCGGGGAATCCCGCTGGGCCGTGGTTGGTATTGTACACGATTCTCACGGCGGACCGCCTCCGGATGGTTATAATGGGAGTGCCCAATATCGAGGAAAAAAAGATAGTTCTGTGCTAGAGGACGCTGTTCCCATGGATCTGGCGGATCTCCGCGGGTTTTTCGTGGGGGCGAGGCGGCGGGGAGGATTTGATAAGAATCTTTTTTCAATTCCGCCCCACCCTCCGAA